>JADYYD010000001.1 GCA_020853845.1 Candidatus Melainabacteria bacterium
CGCTCGAGAGTGGCTTCTAAGGCTCGCCCTTGGTGCCGGCTGTCAGTTGTTCACGCCGTGACGTTCCGGCATAACCTCACGACTAGCTGCTTTGCGTGGCGTGTTGGCGCTTAGCGCTTGCACGCCTCGTAGAGCTTGACCGGCAGGGTGAACGGCGCAACGAAGATGTTGCCGAGGAACCGGTCGACGAAATTGTCGCCCAGGCTGCGCGGCCGGTTGCACACGGGATCGTTGTCGGGAGCGTCACCGGCTGCCGGATAACGGCTCGAAGCCCCGAAGTAGTCGACGCGCACGAAACCCCACTGGTCGAGGTAAACGCCCGCGGGTGCGCGCCTGGCGCACACGTAGGCGGGTATCTCCGAAGCACCGCCTTCGACGACCTGGCTCTTGTAGAAGTCCATGCCGACGACCGCGAAGAACGCGACCGACCAGTACAGACCGACGAGCTCGGCGCCGTTTTCGAAAACGCGAGAAACAGCGAACATGGCAAGCGCCATGAGAGCGTACACGAGGTACGACGCAATTGATTTGGTCACAAAATTCTCCAATCTCATGTCTTATGTGAGTGTCGAACCGAAGGACCGCTTATGCAGTGCGGTAATCGGTTTGGTAGTAGAGATGCTCGGACAGCATCTGCCTCAGACTGTTTGCCAGCCTGCGGCTGACTTTGTCCTCGTAGTTGCCCTGAAACTCACCGCCCAGAAGTTGGGTGCGCTCTGCATCCATGACAATGAAATTGAGGCGTCCTGCGGACAGAGCCTCGACGAGCGACATGCCGATCTCCGGATCGGTCAGATGTTCGGGCAGTTGACCGCGTTCGTAGATGCGCTGCTTGAGCGCCTCCACAGCCTGGAATGGGGTGGCGGCGTCGATGCTGAATGCACAGATGCCGGTGACTACCAGGTACTTGCCTGCGGTCGTGTTTGTTGCGTGGTTCATGAATTCTCCAGCCCATGAGAGGGCGGGTGAGGCGATGCACTGAAAGCAATCAGCGCACGCCGCACCAGGTCTTGAAGCAAGCGCCGAAGCGCTTGTGCTCAGCTCAGGCAACCGCTTGGACGGTGGCGCGATGAGCTAAAGAGGAAGAAGTAACGTTCGGGAGCAGCTCGATTGCATTCGGGAGCGGCTCGATTGCGTTCGGGTTCGTCTCGATTGCGTTGGGGAGCGGCTCGCCATAACGTCTGAAACGTGTCAATCAGCAATCGATGCCGAAGGAAGCAAGGCGCTCCTTGAGGTCGCGAATGCCGACGAAGCGGATGGTGTTCATGCCCAACTTGCTTGCCGCCTCGATGTTGGCCTTCAAATCATCAACGAAGAGACATTCCTCCGCCTTGAGCCCGCTGCGCTTCAGCACCTCGTGGTAGATTGCCTCCTCCGGTTTGGACGAGCCAACCAGGTAAGAGAGAATCAATTCTTCGAAGTGACGTGAGACGTTGTGCGTGCGCTCGAGGTACGAGTAGTGGCTGTCGTTGGTGTTGGAGAGCAAGTAGATGGGGCGATCGCGCTTGAGCAACTGCAACAGTTCCGCCATCTCCTCGTTCTCGCGGAAAGTCGCGTTCCACAGGGTGTGAAACTCGTCTTCCAGAAGATTGAGTTGCGGCAGTTGCTCGTTGATCTCGCGCAGGACATCGGCAGTTTGCACGCGCCCTGATTCATAACCGAGCGAGGCGATGTGCCTCAAAATCGGCTTGAACTCTTCGGACGTGATGCCTGCCCTATTGCAGAAGCCCTCACAGACGGTTTCCCACTCGAAATCGACGAAGACGTGTCCCATGTCGAAAACGAGGAGTTTCACTTGAGAGCCCTTTGACGCGCGGTCACTTGATTCTTTGGTTTCTTGCGAATCCGTATCCGCCGTCATGATAACAGAGGTGCCAGACGGCATGGGAGGTGCCCTTTAGTGTTGGTTCGGTCTTACGGCATGGTGGCGAAGAACGCGCGGCGGAAAGCCGGGTTATGAAAAATCAGGTGAATGTAAGTACCCCAGACCTTGCGATCTTTGGACACCAATCCATCCTGTTTTTCCTGACCGGGCTTCCAGTCGACAAGACTGCCGTCGGCAACGGGAATTGCTTCCGGCTGCGGCACGGGCTCTTGGAAGTCGCGCTCGATGATGCAGGTGAGAGGCAAAAACGCACCGGGTTCGACAGCCGGATTGATCTGGCTGTATCCGGAGCGAATTTCGACGCCCTCGACCTCACCGCCGTTTTCATGCGTCGATTCGCAAGACATCAGCAGGCGAGCTTTGGTTTTCGCCTGCATCATCTGGGGACCGAATGTGGTTTGGATCGGCAGCAAGCCGATTCCGGGGAGCTCCGCCTGTGAGCCTTGCTTGAGAAACGGGTCGTAGAGCCGCTCGCCGAGCATCTGATAGCCGCCGCAAATACCGATGACGGTACCGCCTCCAGCCAGATGTTCGCGAATCAGCCTGTCGCCTCCGTTTTCACGCAAGTACACCAGATCGGACATGGTCCGCCCGGAGCCGGGAAGAATAATGACGTCGGCGCCGCCGCGGTACTCATGCGGTTTTACCCAACTGACGTCCATGGTCGGGTGGCCGGCAAGCGGCAAGAACTCGTCCCTTCCGCGGAAGGGGAGTTCGAAAATAACCAGTTTTCGCATAATTCCCCTTTTATGTGGCCTGGTTTGGAAGCAGACCACTTTGTTTTTCTAAAGCAGATTTCACAACCTGCTACCGGGAATCGTAGGTTATGAAAAAGAACTAAAGGCAACAGAGGCTCGACCGCCGGATTAAGGCACTGCTTGCGCAATGCCTTGCACCGGAGGTCGAGCATGTTACCCTCAGCCCCGTGTCAGACCGAAGTTACGCGGTCCGACGACGACGACGGCGAGTGGTGACGATCACGACGGTGTTGGTATCACCGCCGGCGCTGTTCGCCAGCTTGATGCCGTGAGCAGCGTGAGCGTCCTCGATGAGCTTGCGGTTGGCGCCGCCGTTCAGGTTCTGATCCGCGGTGATCATGCAGCGAAGCATGTCGCGGAACGTCACCTTGTGGGCAGGCACCAGGCTCAGCGCCATCATGTAGATGGCGAGGAACTTGTTGCAAGACTCCTCTTCCTTCCCATCGCCCGCCTGGACGGCCAGCGCCTCGAGCAGGTCCGCGTGAGCGGCGCCCGAGATGCGACCGTCGTCGTGCACCTCGCCGGTCTTGTCGTCCGGCGTCTTCAGGTTGTTGCGGATGATGCGGATGCCGTCCGGCGGCAGCGCATACTCACCGACAACCCGACGGTCCGACTTCATTTCCTTGATCCCGAACGTCTCCCCCAGCTCCTTGGCGAACCAGATGCGGAAGAGGTATCCGAAGACCAGAGCCATGATGTCGCCCGAAGACTCGTGCATCGCACCGCCTTCGGAGCCAGGCAGGTCATTGCCGGGCGTGACCAGGAACACGATGTAGTGACCGCACTCGTGCCACATCACGCTCAGGTCGAGCGCGATCAGCACGTTGAGGCCACCACGCTTCAGCCCGGAGCCGACACCACCGCGAAGCTGCGGGTCGGACGGGTCGAAGTAGGCGTTGTCGCGCACGCCCGGATCCTGCACGTAGACAGGAATCGGACGCGACGGCTTCTTCATCATCCCGCTCTTCACGAGATGGTCGAGCTGCTTGGTGACGGCGAAGAACACCGCCACGGCAGGGAACTCCGGATCCTTCGCGCCGTAGTTGAAGGTTCCGTCCGCCTTGGCCTTGACCGGCTTGCTCTTGGTGCCGCCGACATACACCTGGATGTAGTCGTTCTTCAGCACGGTCGGGTCAGCCAGCCCCTCGATGACGCCGTCGCGGATCTGCTCCTCGATCAGCTTCTTCGGGTCGGGGACACGAAAAAGCGTCTTCATCTGCACGCCGGAGGCAACCGCCTTCTTGCTCGCGAAGTGGAGCAAGTTGCGGTTGTGCAAGACGGCGCCGGTCTTGGCGTGAACCAGGAAGCCCCAGTACACGCGCGGCTCGCCCACGGAGAGGCGAACTTCGTAGACCGGATCGAGCTTGTCGTCGTGCGCCGAGAACACGAGCTGCACCGTCGGCGAGCTCTTGTCGATGACGGGACGCGTCTCAGCCTTGAGCTGCGTCAGACGACCGCTGTCCTGCAGCTTGGCCAGGTCGAGGTTGGCGATTGCCTTGTGCAGCTCGACGCCGCCCAGCTTGCCGTCCAGACCCGACTTCTTCTGCGCCTCTTCCTCGGCGAGCTTCGCCGTGGCGAGGAGGTTGGTCAGTTCGCCCTTGGCGGCTTCGATCGCCTGTGCGCGCGTGACGAGCTTGCCGAGAGCGGCAGGCGCATCACCATGACGAAGGGTGTTGACGATCTGGAAGACCGTGCCGTCCTTCTTCATGTGCACATGCACGTGACCGGCGCGAACCGGAACGGCAGTGCGGCGACCACGGACGTGGAGCTCCTGGTTGAACGTGACGCGATAGCCATACGGCAGCTCATCCACCTTGGGGGCGGATATTTCGCAATCGCTGAGCTCGAGGAGCTTGGCGATCGAGCGGCTGCGGATGGTGCGCATCGCATGACCCTTGGGGTCATTGTTGAAGCGCGTCGTCGAGAGGCCCTTGGCGGAGCCGGTGCTGAGCATGCGGACGGAGCCGGTCTCGGGATGGTAGTCCGCTTCGACCTGGTTGTCCTTCGCCTGCAGCGATTCGACGACAGTGACGAGTGCCTTCTTGGGCTCACGGGTTTCCGTGACCTCGCTGGCGCCCGTCAGATACACGAGATCTTCATTCTTGTGAATAATCATAGTTTTCTCCTAGTGGCGGCTAAGGTCGACCCCGGTCGACATAAGCGCGCGCAGTTATGCACTCGTTCTTGCAAGGGGGAACGAGCGCGGTTAATGCTAATGTCGACTGGATACCTGAGCTGCCGGGGACAGCAAGGTAAGACCTTACGGGTCTGTTTATCAGCGTCTTGCAAACGCCGAACTAATCTCAACAACTCTGGAGGAGTCGCTTCCTAATGCTTCCGTCGGGTGGACGGGGTTATTGGTGTCGGTTAGGTAAAGGTCTCCAGGGAAAGAAAAGTTGAGAAAGTATTTTGAACTTAGTAAAGACCAGGAATGAAACACAACATCCCCAAAAAGGACCAAAATCCATGGCCCTGCAAGAGAAATTCGGATCTCGGGCGCGCCCGTCATTAGACTGACAACTGAAGATCCGCCATATATCGGCCGATACAGCGAATCGATATACATGGCACAACTGACCCACCGGACTTAGCGTGGGTGTCGGAGTGGAAATCGAGTTTTGGAATTAACACATATTAGAGCTAGCTAATCCGCCGCTCGCTATGGTAATCCTTAACCGTTTAAGGAAAACCCGCGATCCCAAGCGCTGGCAGAGCCGCGCTATTGTCCGAAAACCGGGTCCGAGGGGTGAACCGGCAAACTATTGCAACACAAGCGTTTTGGACGAAAAACCGGGAAA
Organism: Candidatus Melainabacteria bacterium; assembly: GCA_020853845.1. Taxonomy (GTDB): domain Bacteria; phylum Cyanobacteriota; class Vampirovibrionia; order Obscuribacterales; family Obscuribacteraceae; genus QKMZ01. Next base: position 5,442 of record JADYYD010000001.1, read on the forward strand.
AAATTAGCGCTCGCTCATCTGCAATAAATGTAAGAGAACTAGATCTCCATCGCGCTACATATCACAGCTTATTTCATGAGCTTGGAGAACAAGAACTGTTCACGTTTTGAATAAAAGGCTTGCTTGACAATTGTCGAATTGATTAGTGTCAGATCACATTCACTTCTACTTCTTGCACAAAACGGACAAGACAAGCCCTTAAATCAATCCAGGCTTCAGCTACCAGCTAAATATCTCCAGCACTCCGTGCTTGGAACCTTCACGTCTGGTGGGTTGCGTCTTCAACGTTTCGTCTTCATCTGTGCAAGACCAGTTTGTGATGTCGAAGTGTGACAGCTTCCTTCGTCTGCGTATCTGTCCGACTCGCAGACTAAGTGAGCTGTCAAAGCACGTCTCGGTTAGCACAACTTATGAGTGCCAAAAGCGTTCATAGGTGGTGTCGCCGGATAGTGCCTTCTCAACTCCACAGCAATTACGAACAACCTGAAACGCTCTCAACAAGCGCGAAGGGGTGTTCTTTCTTGCTGAACGTGCGCTTGAGCGGACAGGCTCGAGCGTGAACGCATCGGTAGAAAAATCTGACAACCACTGCAAAGTGGAGAAGGAGAACTATGTCGAAAGTTCCAGTACACCTGCTTCCGGCCAGCGTGGTTGCTCTCGTCGAGCAGCTCATCGCCGTCGGCTTCACCTTCGTCAACGCCACCGCCGGCAATGGTCGGTGGGACCTCACAAACGAAGGCCAGTCGACCGTCAGCCCCGAGGAAGCATTCCGAAGTGACCTCGCCGCAGTGGCCCACGGCATCAACGCCGACCACGCGCTCGACATCACGGCCGTCCGCCTGACGCGCCGTCAATCGTTCGAGGACGTCGAGGTCAAGTTCACGCCCGCCGGGCTCAAAGCCGCGGAGCAAGCCGACTCGACGCCTGTCGTCGCCACGTTGCCGGCTCACATGCCCAAGACGTGTCGCGCCGGTGCCGAAGCGGTTCTCGCTCTCGGTTACAAGCCTCACGGGCATCTGACGTTCACCAAGGGAGACCACCGCTACCGCATGCCCGAGGGCGTGTCGGTGCAATTCAGTTGGATCCCGTGATCCGCTGATGTGGTTTCTATCGGGACGCTAAAGAAGGGCGTTCCAACCCGACCTGAGTGTAGTCACAAACACGAAAGACGGGCGCTTGCCCCTCGCTGAATTGTTCTCAGCGGGTGGGCGGGCACTTGACCGTCTCGCTAATTCGGTAAAGCGAAAGCGAAACGGCTCCTTCCATTCAGAACCGCTGCCATTCCGGCAAGCCGTTCACCAGCTCAAGCTGAAGGAGCTCAAATATGAACGAGTCTGTAATCAAACTGTTCAAGGGGTGGCGCCCCAAGGTCGTCTTCTGGGACATGTGGATGACCCTGGGCATGAGCCACTGCCGCGAGCCAATCGGAGAGGCACAGCAAATCCTTTCACCGGACCTGCTGCCTGTGGGTGCCAACCGGCATCCCATTCCGACTGGTGATTTCCTTCGTTTCTGCTTGACGAACCCGACAAGCGACGTCGAAATCTTCGCTCACGAAGCCTCGACGACGTTCGGGTGGGACCTGGATGCCGAGCGCCTGCGCTCGTTCCGAGTCCTGATCGGCAAGGAGAAAAATTGCATCGCCCTGTTCCCGGAAGTCGACGACCTGCTCAATTTCGTGCAGTCGCTGGGTTTCGATCAGGGCATCATCAGCAACTTGTGGTCCTTCCCGTCCGAGCGGTTGTTCTCCGACACTGTCCTCAGTCGGTACTTCAACCCTCGCGACATCGTCTGCTCCTACGACGTTCGGCATGCCAAGCCGGACAAGGAGATCTTCGAAGAAGCGTGCAGACGCTTCGGTGTGCGCCCCGATGAATGCCTGATGGTTGGCGACAACCTGACGGCGGACATCAAAGGCGCATTAGCTTTCGGCATGAAGGCGGCGCTCATCGATCGGCAAATGAACGTGGACCCGCAGGAAGTCGTTCGTCTCAGCGACGACGGCTACCCTCCGGTCCTGTACATGACCAATCTCAATGAGCTTCGCAACTACCTCGCCTTGTGCCCGGCTTCAAGCGAGTGGCGTCCGTAACAACGTCACAGCATCTGTAGGCAACTAGCCTCCATCGTCCTGATAGGGGCGGTCGGCGTACTCGACCGAGTGCGTACGGGCGCCCCCACAAACGAAAAGGATGGTATACCATGTCGACTCAAAATGAGTTCATCTATCCGAGCGGCGGGGAATTCACCGACGACGAGCTCTACCGGTATCTTCGCAAGCAGGGAACGCGACCCAGCGCCCTGCTCAAGAAGACGCACGAGACGTTCGAAGTCCGTGAAGTCAACCTCGACGGGGTCATGTACACGGCAGACTCCGTGAGCAACCTCACCGCTGATCAGATTGCGAACCCACCCGCGAAGACCAAGCACATCCGTGTGACGTGCTGCAAGCGCGGACTGACGACGGGACACACGGAGGGGCTGCTCAAGGCCCAACTTCGTGACCTCGGGTTCGAGGTGCGCATCACCTACGCCGGCAACAAAGACAGAACGGCTGTCACGGCGCAAGGCTTCGTCATCGAAATCCTCAACTCTCCGGAGGGCAAGGATGCGATGGCTGCCGTCAAGAAGCTGTGCCGTCCGCACGAGCTGAGTGGCCGCGATTGGTTCATCAAAGATCCGATCTACGTCACGGGGCCCTTGTCTCTGGGCCACCTCAAGGGCAACCACTTCAAGATCAAGCTCACGGTGCCCGGCATGAACGCCGAGCAGATCCACAGCTACGTTCAGGAGAACGCCCGGCTCCTGGAAGAGCGCAACTGGCTCTTCCCGAACGCTTACGGCAAGCAGCGCCGTGGGCGGTGCCAGACCAACGACCTGCTCGGTTACGCCTTCCTGCAGCAGGGTCCCCTGGCTGCCTTCCGGATGTGCCTCACCCTGGGCGCCCCGGATGAAAGCGATTTCGCCAAAGAAGTGCGCGCCGCACTGGCGAAGTCGTGGGAGGAGTTCGAGCGTGACCGTGCGCGTGGTGCGGACCTCTCGGTGCAGTACTCGCACTTCGAGGACATGCACCAGATCCTCATGCACGGTCCCAACCGGCAACGGTGGGGCGAGAGAACGAAGGAGCCGGTTCACGTTCGCGTGAACATGCCCATCGAGTTCCAGCTCGTAACCCAGGCGGCGACTCACCGCAACCTGGACCAGGTGGCTCAGAAGCTGCCGCGCGAGTTCTCGCTCTGGATCGGCGCGATCCAGGCGTTCTGGTACAACAAGACCCTGGCCAAGTACATGCGGGGCGAAATGCCCGAGCTGACCGCCGACGCCGTGATCCCGCTCTTGGTCAACAAGCCGCGGGCGATCGAGTTCTACGGAAAGCACTTCCCGCAGGCGCTGCCCGGTGACTACAACCGGAAAAAGCAGCGGCTCTTCCGACTGTACAACCCGGTCGCGAAGCGCTACTTCGAGCCCTGGAAGGAGGGTCCGACGCGGTCGCTCTTTGCGAGAGTCTCGCACTTCTCGTACAAGGCCGGCAACGAAGAGGTCGTCTTCGAGAACATGCTCCCGTCGGGCTCGTTCGAAACGACCTTCCTGTCCATGTTCTTCGACCTGGACTCGGGCTACAAGAACGCCAACGGCGGAGAAGTCCCGGAGATCGGCTAACCCCGGTCGCCGGCAAGCCGCTGCCCGCTCACTAAGCAGAAGCCGCGCCGCAAGGCAAAGCCGATGCGATAGAAGCGGGCAGCAAATCAAGAACCGACGATGGTGCACGGTGCATCATCGCCGGCCTGTGTTCACTCAACGAAAGGACACGACTGAATGGTGTTTATCCTCATGACCGGTGGCAAGAGCAAGCAGCTCAAGGGCAAGTTCGGGGGCGACAAGTTCGGCGCCCACGAGCGCATGCGGGCCGACGAGCGCCGCTACAACCGCGACTCCAAGATCGCGGCGGAGCGCAAGAGCTCCCGGCGCGAGCGCTTCCTGGACGTCGAGACGGACCCGGTCTTCATGACCGACCTCTCGCCGGACCAGGCGCGCAAGCCCAAGAGCCGCGAGTCGTTCGTGACGGACGACGGCAACACGCGGGTGACGCTGCGCTACAACGCGGCGGGCATCTGCGTGTCGGCCTACGTCCGCCCGGCGTACAACCGCTAGGCTCTAGCCACTGTGCTTCTTTCGAGACTGGGCGGCGCAGGCGAAAGCTTGCGTCGTCCGGTTTTCGGAGGCGGCACCATGGACGGTGACAACAAAAGTCATCCTAGGAGATTGAAAATCATGACAGATCAACGCGAGCGTACGCTCATCAGTGGACTGTCATTCCGTGCTCGCCCCTGCAGTGGCATGGCACCTTCGCAGAGTCTCATCGACCAGGCGAAGGGCGTCTGCAAGCAGGACGAGCCGAATGACGAAGACGGCGGCACCAATCACATCGCCGCCTATCCCTCGCACTGGGGCATGCAGCCGGTCGGTTTCGCCGACTTGCTGGTCAAGGCCTAGGCGCGAACAACAGGTAAGAGGTCGCACTTTCCGTCACTAAAGAGGCGCAGCGTTCAGCCAATTTGCAAAAGTTGGTTGGCGCTGCGCCTCTAATGCGACCAGACTGGCGCTGGAGCGAGGGGTAATCGTTCATTCGAAATCCCCCTGCTTTGAGCGTCAGTCTTTTTTGGCCTTGCCTGCTACGTTTTATAGTATATAAGAACATCGCGCCACCACGGATGTTTTAGCTGTTTTCCAAACAATCAAAAGCCTCGATTGTGCCAGATTGGAAAGGCGCTGTTCCTGCACATTCGCCCAACACACCCTGGAACATCTGGCTGCCCGTCTCAGTTTCAACCACACATCGCCAATTCGGATCTAGCCAGAATTCAGACTGTGTGCAATAGTAGTAATATCCGTGCACGGACACAGATCGTCAGACAGCAGTCACCATCGACTCTAAGTCAAAATTCAAACCGGTAACACCGCTCTTCAGGGAGCGGCAGACCTTCAATACAGACAGTTCGCAATTAGTCCGCATTTTTCCAGAGTCGAAGTGATCCGCTATAAGGCGGCTGCAAAGCCGCTTTCGGTAGACCGTCGCCAGAGAAGAATCCGTGAAGTCCTATTCAGCGCTCGCAGCAGCCATTACTATTTCAGTTTTACTAAACACGTCTCAAGGCGCATCCTCACCTGTTTTCTCGGCAAATGTCAACCAAAGCGAAACGAGAAACGCGCAGAGCGCGCAAAAAATTGCCCTATTGTCCAAGAAGCAAAACGACGATGCTTTCGAGACCCAGTACGAAAGAGTCTGGCAACTGGCTTCGCAGAATTTCCTTTATGAAGAACGCCTGCGCAATTTCGAAACGTGGCGCAGCAAATACCACGGCAAGCTGCATACCAGCGTCGACTACGAGAGCGCCTGCGCAGCAATGCTCGATTCGCTTACAGACGAATACACATTTTTCCGCGACGTGCATTCGACCGGTGAGCGCAAAACCGAGTCTTGCGCTCATAACGTAGTGGCGGCAAAAACCTTCAAAAATTCCATCGGCTACATCAAGATACGGACATTCAGCGCGCGCGCCTGTGTTGATGAAACACGCGCAGCCTTGAAACAATTCGCCTCTCAGAAATCCATCATCCTCGATTTGCGCGGCAATTGGGGAGGCAGTATCGATGACGCTTTTGCAGTGTTTCAAATGCTCGTCGATTCAGGCGGTTTCGTCAAAATGGTGGGACGCGAAGACGCGCTCGGCTACACGGAAACGCTCTCGGTCGATGCCCACCAAGCCAGCCGCACGCGCGACGGAGAAACAGTCATTCTCAGCCGCGAAGCCTGCATCGTCCCGCGCATTCCCATAATTGTTCTGGTCAACGGCGAATCCAAATCCGCCGCCGAGATGCTGGCCGGAGCGCTCAAAGACAATGGCCGCGCCTTTCTCATCGGCGAGAAAACATTCGGCAAAGGCGTGGTGCAGCAAGTCTGGGAATTCGACAACGGCACCTCAATCAAAATCACATCGGCGCGATTCTTTCGCCCTTCAGGATTACCGATCCAGGGGGTGGGCCTGTTGCCGGATGTAAAAGTAGCATTTGCGCGTTCGAGCGATACGCAGTTGCTGCGCGCCATTCAATTGGCACATACAAACGCCGGAAAACATATCGCCTGCCACCCTTGGCCCGTTTTTGCAAAAGACGCTCAGCATGCGGTTTTCCATCAAACAAATACGCAAGCATCCATCAAACAATCTGCTTCGGGAAATCGCTGAGGCGCAATTAAGTATCAGTTCAAACTTCGTACATTGTGTTACAACGCGCTTCCTTAGCCTGTTCTCACCACACCTAGCGTAAGCTGGCCGCAAGCGTGACGCCGAAAATACGTGGGTCGAACAACACCTTGACATTTATTAAGCTGATTTTGAGGTCATAAGTATTTCCAGTCGCCCATTTGTTTTGCTTGGCTGGAGATCTTCGTTTTCAGTTTATCTCTCGCCTGTCAGACCATCTCCTGCTTCATCCTACCCAAATAGAATTCAACGTGCTTCTTGCGTCACTGCAACAATCGGTTGCCGGAGGCAAGACGCACGCTGTTACAGGGCAGGATTTCACACCAGCGGCTGGAGTTTGACTCCACGCCAAATGCAATGTGATGCGTGACTTGTCTTAGCAGTCCGCTCCGCAATGAGAGGAAACTCTGATGCTCATTCTCACAGCTTTGAACTGGGCCGCAATTGCAGCGCTCGCAGTCATCTGCGTGCTGATAGCGGCGATTGCCGTCATCGCGCTTTTTATCCTCGGCGAGCAAGCGCTGTACCGTCTGTCTCGCCGGCGACCGTTGAGAACGCTCGGCAAAGTCGAGGCACTGCAAGCCGAATTCGCTCGCGCCATCGGCAAGCCCGGCATCACGAACCCGCTCATGCGTGGTTTCAGCCTGCCGCTCAGCCGTTTCGATGCAGCAGTGAAGACGCTCAAGCAGCGCGCCGAATCGCTGGAGGACGACAATGTCGCCCGCCGAGGTCCGTACACGCGCAGCGAGTGGCGTCACCTGCGCCGTGATGTAAAAGCGGTGTTGCGGCGCGGCCGGCAGCTCGACCACTATCGGCAAGCACCTGACGCTCGCGACGGCATCTGGCCCTTCGCCGCCGACTATGCCGCAATCTACGCCGACGACAACTACGCCGGGCGCGAACCCGCCACGACAAGCGCTTTCGCCGCCGGCGCAGAGGCTTTCCCGCGCTGGCAACCGACGCCTCGCCGCAGTGCTCATCGCAACTGGGCAGTCAATCGCGGCGCCCTCGACGAAGACGTGATGCCTTCTCAAGAAGAACGGCGTCAGGCTCAGGCAGCCGCTTTTGCCGACCAACCTGCTGTCGCCGTTTTCAGACCGGCTGTGCCAAACGCGGCTGAGCCCGGCGTTTACAACCGCACAGGCAAGGTCATCTCGCTGGCAGAGCGTCGAAACAGAATCAACGTCAAGGCGTAAGCCTGACACGCGATGCGCTGTGGTATCCGGATAAGTCGATCTGAGGAACTTGGCTTTCGCTCAAGAGAATTCCTCGGGTCGCCTTCTCCGGATCTTTCATCCCGAGCGCTTGCGAGCGCCGGGCTGCAGAAAGGAAATGCGCGCTGCAACCGCGTCTCACGGAAGCAGCAAAGTTTGGTGAAGGGGATCATCTCTCCTTTGCGTTCAGTGTTTGGTAAGCGCCATTCCGCCCTGTTCAAAAGATTCGGAGCTTTCAACAGCACCTAAACAACAGGGAAAAGAAAACATGAGACAGTTCAAAATCTTCGCCATCGGCGTCGCCATCGCGATCTCGACCATAGCGGCTCCTTCAGCTTTCGCCGCCACGGCGGTACAGGTCGCCGATGCCGCACCGCAGGTGGTGAAGAAAACGGTCGGCGCCGGTGAGTCTGTCACCGCGCAGGCCGGCGATTACATCATTGCCGAAAAGGGCTCGTACGTCTGGGCCGAGAAAGGCTCTCACGTCGAAGCCATGGACGGCTCGCTGGTAATCGCGCAGTACGGCTCGACAGTCACTGCCTATGCAGGCTCGGAGGTGAACGCCTACGACGGCTGCAAGGTCATCGCCAAGAAAGGTTCGACCGTCATCGCGGAGCATCCTGCTCTCGTGGACGCCGAGCCTGGTGCGACTGTGATCGTCGAAATCGAGTAAACAGGCTGACAACAACTAATGCCCGACGCGCACAGAGCGTCGGCCGAAAGGAAAAAATCCATGCGTCTGGAAGTTACGCCGAAAGAACCCATGCACGTGCGCATCAAGCACAACGGCAAGGTGGTTTTCGACAAGGTCCTCGAGGCCAACGTCGAACACAAGATCGTCGCCGAGCATCCCAACTGCGGCAAAGCCGAAGCCTTCCTCGTGGAAGGTGAGGATGAGATGCTCATCGGCAGCACGACTTACGGTGACTGCGAGTGTGCGGATGGTCCTCACAAGGCCGAATAACGCAGCATCGGCGATGATGCCGCAAGGCTGATTCGCTTGAAGCAGGGGACACAGCGCGCAAGCGCTGCGTTCCCTGCTTCCACTCACAAGACTTGGTTTTTGAACCGCTCCTCCGACATTCCGTAGTACATCTATCACGAGTCCGGTTGCCGGTTGCAGTGATTGAGCAGCGACCGGCTCGGCAGTCCACTTTTGCCTTCGATTCCAGACCAATGCAAAACTCGCTGCGCTTGATCTGCTCCAAACCGCACACAAACCAATTTTCAATCGCCGGAGAAAACTGCCTTGCGCGCGGCCCTGCAAAAAATAAGGAAACAATCACTTGCGGCATACAGCCGAATTTCCATATGTTCTAGGTAATTCCGACTTCCCTTTTCGTTCTCCTTCCAAAATCCAGAACATACGTTCCAACAAACGTTCAAGCTTTCTTCAAAGGCAAACGATTGCTTGGAACAAGGCCGAAGCCGGAAGCAGAAGAGCTATCCAAAAGGCGCATTGATGCGGCGAAATCCGATCGATACTGCCGGGACAGCTCGCAAAGAACACGCGAAACGCCTGAGCATACGCGCGTGTTCTTTCAACATTCTCAGGCAGATAGGAAACAAAATGAACACCGTCATTCAAATCATCGACGAGGCGGCTCTGCCGGTCGATGAGAAGAACACCCTGAAGCAGCTTGTCCAGAGATATCTCGATGCTTCAGCCGAAGAAACCGATGCGCTCGCCGACCTGCACAAAACCCGCGCGGCCATCAACGAACGTCAGTACGCAAAGCGGCTGGCGGAGAACGTTTCGCAGGAAAAGCGGGAGGAAATTCTCCTGCACCAGTATGCCTGGCGCAACTGGTACGTCAATTCCGTCGTGCGCATCTACCAAACGCGAACAGCGAAGCTCGAGGTCAACTCTGCGCTCAACAGTTTCATCGAACGCTACTGTGCAAGCAGCGATCGCAGCGTCCTCATGGCGATGACCGCAATTAAAGTCATGATCACCGACAGCCCCAGCTACGAAGCAAAAGATGTTATGCAGGAGCTCGACAAGGTGAGTGACGTGTCGCGCGACCGGCTGGTCGAATCGCTGCGCGCGGTTTTCCTCGCCAAGCGCGACCGCAATGGCGCCCTTGCGAACGCCAATTTCACCTCGGTGCAAGTTCGGCTCATCAAGCCGACAGCCGAGCAAGAAGCCGTGGAAGCCGCCCTCTTGCCGGCCATCGAAATCCGGGCGCGCTTCGAAGCGCTGTGGTCCGACTTCCACGCGGCCAAAAGCAGGTTCAACGTGCCGCAGTTCACCCAGCGTGTGGAACAGGCATTTGCAGCCGGTGACAGCGAGAAGGCGGAACGCATCATTGCAGAGCGCCGCCAGATCGAAGCAGCGCTCTATCTGGCCGCGAACCGTTACGTCGAGCCGCATGCCGAACTCGAGCGCGTCGCAAAGCAGTTGGACGATGCCGTTCGCCACGCGGCCGACAGCATCAAGGATCTCGGCTCGACCGAGGGTCTGATTGCGATGAGCCACTGCATATCCGCCTGGAAGTGGTGGCATGAGCTGGCCGGCTACATCGCAGGCAAGTACAAGTCTGCCGATCCGGCGGGCGTTCTCAAAGAACTGGGCTTCGACCCGGCTCGATACTTGAGCGCCTGAGCGTGCAGCGATCCGGCGAAGCAGTCGGCGACGACATAGGCATTCGCAGCCGATTCGCCTAACACGACTGAAGGCGAGAAGAGGGGTGAGGCGTCCGGCTTCACTTCCTCTTCTCGTTCTTTCTATTTTTTAAACCAATACTGCGACATGCTATAGTACAAACAAGCTCAAAGGGAAACGAGCCAGAGATAACGTTTTCACACGTATTCTCCAGCTCATTTCCAACTCGACCGAGAACATTTTTCAGAACATTGGCGGCAGCATCGACCGAACGCTCTCAGCCCCCGGCAAGTTTTGCGGCACCACTTTTAGTGGCAGTGCGACATCTCGTAGAGATCGTCCGACAACCTGAGAATCTCGTCGCGCTTAGCCAGCTTCAGAACCCAATCGAAGGGAATCCCGTCGATGCCGTAGAAGGCACCGGCGAGCTGCCCGAAGATGGCTGCCGTCGTGTCGGCATCCTCGCCGAGGTTGGCGGCGAGCAGCACACCCGAGACGAAATCGTTCGACTTATGGAACGCCCACAAGGTCGCTTCCAGTGAATGCGCCGCATAGCCGGAGCCGCGGATGGCAGGCGGTTCCTTCGTCTTGAACGAACCGGCGGCAATCTCGGCTATCTCATTGCAGAGAGGATGTTTCTGCCAATAGCCCTCGACCGGGCTGTACATGGGCGAAAGCAGCTCCTCTTTCGAGGCGCCGTTGAGGGCGCCTACGATAAGCGCCGTCATGTAACGGCAAGCGTCGACCGCGACTGCTGCACCGTGGGTGGTGCGCGAGCTTTGTGCCGCCATCGCGATGGCGTTCTCGGGATCGTTGTAGAACGCCAGCGGAACAGGAGCCAGACGCATGAGAGAGCCGTTGCCGGCCGTCATCGGATCGGTCGAGCCGTGGAAGGCTTCGGCGGGATTGCGTTCGAACTTCGACAAAGCCGCGCTTACGGTGTTGCCGATATCGAAGCAGGTGCCGGTGCTGCTCATGTAGCCCTCGCGCCACCAGAACACGTAGCGCTTCATCTGGTCGATGGCATTGAAGCCGTCGCACTCGACCAGGCTGGCAGCCAGGCAGAGCGCCATGGAGGTGTCGTCGGTCCACTGACCGGGTTCGAGCTCGAACGGCCCGCCACCGACCATGTTCGTGATCGGCTCGAAGGTACCGGGGAATGTGAACTCGAGCGTAGTGCCTACTGCGTCACCGGCAGCCAGACCCAGGAGAGCACCGCGAAAGCGCTTTCGCAAGCGGATTGGCAGGGCTCGTTGCGCATGCTTTACGTTGGGCATGTTTGTCATCCTTGACGTTATATGCGTTTCTTTTCCAGACATTGCCGAAGGGCGGACCACGCCGGTTTCGCACAGTGCAAGTTAGACCATGCACGGTAAAACCATTGTAGATCCGCCCTGGCAATCAGTTTCGTCTGTGGTTGAATCCCTGGAGATTTAACCTTACGCGCTTACCGCGCCGCCGGTCGAAACCGCCGCCGCCGTCGCCGCCGCATTTCCGCCTGCCAGCGCCTTCTTGTCCTCTTCGGTGAGCAGGACGAAGGCAGGATCAGACAGGAAGCGAACCGGCATGATCGGGTCGAGCAGCCCGGTTCCGAGACCGAGCAGACCCGTGCCGTAGCGGTTGGTCTTCACGCCCAGGCGGGCGTAAAGCTCCAGGCACGCGCCGATGCACGTCCAGTGGCTGGCGGCGCGGCGACCGGTGAGCAGGCCGAACCAGTCGTAGCCGGTGACCTTGAACTTCGCCTTGATGAAGTTCTTAACGAAACCGGGCAGCGGCAGCCAGGCGAGAACCTTGTCGCGAGTGGCGCGCGCTTCGTTGCGCCAGCGATCGTTCTCCTTGAGCATGATCTTGCAGAGCTTGGGCATCAGCTCCAGCTCCTCGGCGCTCAGGGGCGTGGCGAGGCGCATGACCACGTAGTGTCCGCGGCTTTCCGGCTTGCGCGTCAGGACCTCGACGCGGTTATAAACCGTGCCGTGTTCCATGTACGAGCTGAACGCCATCAGCCTGCCGTCTTCGCCCATCACCACAACCTCGCCGTGACCGACCGATTCGTGCAAACGAGTGGCGATGCGGCCGGAGGTGAGGATGAGGTCGCCGGGGCGCAGCGCCTCTTGCGAGGGGTTGATCCAGGTGCCCTTGGGCAGCGGACCGTGACCCTTGATCATGTACTGCTGGCGGTTGCGCCGGTAGAGGATGTAGACACCCGTCCACGCGATAAGCTCGCCTGCCGCGGCGTAGAAAATCGTGTCTGTCTGCGCTGTGAAGACAGCCAGACCCGCCAGCGCGACGCCCGTGATGAGCGGCAGGAGCACCTTGAGGCGGGAGAACAGGTCGAAGTAGGTGGTGAAGAGCTGGCGCATGCCGAGCACCGTGATGGTGAGCCACAAACCGCTCACCGCCAGGCAGCTCAGACTGAACTCCCAGCTCAGACCACCGTGGAACCACAGCCAGGTCAGCCAACCCAAAAGGAGGTAGGACGACTGCCCGGCGAACTTCAGGATGCGATAGAACATAGGATTGTCCTCTTGCGCTTACGCGCGTTTGTTTTACAGAACGGCAGTTTTCTTTCTCTCGCCGCTCTGAAAGGGGCGTCATCAGTCGAAAGACAAGACGCACCTCTGTTTTTGAATTTCCGGCAGGGCACCAACGATGGTGCCGACTGCTAATACGACAGAGCAAAAGGCAGCGACCGAAACCGCTGCCCTTGCCTCAAATCATTTACTCAAACGCCGCCGGCGCTGCCGTTTCCAGCCCGCGCCGTGCAGTATTTTTATCGAGCCACCCAGCCTCCATCCATCACCATGGTTTGCCCGGTGATATTGGATGCGGCAGGACCAGCCAGAAAGACTGCCATTTCGCCGATTTGCTCGATGGTGACGAAGCGCTTGGACGGCTGCTTTTCTTCGAGCAGCTTTACCGTCGCCTCGTCAATCGAAATTGCATGCCTGGCGGCGAGCGCTTCTATCTGTTTTTCCACAAGCGGGGTTCTCACCCAGCCCGGGCAGATGGCGTTAGCCGTGATGCCGTTCTCGGCGTTTTCCAGGGCGACCACTTTGGTCAACCCGACGATGCCGTGCTTGGCTGCGACGTATGCGGCTTTCTCGACCGACGCCACAAGACCGTGCACCGACGCGATATTGATGATGCGGCCGAAACCACCTTCCTTCATCTTTGGAAGCGCCGCTTTCATGGCGTGAAACGCCGCGCTCAGATTGATGGCGATGATTTGATCCCACTTCTCGGCGGGGAAATCTTCGATGCGGGAGGTGTGCTGAATTCCGGCGTTGTTGACGAGAATGTCGACGCCGCCGAAGATTTCGGCAGCGTGGTCGATCATGTTCGCGATGTCGCTCGGATTCTGCATGTTGGCGGCGTGGTATTGAACCTCGACACCATGCTCGTCGGCGATTGACTTGCGAACCTCTTCGATGTCTTTCTCGTCGCCCAGCCCGTTGAGCAAAACCGCGGCACCGTTGCGCGCGAAGGCAGTGGCGATGCCCAGTCCGATGCCGCTGGTGGAACCGGTGACTACAGCCACTTTTCCGGCAAGCGGGCGCGTGTCGTTTTGAACGCGCGCGGCTCTGGTTTTGCGAACCGTATCTGCATCTACTTTCTTCGCGTCTGATGTTTGAACCATGACTTACCTGCTCGTGTGGGGGCGCACCGGCCGGTCACTATGGATCGGCCGGCGGCTTTTAGCATGAGCTACTGTTTAAGCAGGCGCAGGCACGGACGGATGGAACCGCCGCCTCAAACATCCGCCGCCGCTGTTTCCGGCTTGGGAAGCCGACCTTTGGCGATGGCATCGGTGAGAGTGGAATGTGCGGTTTTGTAACCGTCCTCGATCATGCGCTCGCAAGTCTCCGGCGAGACGCCGAAGTTCAGACCGGCGACGTCCGGCAGACCGCAATCGACAACGATGTGCAGATGGGGGTCGACGACACGGCGATGTCCGGCGATCGGGAAGTACAGCTCGCGCGCATGGAAATACGCATCGAGCGGGTACATGAAACCGCGCGGCCACTCGGAAGCGGGCTTGAGCGTGCTGACAATGGCGGGAGCCGTCGAGAAGCAGGTCGGGTTGTAGTGGAAGAGCGCGCCGTCGGCCAGAAGCCGCATGCGAGCGCCGTCCATGAACCACTTCGGACGCAGCACGGAGGGCAGCGCGCAGGAAGCGGTGAGTGCGGTAGCCAGGTCGTAGTCTTCGCCTTCGAAGACGACGGGCTCTTTTGCAATCAGGTCAAACGCGACGATCTTGAGCTGCGGGTTCGGCTTCAGTCCGAACTCGCGGACCATCTCGCGCATCGGCACAGTCAGGTCCATCAGACCTCCGACCGCCACCGAGACGGGATCGCCCCAGCAGACGGCTTTGATGATGGTGGCGATATCCATGCGATTGCTCAGTCCGCGATGGAAAACGCGCGTCAATTCCTCGACGCCGTATCCATTGGTGACGAAAGCAGCGATGATGGAACCGACCGAGGCACCAGTGACGGTGCCGACCGGGATGCCCAGTTCCAGTATCTTTTTCCAGACGCCGATGTGTCCGAAGCCCTTGACGCCACCGGCGCCCAGAACCACGTCCACCCGCTCGCCCGGAAGGCGAGGCTTGGCAGTGCAAGTAACCATGTCACATTTCCTTTCGGATTTTGATAGGTTGATTTTTGGCTAAAACAACGTGCGCTCGGTGAAGTTGAAACCGGTCACTTTCAGTGCCGGCATCACGGCCGTCGGAGCCTCTTCACCAGCGGTGCGAGCCTCAGCGGACAGCGCCTCGATGCTGTTGAGCATTTCTATGACGCTGACGTTGAAGCGCATGTTCTTGATACCGCATTTGATGGCGCCGTTCTCGATGAGGAAAGTGCCGTCCTGAGTCAGGCCGGTAATCAACATCGTGGTCGGGTCCACTTCGCGGACGTACCAGACGCGGGTGACGAGAATGCCGCGGTCGGTCGATTTGATCATCTCGTCGAGAGACGAATCGCCGCCCTTCATCACCATGTTGCTCGGGTAGTCACCCATGGCGCTCGGCTCGGTGAGCCCGTGTCCGGTGCATTCGCACTTGAGCGCCTTGGCGCTGCGGCGACCGTAGACGAAGTTCTTCACGACGCCGTCTTCGACAAGAGCGAGGCTCTGCCGGGGCAGACCTTCGCCGTCGAAAGGATCTCCGGACTGGTCTTTGTGCGCGACGTCATCCCAGAAGGTGACGTTGTCCCCGAAGACCTTCTGCCCGAGCTTGCCGAGCAGGCAGGAGAGCTTGTCGACGTGACTCGTTCCGGCAAACGCGTACCAGAGCTGGCCTATCATATCGAGCGCCGCTGCCGGTTCCAGAATGACGGTGTACTTGCCGGGGTCGACTTCCCGCGGATTGGCGGACATGAGCGCCTTGTCGGCGGCACGTTCAGCCAGTTGCCGCACGTCGATTTCGGACGCCTTCACCGCTTGAGCTTTCACCCAGCCGGACGAATCGGGAGCCGTCATCGTGATCGAGCATTCCGCGGACGTTTCGCTGTGGTAGACGAAGTGACCCGCCGAGTTGCCCAGCGCGGAGTAAGTCTCACCCGTCGCGTAAACGCCGGAGGCAATGAGCTTCTTCGCGTGAGCAACGTCGATGACCTTGCGCACTTCGTGAGCGCGGTCCATGGCCGACATCCTGGCGGTCTTGCGGTCGAAGCGGCTTACGGCCTTGAGTTTGCGGCCCTTAGGCTTGACCAAAGGCTGCAAGTCGGCGTCCTTTTCCAGAAGGCCCACAGCGATGATGGCGTTGTCGATGAGCGCACGCACAGCCTTTTCGCCCAGGTCGTCTCCACTTAAGCGAGCCTGACGCCCCTTGCGAAGCACTCGCACGGAAATCGTCTCGCTGACGGGAGCCTGATTTTGCGTCATGCCGTTCTGGGCGAAACGCGACGTGGCGATGTTGGAACCGTGCAGAGTCACTTCGATGCCATCCACCTTACGACGGGCGTATCGGATAGCGCCGTCGATGATCTGTTTTGCTTTCTTTTCAGTGATCATCTCGTGCCTCCTTACTCCGCCGTGGCGATGCCCACTTGCACGTTGCAAAAACGTGCAGGAGCCGCGCCGTGTCCGGTCCACATGGTCTGCATCGGCTGACCTTTGCCGCAATTGGGAACGCCCCAGTTGACGTACTCTTCCACCGAGCAGATGGCGTCGCATGAATTCCAGAACTCAGGCGTGATGCCGCTGTAGCTGGGATTCTTGAACATGCGACCGAGCTTGCCGTCCTTGATCTCCCAGGCCGCCTCGCAACTGAACTGGAAGTTGTAGCGGCGCCCGTCGATGGACCAGGACTTGTTGATGTCGAAGAGATACCCGTCCTTGGTGTCCTTGATCAGGTCCTCGAGACTGCCCGCGTTGCCCGGCAGAAGCGAGATGTTGGTCATGCGGATGATCGGCGCGTAAGCGTAGGATTCTGCGCGCATGGCGCCGCCCGATGCTTCCAGACCGACCAGGTGAGCGGTGTCGCGTGAGCTCAAGTAGCCCGCGAACATGCCATCCTTGACGATGTAAGTGCGCTTGGCGCGCACGCCTTCATCGTCGAAACCGAATGAACCAAGCCCGGTCGGCTCGGTCGCGTCGGCGACCAGATTGACGAGGGGCGAGCCGTACTGGAGTTGCCCGAGCTTCTCCGGAGTCAGGAAGCTGAATCCGGCGAAGTTGATTTCCCAACCCAGAGCGCGGTCGAGTTCGCTGGGGTGGCCGCAGGACTCGTGAATCTGCAGTCCGAGCTGGCTGCCTGTGAGAATGATGTCTTTCTTCTCCTTGGGCATGACCGGCGCCGTCAGCAGTTGCACAGCCTCGTCGGCGATGCGCCGAGCGTGGTCTTTGATCGGCCAGCGCTTGATGATTTCCCAGCCGGCAAGCTCGTACTGCCCGCCGAACGAATTGGGCCACGAACGCCGCTGGCGGTCGTTATCGTCTGTTGCATTGGCTTCGATGCCGATGCCCGAACGGATGCTCGTCTGCTTGATGCGACTGCCCTCGGACGAAGCGAAATACTTCACCTCGTGAATGAAGGACAGCGAGCCGCCCGCCAGGGTGACGCCCCGGACGGCGAGCATGGTCTTGGCGCAGTCGAAGAGCAGAGCGAGCTTTTCTTCGGTGGAGATGGTAAACGGGTCGACCAAGTGAGGCGAAACCCATTCAGCGACGTAGACCGGCTCAGGAGCGAATTTGACCGGCTCCGAAAGACAGGTGGCCGAGGCACGCGCCACTTTGACCGCTTCCTTCACAGCTTTTGCCACAGCTTGCTTGGTCAGTTTTGCAGTCGATGCAAAACCCCAGCCGCCTCCGGCAATAACCCGCACACCCAAACCAGACGACGTGCCTTGATTGAACTCAGCCACAGTCAGGTCTTTGGTCTGAATGTGCTGGTACTTCTGATCGATGATTCGCACATCGACGTAGGTGGCGCCTTCGCGCTCGCCCACATCCAGTGCGTATTCAGCTAGAGCTTTCATAGCGATGTTTCCTGTCGGGGACCTTGAGTTGAGCCCCGTCCTTTCTTTACGCATACGTGCACGCGTTTTCTCTGCGCGCACATGCTAGTCAATTACACCACGCCGGTCGGCGCTAGTCTCGCTTGTAAACCAGGCGAGCCAAGGCTTTCGGAGTATGTGCTGCAACAGTCCCGCGGGTCTTTGCATAAAACCAAAAAATCGATCCGGTTTTTCTCTTACCTCTTTCAAGGCAAGTTAATGGTTGGAATTGCGGGCCGGATGACTGGTTACGAAATACTTTGGCGAGAGAAGAAATAAGAACAGGTTAGAGCTTAGGATTTCCGAACAAGAAGAACAAAGTGCTGTGATTATTTTTGAATTCAAAAATACTAATAGGTAACGGATCTCATAAAGTGGTCTGGGCTGGAAACACAGACAGCGAGCCGGTCGCCAAGAGAACCAAAAACTGAGTCGCACTGCAATCGAATTTGCATGCAAGCAAAAAACTCTTAGCGCAGCTTTCACAAAACACTGGAAGCCGCTGGCAAAGCGCCGAGCGACGCACGAAAAATGCGGCTTGCCGAGCGAAAA
>JADYYD010000002.1 GCA_020853845.1 Candidatus Melainabacteria bacterium
AAAACAGTAGAGCGACAGGAGCGAATTCCACAGGTGTGGGAAGAGCCAGTCGAGCAACGGGAGCTGATTCGACGGCGCTTGGAAATGATGCGCAGGCGACAGGAGCATCGAGCACTGCAACGGGCAGGCAGAGTCGTGCTACAGGAACAAATTCATCTGCATTTGGATTTGATTCACAGGCCACTCAAGCTGCGAGCAGCGCCTTCGGGCAAAGCAGCCGAGCAACGGGCATCAATACATCAGCATTTGGAACTGGAAGCCAAGCTGGCGGTTCCAGCGCTACGGCGTTTGGCGCCAGTGCCATTGCAAATGGGGCCAATGCCTTTGCGGCCGGGGCAAGTGCTTCAGCTGCGGCGAGCGGCACTGCCATAGGCAATTTTTCACAAGCGGCAGCACAAGGTATAGCTATCGGTAATTTCGCTCAGTCTGCGGTGCAAGGTACAGCGATTGGAAATGCTGCACAAGCCGCTGCTTTGGGTACGGCAGTTGGCAATGCAGCGCAAGCTAATGCTTTAGGAACTGTAGTAGGAAATTTTGCGCAAGCGAACGTTTTGGGCACGGCAGTCGGCACTGGGTCGCAAGCGGATGTTTTGGGTACGGCAGTTGGCTCTGGAGCGCAAGCTAGTCCTACTGGAACTGCTCTAGGCACTGGTGCACAGTCCGCTGCAAACGGTGTCGCGCTTGGAACTGGTAGCGTTGCTTCGGCGAATACGGTGTCCGTAGGTAATGTCGGCAGCGAAAGACGGGTTACTAATGTTGCTGCTGGTATAGCCCCTACCGATGCAGTAAATGTCTCCCAATTGTCCGGCATGATGGTTGATTGCTGTGGTGTATCTAATGCTTATACTGATCAGCGATTTACGCAGGCGCAAAACTATACCGACATGCGTTTTGCCCAGTCCATAAGTTATACAAATTCAGTCGCCAGCCAGCTCAACCAGCAATTGCGGCGCGAGATGAATTTAGTTCAAAGAGGTGCAAATCAGGGCGTGGCCGCAGCAACCGCTATGCTTGCCACCATAAGAATTCCAGACCCAGGCAAAAGCACAATCAATTTGGGTGGAGGTTATTATGGTGGACAGGCTGCTACAGCCCTCTCAATGGCTCACCGCTCACATAGTGGACGCATGCAAATTGTTGGAGCAATCGGCATTCCGATGACGATGGTCAGTGGAGGAAACATTGCCGCCGCAAGTGCAATCGGATGGCAGTTTTAATCGATCAACTAGCGGCGTCTTCTTTCGTAACGAGCGACTCTGACCGGATCGGTTTTCTCCAGCAGATTTTCAAGTCTCCAGATATTTGTTCTGGCGCTTGCCGTCATTGGCACTGGCCTGTGCGTCTTCTCGTAGTTCAAGCAAACTTTCGCCAGCGTGCGAAGAGCGTATCTGTGTTGTCTTACCGTCTGCGGGGAGTTGATCTCGTCAGCGAGCCTGTAGGTTTCAATCGTTAGCTCACGCACGATCTCGTTGTGGTCTCTGGCGTAATCTGCCAGATACTTCGTATTGGTTGAAAGGAAGTTGGCGATGAGATTCAGCTTGTCCTGGCGGCGGTTGTCCGTAGCGTAGCACTCGCCCAGAAAGCTCACCATATAAGGATCGAGCGGATCGTTTTCCAATTCGCGGCGGGCGGCACTGGTTACTTCTCTCAACGTTTTTGTTGCCGAGAAATCTAATGCCACCGCATGTGGTTCAAATGTGTTTAAACCCAATTTCGGTTTGTCATTGTCGTAGAGGTTCTCGAAATGCCAGCGCACTTTCGAACGGTCGGAAGCAATGTGGCGGGCAGCAATGATGACGTTTTCCTTCGTATAAGGTCTGTGGAATTTCGCCGTTACATCAGCCTTTCCGATCGGTCCTTTCCAGATGTCTTTGCTGTACATCACATACTGGATGTGCCGCAAATCATTGTCTTCGATGAAGCGGTTGTATTTCGGATCTTCAATCTCACCCAAGCCATAGTTCAATGCCGTTGCTTTCGCCGGTTTTGTTTCGTAGGCAACGTCGATGTATTGCGTTTGCCCGAACGGGAAATGAACCGACCAGACGATCCAGCCCGGACCTCTTCGGTGCGGAGGAACGTCAGTCCAGCGCGGCGCAAAAGCTTTGCGCTGCGACCTCATTCCTTTGCTGTTCAACCAGCCTTCGACTTTATAAAAATCCGAGCCGCCCAGATCTTTGGTTGGAAAACCGATATCCAGGGTAGTCGGTCGCGACAAATTGACTATGTTAAATCTTGCGGTCGTGATGCAGCGCTCAGGGAAAATGTCCATGGTGACGGTTTCCTGATTCAGCGTCAGCATTGACCGGGTTGCGCCATTCGGGATATCGATGGTGATGCCGCCGCTCATTGGAGCAGAAATATTATCAGCAATCGAAGGCTGAGAGCACGTGCCGATGGACAAGCCCACCATGGCGGCTGCGCACACTAATTTTCGATACAACATAAATTCGGCTCCTTCTGATTATGTGGGCGATTGCTGTTTTGATTCTTCGTACTGCAGTTTGAAATTATTCATCAAAATAGGGAGTTTTTGCGCCAGCGCGTTGTTAATCGGATACTGGAATATGAAAGCGATAAACCCTGTGGCAGAAATTGTGAAACGCATTGCAATCGTGCCGGGCGCCTTTTCTTTCAGTTCGTGATAAAAAACGAAGGTCGAGCCCATAATTTTGGCTTCGTCGCTGTAGTCGCTCAGCGGCGTCAGTTTGGTCACGACCAGGTCGTAAACGTGACCGTCGCGCGATTTCATGGTCCCTCGCGCGCCGTTTTTTAATGGACCGTCAAACTGAATCTCGTCAATGAAGATGTCCCAGGAGGGCATCGTTTTCCAATCGACGAGCTTATCCCAGGCGCTTTGCAAATCGCCCTCGAATTCCACCGTGTGTTCGACAAAAATCATAATCTAATACCAATAGGGAGTCTGTTTCGTCCAGGTATTTCCTTTGTACTTGCTGTGGAGAATCTGGAACATCTGTTTCGAGAATTTAGTTGTGTTGTCGTCCGTCACGCCATATCGAGTGGATTTGACGGCGTAGTGAAGTGCTTCCGGCACTCTAGGATCGGCAGGGTGTTTTTGCGCATAGGCAAGAACGATCTTGGCAAAGTAATTGGGTGCACCTTCCACCTTGGCTAGCTTTGCCATTTGCTGGGCAGCTTGCGCCTTTTGTGCCTGAGTGAGGAAAAGTGGATCGAACGGCTCCGCGTCTTCTTCCTCGTTCATTGAAGATGGCTTGTAGACAGGATTATTGCCCCACCACCAGCCGCTAGCGTCACCATAGTCATCTTCGTTTTGCTGTCCAATAGTGGTATTGGGTTCCGCCGACGAAAAATGGAGCATCAGCAGTGCTGCGGCGAATTTACGCTCTTCCGGTGTGGCTGCCGACAAATAGGATGCGAACAGTTTTGACTTCGCTTTATTGAACGGCTGTGCCAAAATCGCCAACTGTTTCGCTTCGGCATCGTCGCCGATTAATACCGCGCGCACCCATGAAGTCCAGGCGACATTGTTGCGCAAATCGGCGGGCAACTGTTTGTTTAAAACTACCTGCCTGAGAACGCTGAGCGGCAGTTTTGTATTGAGGACGGAACCCGCATCCGGAGCAAATTCAGGTTTGGAGATGCTCTTTCCTTCAAGCTCGACCTTTTCATCCGGGACTTCAGGCATCATTCCGTCGCTGCATATTGCCAGCGGTTTTCTGATGCCGAAGCGGAGAAACTCATCGAGAGTGGAAACAACCGGCAGTCTGAGCAGCTTTAAATAGTTGAGTGAGCCCAGGGGAAGATCCGCCGGAGGCGCGTTAAAAACTTTATCCAGTGAGGCTTTCACTTCCTTCGTTTTACCTGAATCAGACTCGAGGCGATTGATGTGATAGAACAGTGTCCATTTTGCATACGGAGACTTATCGGCTTTTGCTGCCGCAAGCAGTGCGCCCGCGTTGTGGTCCTCTGAATCAATCCCGGTGATGGCTGCCACCAGCCAGGCAGTCGATTTCGTCTTCTTCCACTGGTCGATGGCGTGCTTGGTGCTGGCTTCATCCGTCGATTGGAAGCTCAGCACCCAATCGATCATTTCATTCTTTTTCAAGTTAGCCGAAACGCTGCCGTAAGTAACAGCGGTTGCAGAGTTGTCCGGGTCAAGGTAATTGTCGAGAGTTTTGGTCAGCTCTTCCAGGTTTGCTTTGTCGAGCTTTTCTGAAGCCAGCCGCTCGAGATGCGTATCCGGAGATACTCTTACTGCGACGAAGTTGCTCAGCTCGCTGAGATCTTCTTTCAGCGTTGCATACGTAGGATTAGCGATCAGTTGCTTGATTTTCTGCGCTGCTGTTTCCAGCAATTTCTTATTCATCTCTTTTGCAAGAGTCGCCTGGCGGATCATTGTACGAACAGCCAAATAGCCGGCAGTTTCCTTCCATCTCGAATCTGCATCGGAAGCTATGCTTTCAAACTGCTTGAGCGCCGCGTCGAAATTTTGCGCGTAGAAATTCGCTGCCGCGATTTGATATGCACGCTCACGCTTTAAATTTGCATCGGCGGTATCAGGCAGGGGCGCGGGAATAGTCGAAGTCGGAATTTTGTCGGAATATCGAGGCGATCCGCAATTGGAGAAAACCTCATCCTGCGCTTTAACCCACTCTTTTACTTGCGCCGAACCGATACCGTACTTATCGATCATCATTTTGAGCGATTTCGCGGCGGTTTCAAAAGCACTCGTCTGCGCATTGCAGTAAGTCTCATACGAATTCTCTTTGCTAACCGGGCGTTCCGTGTCGATGGTTTCAATCTTGCTGACACCAGGCACGGTGGCGCGCAATTTGATCCAGCTTTCGGCATTCCCGGCGCAAGAATAGGAAGTCATCTCGAGCCGTTCATTCCAGAGCGCATCAACACCCTCTTGTTCTTCTTTCGCCAAAGGTTTGTTGCTCAGGTAGCGGTAGGCAACCATCAGGTACGAGCGAGCATAAGTGTGTTGCAAAATGCCAAGCTGCCCGCCGGCGAATTTTGAAAACGGAAAGTCCGGGTGCAATGTATAGGTGAAGTAAGGAGCGCTTCCGAAGGCGCATGCCTCACCGGGCGGCGCGCAGACGTTAAAGAGGAACGCGAGCGAGAGGGCTATTGCAATGGGCTTTTTCATAAGTGGTTCAACATCGAGCGAGCTGCTTGGAACTTCCTTTCGGTCCATGCTGTTTTGGTGAAAACATAGACACGAACAGGAATTTTACGCTTCTGCACGATGGGAATCATTAGTTGGTTAACCGGCGTATCTTCAAGTGACAAGCCAAGAGATCGCCTGGCGCGAGGGTCTATAAAGTCACGCCCCTGCCGGAAATAGCGCAGCACTTTGTCGCGTTCCCGCCCCAGGCTGAACATCATGGGGACTGACTCGGCAACCGGCAAGTCCTTGATCCAGTTGTCAAAAAGACACCACGAGGCAAGGGCGGTTATTGAAATCGGGGTCGACTCAGGAAGCGTTTTTCTCAACCGTTGCAGCAGGGAGATGTAAAACGGTCTTTCTGACTCGAGGGCGTCGAAGTCGATTTGGATTTGTGCAGCATTCGGTGCGCGAGAGCAAATTTCGATCTGATGAACGATTTTTTCAATCTGTTTTTCCGAGAAAGCCGGTTGTTCGCTTCTGTCTACATCAATTCGAATGGTTGGCTCAACGATTGTGTTTGGAGGAACTTTCAATGGCTGGTTTCGCGATTGCCATTTGATGTTTCCCCCCTGAATGAAAATGTGGCAAGCCAGGTAAGCAACACCGAATTCGCGTGGATTTATATGGGACAAATCCTCAGCGCGCTTCCATGCCCAGAGGACTTTGTCGGGCAGAACGGCATTCTTGCAAGGTCTTGCCTCGTCGTCGGCCGGGGCTGCAAGCAGTTTGCTAGCGGCCGCCGCTTGCAGCAGAACCGAACAAACTATTGCAATGAAGCCAATCCAGCGCATGCTCCGACTCCGACCAGAATCGCAATATCATGGCATATGCTGGGCGTCGGCGCTCTTGTGATAGGCTGGAATTAGAACGGAATGAACGCCTGAGGGGTGTCGCGCCATGCACATCGCTGAGCCGGAGGAGCCTTTCAAACCAAAACTTCAGTTGGAATCCTCCGGTGGAGGGTCCGACTTTAGCGGGCGAACTGCGCTCGGATTCGAGGACGGCGGGCAGTCGTTGGACCGAACTCGATTGCCGAATGCCCCCTGGTGGACGTTCCTTAATGTGAAATGGAAAGCCCGGGACTACCGAAAGCACTTCGCAAGATACGACCTTCGCAAGGCGATGTTCATTCTCAAAACTTATGGCGTTCCGCCGCTGTACCGGCTTGGCGTCGGGCTGCGCTGGGGTGTCATTGACCCGGAGCGCGATGGTTTTTCTGTAGCTGACTTCGACGCGCTGCTAGCCGACGATCCGAATTTGGACTATCCGAATGGTTATAGCTTGAAGGAAGAATTGGACAGAATCGAACTTGCAGTGATCTATCAGTTGAATTCCAGATGCGGAAACTTTTGCAAATTCATGGGTGAGCAAAACGACGAGCGGTTAGCCCTGGAGTGGGGAATTGCACAAGGTGAGTAACCGCGCTTGCCAAGATGACGAGGTAATGCTTGTGACGGCGGGACTTTCAGGCGTCAGCTAGCTTCAAAAATCTAAAATCTCGCTCACCCTTTTGCGGGATTGCCTGTCCTAAAAAAGTGGCCGGCAGGTGGAGGTGAGCGTTCGCTCGCACACTGTGGGAAACCCTAGAGGAAATCGAGCAATTCCCTATATCCTAAATTCGCATATCTATATTATAGTTTCTTCAATGCTGCTGCCGGCAATTCCAGCAAAGTGGGTTGGGAACCGGCGCCAGGTTCGCATGGAGTTTTTCAGTGGGCATGAGAAAGAACATTGTTTGGGACCCATTGATTGATGCGGCGGTTGATGCGAGCTGGAACAATCGACACGGAAAAGCGGCCAAGGTCGTCAAAACTTTGTTGAAAGCCATGCGTGACACTCGCAACGCGACATCTTCCTACAGCGAGTTGATGAAAGCGTTCTATCGGCTTATCGATTTCTATTGCATGGAAAACGATTATGACAAAGCGCAGACGCTTTGCGAAACGCTTCTCAAAGCGCAGCAAGAAATTTACGGCATCAACGATCCGCGTTTGATGGACACTTTGATCCGCATCGCTAAGATCAGTCAATTGCGCAAGTCGGACTTCGGTCAATCTCCGAAAGTTTTTCCTATCAACGCTGACGTTCAAGCTCAGCCGTTAATGGCGTGAAAAAGTGGACTAACCTAAATAAACTAACAGTTTCTTGACCCCCACAAGCTCGTGCTGCCACCAATGGCGGTGCGAGCTTTTAATTCGTCGCCGGCTGTTTTCGATTTTTCTTCTGTAAAAGCTCGTGTGAATTTCGCTTAAGAAGTCCCCGTGACAGTTATTCCGGCGTAAACATGTGGCACTAAGCCTAAGTGACTACACAAATGCGGAGGTTTTCGCAATGCGAGCAAGCCTGTTTTCCGTGCTCCTGGGCGCTTTCATAATCTTGGCTGGGAATCCCGGATTGGCTGATAATGATGCTGCTGCTGGAAAGAACGTAAACCCACCCGGTCCTTCGACCGATTCTGCACCAATTACTACGTCCACGCCTTCGACGAGCGCAACTTCTCCAGACGCTAATCCCGCTCCTCCATCGACTCCAGCTCCGGGTGAAACCACAAGTGCAGCAGCGCCGGCTTCCGATGTTGCTGCTCTCGACCCGCACAAACGTCCAATGCCGGAAGGCTACGCTGCGGCCGTCGAGTTGTTCAAACAGCGCAAGTTTCCACAAGCACAGAAGGAATTTGAAAAAATCATTCAAAGCGGAACGGCAGACGTCAACACGCACCTTTGCCTTGCTCACTGTTTCCTTCAACAGAAGATTTATACCAAGGCGATTAAAGAATTTGATTGGTTGGCAAAGTACGCGAAGAACAGCATGACGCTGCAGAAGAATAGCGAGCACACTGCACGTTCGTTGCGCAATGCGATGAACGGCATTTGTCCAGCCAATTGCATCAAGCCTAACGACCCTCGTTGGACGATAAAGGCCGGTGCCAAAGTTATTCAGTATCCGCACTCGGGAGGTGGATACGATACTTTTACGCCGAACAACATCGGGCAACTGATTGTGTTTGAGCACGGCAATGCAGTGGTGAAGGGCACCTGTCCGGTTTGCGAAGGCACGACCCAGATTCCGGTTCTCAAGGATGGCGGAACGATGCCGCGAATCTAAAGGGCGGCAATTCGCAGTATTATTGTCGAGAAATTTCCAAAGGAGACCTGCTTTGAGATCTGGACATCTCTCGATTGCGCTGTGTTGCTTGCTGGCGCTGTCCGTTGGCGCCGGAAATTGCGAAGACACGACGTCGAAGCAAACGGCAGACAAGGCGGCAGACAAGGCGGCAGGACCAACCGCTTGTTCCGACGCTCCCACCGCCGACCGCCGAATGGCCCGACTTTCCTGGACCGGATGCATCGAAGCCTTCTTTGACTCCAGCCCCGTCGACTGAAACGAATGCTCAGCCGCAACCGGAAGCTGTTGTTCAACCTAAAGCCGAATCTGAATCGCAGCCAATCCCCGAATTGACTCCAGCGCAAATGGAGCCTCACAAAAGACCAGTTCCACCTGGTTATGATGCGGCGGCGGCGCTCTATAAGCAAAAGAAATTTCCCCAGGCTGCAAAAGCATTTGAGGCAATAATCAAGGGCGGCGCTGCCAATGTTGATACGCATCTGTCACTTGCGTATTGCTATCTTCTGCAGCGTTTGTATTCGAAAGCCGTCAAAGAGTTTGAGTGGGTAGAGAAGTACGGCAAAAACAGCATGACACTGCAGAAGCAGGCTGGACGCACGGCTATTTCATTGCGCACGATGATTTCCGGAGTGTGCCCTGCGCCTTGCTTAAAAGCAAACGATCCACGCTGGTTTGTGAAGGATGGACGCAGATGGATCACCATTCGATACTCGTCAAAAAGGGCATGGAATATCAGTGATTATCACGTTGGCGAATACGTTGCCAACGAAAATGGTGACGCTGTTCTCAAAGGGAAGTGCCCCGTATGTGGTGGCACTGGTCAAGTTGCCCGACTGAAAGATGGCGACCCGCCGCCGCGGCTGTGAGCGCCTTGGTTATTGCTTGAGCCCGAACTCGAGTATAACTGGATAGTGGTCGGAAAAAATTGACTTTCCGAGCTCTCTTTTTGATACGCTGATGTCCTTCGAGACGAAATAGTGATCGATTGAAAGTAATTGAAATGGCCAATTTCTCCAATAAAATGGCGCCGGCCAGCTCAGGTGAATTCCGCGCCCCTTTTGCGTATCGACTAGATCTGTTTTGCTCACCAAATCACTCAGCAAGTAGGTCCAGGCGTTGGCATTCATGTCGCCGCTGAGCACAATTGGTCTCGGCAATTTGTTGATTGCCGGCACCATCAATTTCATTTGCTCTTCATGCCATGCGAAAAAAGGTTCTTTCACCGGACCCTGAACGTGCGTGTGCAGCAGTGTGACGGGTTTTTCCAGTCCAGAAAGAGTAGCAACAATACTGGGATGTCTAGCCATTCCGAAGTATTCAACACGTGCATTCTCAAATGGAGTTTTGTTGTACACGCCAATTCCGTAAGTGTCGATTTGCTCAACCGTGGTTGAATGAGGGTATTGGCGGAGGTGTTTCGAGAAGTACTCGCGCCATTCCGGCGTTAGCTCTTCTATTAGTACGGTGTCGGCGTTGACTTCCTGGATGTACGCGGTGACCTTCTCGTACTCGTGATTTTTGACGTTCAAATTCATTTGAAGCAGTCGCAATTTTGTTTTCGACTGACCATTCGGATGCGGCATGTAATACGAAATCAAATGGCTGAAGTTCACAATTGCGCATAAGATTGAAACTGTGAACAATATTTTCGAGCGAGATGTCGCAAAGATGATCGCGGCTGTCAAAAATGAAATCGCAAAAAGTTCCACTCTGAACTGCGCAACAAGATAGGCTAGCCAGTAGAGTCGTTCGCACTCCGCAAAGGTGGTTAAAAGAGCGCAGCCTAATACACAGACAAGCAGCATCAGTGCGCAGAGCTGGGTTACTTTAGTTCGATGTCGTGAGTTCATGGTTGTTGCAGGCATTATTTAAGTATATCTTTGCGCGCAGGTGCGGTATTTTTGTTGACCGTGTTACGCCTGCGTCAGTTCATGCGCGTTGAGGTCTATATGAAAAGTGAAACAGCAA
>JADYYD010000003.1 GCA_020853845.1 Candidatus Melainabacteria bacterium
AGAAAAACAATCGCCGACAGGATGCCCAACTTCTGGAAATTACCGCTCATAGCCGTTCTCTCCAGCGACTCGACCATGTGATAGCCGACATCTACGATCAGCAAGAGAAGCACGCCGCAAGCCGCCATCGTCAGGCTGCCGCGCGTTTTCTCACCGATGCCTCGCAAAAATGCCACGGGCAAACCAAGAAAAATGGTGGCACCGGCGATGATGCCCATTAACAAATTTGCTGGTGCGCCTGCTATCTCCATAGCCAGCCTCTATTTTGCGAACGCTGCTACGCCGCCGGTAATCGCATCGATTTTCACGACCAGTTCATTCAGCTCATCAAGAGAATTGGCATTCGGCAAAAAGCTGTCTTGCAACTTTCTCAACTCGGATATTTTAACTTGCAAATCGACCAGCTCGTCTTCCGGAAGCTGAGAAGCAAGCTTGGCACGCAATTGCCTGTTTTGCAATTCCAGATACTCTTTTATCAAGCGGGCAAAAGAATCCTTGATAACTATTTCGGCGGGACGGTCTTGTTTGCGGAACTCGTCTACTTTGATAATTATCTCCACCAGCGCCGACGCGGCAGCGGCATCCGGCGCGACGCGATCCATGATGCGCGACTTGAGATCTTCGACAGTAGCGAATTGATCGCCGGCGCCGTCGAAGGCCTCTTTTATGGTGCGATGAGCGGGCACATTGAACGGAACGGAAGTAACGACGGGATAGGCTTGCTGATAGTCTTCACGGCTGGTCAAAAGCAAGGCCAAAAGATTGCGCTCGGCGTCCAGGACTCCGGCCAAACCACCTGAACCCGGCACACTGACAGTGCCCCGATTCTTCATAGTTTTTGCCGCACTCTGTGCAAATCCATCCGGACGAAATGATTGTCTGGACTTGGCCTTTATCTGTTCGCGAACCAGGTGAGTGAGTTCTTCTTCCTTGCCACCGACTTCCGTCGCGAATACGCGAATATATTCTGTTCGCACCATGGGGTTTTTGATATGAGCAAGAATCGGGACGATCTTCATCGCCGCTTCCAGCCTGCCGGTGTGCGTTGTCGTGTCGGCATCTTTCAAAGCTTGCCTGAGTTCATAGTCAATCATCGGCGGGGCGTTGTTCATGGCTCGCGCAAAAGCATCTTTTCCGCCTTCGGAGCGCAAACATTCATCAGGATCTTTGCCACCCGGAACGCGAATCACACGCAAGTCCAGACCAACGCCGTCGGCAATTTGATTGAGCGTTTCGGCACCGCCTGCAACAGCCTTGATGCCGGCCTGGTCGCTGTCGAACGAGAGATAGACACGCTTTGATTCCGTGTAGCGCACCAGCATTTTTGCTTGCTGCTCGGTCAATGCTGTTCCTAATGTCGCGACTGCATTATCGAATCCGAACTGGTGAAGACTGATTGCGTCGAAATACCCCTCAACGACAATCACGGAATCCTTGCTCTTTATTGCTTCCTTGGCGACGTTGAAACCGTAGAGGTGCTGACCTTTAACATAAATCGGCGTCTCCGGCGAGTTCAAATACTTCACTTGATCGTCGCCCAGGGTACGCCCACCAAAAGCCACCACACGCCCTTGATCGTCCAGGATGGGAACCATGAGCCGATTGCGGAATAAGTCATAGACGCCGGTCGACTCGGCACGGCGGCGCACCAGTCCAGCTTCTTCGAGTGTCGACTCCGACGCCTTCATAGTCGTGGTCAAATAGCGCAGTAGTCCATCCCAGGAATTAGGCGCAAAGCCAAGCTTGAAACGCTCGGCAATCGCTTCGGAGATACCGCGCCCTTCCAAATACTTGCGCGCCGTTGCCCCATCGGTCGGGTCGCTCAGGATCTGGACAAAATAGTGGCAAGCCGCTTCATTGAGCGTGAAAAATTGCGAGCGCCTGTCGTAGTGCTGTTTTTCTTCTGCAGTCTCAACCAATCTCACGCCATATCTGCCGGCAAGATAGCGGACGGTTTCAATGAAATCCGTTCCTTTCGCCTTTTGCAGAAAGGCAAATACATCGCCTTTCTCTCCGCAACCGAAGCATTTGAAAAATCCTTTTTCCGGACTGACGTAAAATGAGCCGGATTTCTCGTTGTGAAAGGGACACAGACCCTTGTAGTCTTTGCCTGCTTTTTTGAGAACGACCGTCTCCGAAATGACCTCGAGAATTCCCGCTCGATGTCGCACTTCCGCAATGACTTCGGTCGTAACACCTTTCACTTGAGAGAGCTCCTTTTCGAACCGAACGGCGCCGGATATCCAGCACAAACAGGCTAAATGCACGAACCACTGCAGGCGGCGCAAGAACGCTCGCATGCAAGCTGCAACTGCGCCAGATTATGTGGGTGGGCGCAGGTTGTTTTTATAACATGCGCGGCTCCCGGGTTTAAGAGCAAAAATCTAAGACAGCTCCCACAAAAGGCTTAAACCGCTTTAGATTTAAACTGAAAGCTCTGATTTAACCTAGAAACTCCGATTTAACCTGCCGAGCCGGTTGCGAAGCGATCCCATTGGATATCGAATCGGCTACTATGACGCGCGATGCAGTTGAGAGAGCTGCAAGGAGCTTTGCTCCGTTTTGTTCTTATGTGACGCCGGTTCAAAAAAGGGTGGTTGTTTCGATGAAAACACTGATCAAAAACGGTCGTATAGTCACAGCAGTCGACGATTACGTTGCCGACATTTTGGTAGACGGCGAAACCATATCGGTGATTGGCAAATCACTGGACATGGAAGCGGACAAAGTCATCGACGCGAAAGACCGCCTTGTCATTCCGGGCGGCATCGACGCTCACACTCACATGGACATGCCCTTCGGCGGGACAACCTCAGCCGACGACTTCAAGACCGGCACTCTTGCGGCAGCTCACGGCGGCACCACCACCATCATCGACTTCGCCATTCAGACAAAAGGTCAAGCGATCATGGAAGCGCTCGACACCTGGCATGAAAAGGCGGCGGGAAAAACAGCGATCGACTACGCCTTCCACATGATCGTCACCGACCTTCCGCACGAACGCACCAAAGATCTCAAACGCCTGATCCACGACGAAGGCGTCACCAGCTTCAAACTTTTCATGGCGTATCCGGGCGTTCTGCTTGTCGATGACGCCACCATCTTCAGAGCCATGGAATACTGCGGCAACGAAGGCGCATTGGTTTGCATGCACGCAGAAAACGGTATTGTGATAAACGAGATCGTGCAGCGCGCGTTGGCGAAAGGACACACGGCGCCGAAGTATCATGCGCTCACGCGTCCTACTCAAGCGGAAGCGGAAGGCGTCAACCGGGCAATTGCTATTGCCGAAATGGCCAATTCTCCTGTCTACATTGTTCACTTGAGCTGCTACGACGCGCTGAAAAAAGTCGTCGAAGCGCGCGACGAAGGCATTCCCGCCTTTGCAGAAACTTGCCCGCAATATCTCTTCCTCGATTACAGCATGTACGAGAAAGAAGGATTCGAGGGCGCCAAATATGTGATGACACCAGCCTTGCGCGAGAAGTGGAATCAAGACAAGTTGTGGACCGGCTTGAGAATGAACGACCTGCAAGTGATTTCCACCGATCACTGCCCGTTCTGTTTCAAAGATCAAAAACAATTGGGCAAAGACGATTTCAGCAAAATCCCCAATGGCGGACCTGGGGTTGAAACGCGCATGAGCTTGATTTACAACGGCGGCGTGGTTGCCGGACGGATTTCTGTGAATCGATTCGTCGAACTCACATCCACCAGCCCCGCCAAGATCTTCGGGCTGTTTCCGAAGAAAGGCACCATCGCAGTTGGTTCGGATGCGGACATCGTCATCTTCAACCCCAACAAAAAAATGACGCTTTCAGCAAAAACCCACCACATGAACGTGGATTACAACTGCTACGAAGGCATGGAAGTGCAAGGCGTCACCGAAACAGTACTCTCGCGCGGCAAAGTCGTCATCGAAAATGAGAAGTATGTCGGCAAGGAAGGCGACGGCAAATTCATCAAACGGGGCCGGGTTTCGCTCAAACATCAAGAGCCGGTCGCAACTGCGGCACGCTAGAAGGCGGTCCGGGCAAATTTGAATAGGATGCGCGCGGGGTCAGGCGCAACTTGTGCGCGCGGGTGGTCAGGCGCGAAGGGCGCAGCACATCAGCAAATGCGTTTTGCGCACCCCGTAAGAAAAATTCAAATTTTTCTTACGGCTATTTGCTGGAAAGCATTGCGGTACAAGACTTTGTAGACTTCCTCATCCACGCGCAACACGAAAACCCGGAAAGCATTGTAAAGCTTGGCTTTCCGCGATTTCGCGCTAAGAAATTTTCGAATTTTTCTAACGGGATGAAAAATCGGAATTTGGCTCCCATCTGCCGATTTTGCTCATCGTTGTTGCGACCTTGCAACATCCGCTCCCGGCGAGCAATCCTGCCCGAATCCACCAAAGAGCCACAGGCTGCCAATTCAACTCCGCCTGACAATTAATGAGATTGATTAAAAGGGTCAAGTGCCGAAAGCTTGCACTGCGCGACCCTCGGAATTGCATTAAATAGGCTACACTCTGTTAATTAGGTGCCTGGAAACATTTGGAGATCAGACATGGGTTTCACGCAAGAGTTCAACAAGTTGATCACTGAGGAGCGCAATGCTCACACGATGGATCTGGATCTGCTTGATACGACGGAATTGGTCTCTCGTGTACAAAACGAAGATTTTGCAGTAGCGGAAGCAGTCAAAGCAGCAGTGCCGGACATCGCCCGAGCGGTTGATGTGATCACGGAAAAGCTGCACGCCGGTGGACGATTAATCTATTTCGGCGCAGGCACCAGCGGACGCCTCGGTGTTCTCGACGCAACGGAATGCTCGCCGACCTTCGGTATCGATACCGAACTCGTCACTGCGCACATCGCCGGCGGCAAAGAAGCGATGTTCCGCTCTTTTGAAAACGCTGAAGACTCCAAAGAAATGGGTCTGCAGGACGCCATCGCAGCAAAGCTTACGGACAAAGATGTCGTAGTCGGCATCACCGCCTCAGGCAGAACACCCTATGTTTGCGGCGCACTGGAGAGAGCGCGTGAAGACGGAGCCGCCACCATCGGTATCGTCAACAATTTCGGCGGACTGGACGGATTGTGCGATGTCACAATCACCGCTCTGGTCGGCGCTGAAGCTTTGACAGGATCGACCCGCATGAAAGCGGGCACGGCGCAAAAGATGATTCTGAATCTTTTGACCACCTGCACGATGGTTCGTCTCGGCAAAGTCTACGAAAACCTCATGGTTGACCTCAAGCCTACCAACGAAAAACTGAGAGAACGCGCCGTTTCGATCATCTCGATTTGCGGCGAAGTGCCCAGACATATCGCAGAAGGCGCACTGGTTGCCTCGCAAAACAAAGCCAAGACAGCCATTCTCATGACCAAGAGAAAGCTGGGACGAGCTCAAGCCGAAGAGCTGCTCACTAAATACGGTGGCTCACTGCGCAAGGCGCTGGCAAACTCACCGGCACCCGAAGGGTCTGCCAAGCCGCAGCCGGAAAAGTGCTGCTAACTAAGCAGTGCTTTCTTCCATGCAATAGCCGAGACCTTTGACGGTTTTGATCAAAGAGGGTTTTCCCTCGATATCAATTTTCTTGCGCAAGCGCAGAATCCGCTGACGGACTGCCTCTCCAGTCGCTTCTCGATCGAGCTTGAAGACGCGATCGAGCAGATCATCGGAGCTGAAAATGCGGCCCTGATGTTTCATCAATAATTCCAGGAGCGCGAATTCACTGGGAGCCAGGTCCACTTCCCGCCCTTCGACTTTGGCGCGGCAGCGCTGCACATCAAGTTCTAGATGTCCGAGGCTGATCACCTGGTTTTCCATTTTGGGAAAACGCCTTATCAAGGCGCGCACACGCGACATCAATTCGGCATATGCAAAAGGTTTGCACAAATAATCGTCGGCGCCGGTGTCGAGCGCCTGCACACGGTGCACCACATCCGACTGCCCGGTGAGAAATATAATCGGCGTCTGACCGCCGTTTTTTCTGTAAGTCTGACAAACCTCATAGCCGGTCATCTGCGGCAACATCCAATCGATAATTGCCACGTCGTAATGCCCGAATGTCAGTCTGTCCAGCGCCGACTTGCCGTCATGCACTACTTCGACGACGAAATTCTGCGCCTCCAGCGCCATCTCGACTGCGACAGCCAGATCTTTATCGTCTTCAACAAAGAGAACTCTTGCCATAGATCAGTTTCAGATGATCCTCTCGTTTCAGCCCTGCTCATTATGCCACGTCACGATCCGGTCACGCACCGATGCTATGTTTTGGAAACGAATTACTAGCGCAATCTTTTTGTGTGAGGCAAACAGACGGTGAATCTGCACCGGCGCTCTATGTCGCTTACCCCACCCCCTACCACAGCGGCAGGAATCTTATGAGCACAAAAACCTCGGTCGTGTCCGCGACTCTGACGGACTTGTTGGCGGAATGCTTTGCAGCGATCTTCGC
>JADYYD010000004.1 GCA_020853845.1 Candidatus Melainabacteria bacterium
CACGCGTGGCAGCCAGGTCGGCAGCCAGCCCATGCACGACCTGGTCCAGTCTGGCCAGCTCGTCATCACCCTCCATCGGCAGCCCGAGAGGTTTTCCAAACGAGATGGACATCGTGTTGTACATCAATTGCCGGAATCGCATGCCGACATTCATTGTGAAAACCAAACCGAGCAGAAGAAAGAGACAAAGGTTAACGATGGTCATGATGCGCAGCAAGCTCTGCAGCTCGGCGCGCGCCTGCTGTTCTTTCGCGCGCGTCAATGTGCGTACTTGCGCTTGCTTCTCGATTGTTTTCTCCCCGATCACTCTGATGCGCTGGCAAAGGCTTTTAATCGTTCCTGAGATATGCTTGCTCTCGATGTCCCACACTTCTTCTTGTTTGAAGTCGGCGGCGTTTTCGAGCGTCGCGCTCACTTCCTGAATGATGTCGGAAAACCCCTTTACACCGGAAGACTTGTCGGTGGTGCGCGCGGCCATTTTTTTCAATTCCTCGGTATGTTTGTCGAGGCGCGCATAATTGGCTTCGACGTCTACCAGAAAGCTGGGATCTTTTGCGGCCTGAAACATAAACATGCCGGCGCCGATGGACATGACGTCGTTCAAAACTTCATTTACCAGCACCAGTCCGTCTACCGCTTCGGCTTCTTTCTCACGAGCTTTCTCGAGGTCCGTGACGATTTGAGTGAGCTTGAAAAAGAAAACAATCTGCACAAGCACCGGCAAGGTGATGAGCAGGACTATTTTATGAGCTATTGTGAGACGCTTTAGCATCGATGACTATTAACTAGGGCCTAATATCAGCAATTTATTCCTTAGGCTTTTTGCCCGTTTTCGTCCGGATTTCGACAGTTATCGCGCGGTTATAGCGATAAGAACAACCAGGAACGGAGCAAAGCCGTCCAACAAAGCAAATTATCGGCAACTGCCGCAGAAAAAAATAAAGCCTCGGCGAGCCCATAAATTAATGCTGCAAATCCTGTGGCGAAAAAATAACAGCGCTGATACGCCGTTGATATTTTTCGGCCCTAAATTCTAAGCATCCACCCCTTCGAATTGAAAAGGACGCAGCCGAAACCCTACAGGGGTGGCGGCAAGTCCTTTACTAAACAGCCCGCAGTTTCACCCCGCTCTAAAGACTGTTACTATGACAAACCCGGTCATCGCGCCTTGCACATCGGCTTTGCGCCGCATTGTTGCCCTTATTCAAACCCAGAGAAATGCCGTTTGCCCGGAAGTGCAAAAGCTCGTTCTGGCTTTCATGGCAATCAGCCTGATTCTTCCGACCATCATTGTGGCAGCCGAAGCGCAAGGCACTCGCCGTCCGCCCAGAGGCATGCTCAAAGAGCACCAAGATCTTTGGAACAAAGCAAATCCGTATTCGAAAACTCATGATGGTCAACCTCGCCCGGATGGCAACTGCGCCGGCGAGCCGGTCATTCACCAATCGAGACCAGCGCCCGATCGCACCATGCAGCGCTTTTACATTTTCGTGATGCCGCCGCAGAAACAAAGAAAGACCAATGAGCAAGGCAAACAAGGCGGCAACAAAGGTCATGAAAATAACTACAATCCGGTAGAAAACAGGCATCCGGAAGGCAGAAGAATTTTGAACAGCGATCCGGCTTTTCTGGCAAAGGACGGAGTTGATTGGCTCATGCAGGTTGGACAGGCACCCCAGCAGCAGATGCCGGGCACCATCGCCAGCATGATGGGTCAAGCGCAAGGCGCCGCCGATGCCAGCCACAACGGCTCACTTGAAGCCATTGAGGATTACTTGCCGATGGTCACCATGGGCAATGTCAATGTCGCTAACGAAGCCGCCGGCGGCGGCAGAGGCAACGGCGCACAAGCGTTTCGCCCGCTCAGCACGGCAATCGGCATGGTGCAAGCGATGTACCACAGAGTTTATCTGCCTGTAGCACTCCTGCTCCTTCTGCCCGGTGCAGTGATCCTGCACATGAAGATAATCCTCAGCCAATTCGCCAATCCTGATGAAGATGCTCAAGGCGGGCCATTCGGCAGCATCTTGCGCGCCACCATAGCTCTTTTCTTGATCCCGGCAACTCAACTGATCATGAGCTACAGCATCGACGTCGGCAATTCGATGACCATGACCATCGCGCAACAATTCTCACCGGTGGAAATCGTCGCCTGGGCGCGAGCCATGCAGGAAGACAGAGAAGCCCACGGACAGCCACAAGACAGGCTCGACCCGCAGCCCTTCAAAGACCAAATTTTCCAGATGGCGGCCGGAATTATCAACATGTCACTCGGTTACGGGCTGGTGATTTTGGCAGCTTTTCAATTGGCTCTCAGTTGCTACCTTCTGCTCATGGGTCCGATAGCAGCCGCGCTATATGCCTGGCCTGGCAGCGTCGGCAAGCTGTTCAAGCCTGTCTTCATCAACTGGGTCAATTCGGTAGTGACGCTTTCGCTGTGGCGCTTCTGGTGGGTTTTGATCATCTTTGTCTTCGTCACGCGCATTCACTGGTTGACCGAAATCGGCGAATACGTCCCGAATACGGAATGGGAAGCAATGATGCTGGTCGTATTCCTGGTCATGATGATGTACGTGCCGTTCGCTCCTTTCGAAGTGAAGCCGGGCGAAATGGTCGACAAGATTCTCGATAAGGCAAAAGAAATCAGTTCTGCAGCCAGCGGCAAAAAAGG
>JADYYD010000005.1 GCA_020853845.1 Candidatus Melainabacteria bacterium
GCATTTTTAGACAGGTTTTCCAGCTTAAAGGAAATCCACAGAACAATAAGGCAGAGGAAGACATTGATGCCGGCCGCTATCATTGTCGTTACTGATAAACCAAGACCGGGCAGAAGAAAGAGCCCTGACTGCGCTGCACCGCATACGGCACCAAGTGTGTTGATGGCGTAAATCGTCCCGATGCGGTTTCCCACAGTGGAAAGACTGTCGGCCACATACTTTGAAAGCAAAGGCAACGTGGCGCCCATCAAGGTCGTAGGCACGAGCAGTATTATTGCCGCCAACCCCAGTCTCAAAAGGCTGAACGAAAAGAAGTCGAAA
The DNA here is from genome assembly GCA_020853845.1 of Candidatus Melainabacteria bacterium. GTDB lineage: Bacteria > Cyanobacteriota > Vampirovibrionia > Obscuribacterales > Obscuribacteraceae > QKMZ01. Next base: position 322 of record JADYYD010000005.1, read on the forward strand.
TGGGTGAGTTCCCAAATAACTCTATAGCTGGACACGGCGACATGTAAAAGGATGGGAACGATCAGCGCCCAAATCCCTATGATGCCTTCCAAAATTCCATACCAGAGGAAAGGCTTGTCAATTTTGTCGGCAATTCGCCCTGCTAAGAAACTGCCCAATGCAAGACCGCCCATGAAGACAGCAAGGACGGTGGCAGTGGCGAATGTTGTCGAGCCGAAGATGAGAACGAGGTGACGCGTCCAGACCACCTGGTAAATCAGGCTGCTGAATCCGGATGCAAAGAAGAGCGCCAGGACGAGCACGAACAACTGTGACTGAAATGGCCTGGACTCGCTTTGAGCGCTCATCCTCTAATTGTAGCGACTAGCCGCGTTCAGTTGGCGATATCGGCGTCAATAATGTCATCGTCACCCTTGCCGCCTGACTTGCCGCCGGCGGACGATCCGCCGGATTCCGACGAGCCCGACGAGGCTGTGGACGATTCCGATTCGGCGCCGCCGCCGCCCGCTCTTGCACCGGCCGGTTGGCGCTGCGCATCTTGAGAGATCAAGACGATTACACCGCGCAATTCTTCCAGCAATGGTTTCAAAGTTTCCGAGTCGGCGCGCTGGTCTATTTTTAAGCGGATATCGGCGATCAAGGTCTCCGCCTTGTTGCGGTTGGCGCTGGTGAGAGCGTCGCCTGCGTCCGTCATCTGGCGCTCGACCGTGTAGCAGAGGTTGTCTGCTTCGTTGCGAGTATCAGCATTGGCGCGGGCTTTTTGATCTTCTGCGGCGTGCCCTTCGGCATCCTTCACCAACTTCTCGATATCGTCCTTGCTCAGGTTGGTCGAAGCGGTGATCGTGATCTTCTGCTCTTTGCCGGTGTCTTGATCTTTAGCTGTTACTGAAACAATGCCGTTGGCGTCGATGTCGAACGATACTTCGATCTTCGGCATGGCGCGAGGAGCGGGTCTGATACCGTCCAGACGGAATGTGCCGAGCATCTTGTTGTCTTTCGCCATCGGACGCTCGCCCTGGAAGATTTGAATGTCGACGGCGGGCTGGTTGTCCTCAGCAGTGGAGAATACTTGCGACTTGTGAGTGGGGATGGTTGTGTTGCGTTCGACCAGTTTGGTCAAGACACCACCCATAGTTTCAATACCGAGAGAAAGCGGAGTGACGTCGAGCAGCACTACGTCGCGAACTTCGCCGCCTAAAACTCCGGCTTGAATGGCAGCACCGATGGCTACTACTTCGTCCGGGTTGACGCTCTGGTTGGGTTCTTTTCCACCGGTCAGACTCTTGACGAGATCTTGCACTGCAGGAATACGAGTAGATCCGCCTACGAGCACAACTTCTTGCAAGTCGCCGGCTTTCAGTCCGGCGTCTTCCAGCGCTTGCTCGACAGGCTTGCGGCAACGCTCTACAAGATGTCTGGTTAGCTCGTTGAATTTCGCGCGGGTCAGGCGCATGTCGAGGTGTTTGGGACCAGTTTCGTTGGCGGTGACGAACGGCAGTGAAATCGAAGCTTCGGTTACGGAAGACAATTCGATTTTGGCTTTCTCGGCAGCTTCAGTCAGTCTTTGCAGAGCTTGAGGATCTTTTCTCAAGTCGATGCCTTCGGTTCTCTGAAACTCTTCTGCCAACCAGTTGACGAGTACGTGGTCGAAGTCGTCGCCGCCCAGGTGCGTGTCGCCGGCAGTGGATTGCACTTCGAATACACCGTCGCCGACTTCCAGAATGGATACGTCGAAGGTGCCGCCGCCCAGGTCGAATACGAGAATTGTTTCGTTGGTCTTTTTATCGATACCGTAAGCAAGCGCGGCTGCCGTCGGCTCGTTGATGATGCGCTGTACGTCTAACCCTGCGATCAGCCCGGCGTTTTTCGTCGACTGTCTTTGTGAGTCATTGAAATATGCAGGGACCGTGATAACGGCGGAAGTCACCTTTTCACCGAGATATTTTTCGGCATCATCTTTCAATTTGCGAAGAATGATCGAAGAGATCTCCTCAGGTGTGTAGTCCTTGTCTCCCATGACTACCTTGACGCCGCCGTCCGGGCTTTCTTTTACTTTGTAAGAAACCATCGATCGCTCATGTTCGACTTCATTAAAGCGACGACCGACGAAACGCTTGATCGAATAAACAGTATTCTGCGGGTTGACAACCGCCTGGCGGCGAGCCAGTTGCCCGACCAGGCGCTCGCCTGTTTTCGAATGGGCGACCACAGATGGGGTCGTTCTCAGACCTTCCGTATTGGCGATTACCGTGGGCTTTCCGCCCTCCATGACGGCTACCACCGAGTTAGTAGTTCCGAGATCGATTCCTACAGCCTTACCCATAGTTGACTCCCTTGGACGAGACGTTTACTTCCTTTGTGATACACCAGGAGAAAGCTCATTATCAGTAACGCAAGGTTTTATTTAACAAGCTCTTAGTGCTTTGCTTTTAATGAAACGCTATGCATTTAATCTTTGCCGCTTTCTTCCACAAAAAGAAATCTCTATATATGCGCTGCTTTGAAAGCGCAAACTTCCCTGCTCCGTTTGCGATTACATCTCGATGGGTGCTTGCCCTTTCATGACTTCCAGAGTGGTTGACAGCCCATAGCCGAAAAGGACTTTGTCGGTTGTCATTTCTCGGGGAAGCAGTGAAATTTCAACCTTGCTGTCATCAGCTTTGTCCATGACCGCATCGAAATTGTCGCCTTTGTCGGAAAAATGCTGATTGTCTACATGGAA
>JADYYD010000006.1 GCA_020853845.1 Candidatus Melainabacteria bacterium
GAAACTCGCGCATGCCCCAAGTGCAAGCAGTACATCGTTACTGCCGAAAAACCCTGTCCGCCGATTCCCGGCAGTTACGCAGGTCCACGCCTTTTGGGCGAAATAATCGTAGGCAAACTCGACGACGGCCTTCCCAACAATCGCCAGACAAAGATCTTCGCTCGCCACAACGTCAATCTTCCACGCTCGACTCAATCCGACTGGATGCAAGCAACCGCCGACACTCTTTCGATTTTGTACGATCTGATGAAGCAAGACTTGCTCGCATCCGCCATCATCAAGACCGACGATTCGTCCATTAAGATTCAAGACCGCAAACACAAGAACAACATTCGCAAAGGAAAAATTAGTGCATATATCGGCGACTCGAAACATCCAGTCAACATGTTCGACTCGTCGCCGGATTTGTCCTTCGACAACAACTTGACCTTTCTCAAGAACTTCAAGGGCATCGTCCAAGCAGATGCTGCCGGTGGATTCGATGCACTGTTTGAAGACGGACAAAGAATCGAAGCAGGCTGCAGCGCTCACTCCAGGCGCAAATACTTTGATGCTGAATTCACCGAACATGATGTTCGCAAAGCGGTTCTCGATGTATACAGTGATCTCTACAGAATAGAGCGGAACATCAAGGACAAGCCGCCCGCTTTCCGATTGGCGATGCGGCGCAGAAAATCGAAACCGCTCATAAACCTTCTTCGAAAAATCATCGTCAGAGCAAAAGCCAAGTTCAATCCTACACATGAACTGATGAAGGCCATTAACTACACTCTCAATCACTGGATCGCTCTCACCAGATTTCTCAAAAAACCTGACATCGCAATCGACAACAATGAATGTGAAAGAGCCATAAAAACCTGGGTGCTCGTGAGAAAAAATTCTTTGTTCGCAGGCTCCGATGCGGGTGCAAAGGCCGTTGCCATTCACTTGTCGTTCATTGCAACCGCTAAACGCAACGGTATCAACCCCGTTGACTGGTATGCCGATGTCCTGGCTCGCATCAATGGAATGAAAACAACCGAACTTCAACAACTGCTTCCTCACAACTGGTCTCCACCTCAAGGACCTTAAGTCCTCAACTGGACATGCTATTAGGAAATCAGATTGCCGATCTTTCCGCTACCACGTGTTTGATCGGACAGACACTCCGCAATTCAGTAATTATTTCAATGAGTCATCGTACAACCGACACTGGATTAATTAGCCCAGCTGCCTCCAACGTCCTCCTAATCTCCTCAAACTTGGCTTGAATATTTCCCTTCGGAAATCGTATTTGGGTTAGTCCGTGAATATTACTGAACTCAGCGCAATCCTCTTCTAGAAGAACAATTGCTTTCGAGAAACCTAACCGGCCTTGAAACAAGCCGGTCTCATGAATCACATTCATTCTGGCTTGAGTAGTTTTGTCATTTCGCTCGTCCTCTCCGGTCAAAACCAAAAAGGCAAAAGATGCACTGTCAAGCATCTCTGAGAGACGTTCTACTGTCGTTTTTCCAGCGGTTGGAATGCGGTTAAATTCATCAGTCTCAAGACCCAACCGTTCTTTCAAAAAGTCCTTAAGGTCACGCCACACAGTAGATCTCCCGTGTCCAATGAAAACAAATTTTGCAATTTCTTTAGTCATATCGATCAGCTCCGCTTTTCGTCTGTGGTGCGAGAGCAGTCTTTTGCAGATACGGGCTGCTTCTTCACATATTTCAAAAGAGTGTCTGATTGAGGCAATTTCTCCTAATACCTCAATATGCGGTGGCATTTTCGTGCCTTGATTCATAGCTTGGTAATCGCTGGTGAGCACATGTCGACTCGAATGCCACTGATTCGCCACTTCAAGCGTCGACATTGTTTGCAAGTTCTTCAGCTCATCTCTTGTTTGCTGTAGGACTACATCTTTATCCTTTGACAGCCCAATTTCTATTATTGACGTAATTTCGCGCTTCCATTCCTCAAAGAGTTTACCGGCACTTTTCGCATTGGTTCGCGCAGCTTCAATGTTCGGATGTCCAGCAAGCTCATATATATGCTCCTTCACTGCATCATATTCATACACCTGCCAGTTTCCGCTCGAATGACGTCTCCCAATTGAGAATAGCCCCCACTGAACACTAAACTGTGCGCCTGCTGGAGGAGCACAAAAATTTTGATAATAGACGCACGCATGGTAGCCTAACCAAGATCCGCTGAAAGCCTTCGCTACAGTCGTTCCAGCCTCTTCCAATTTCTTTAGAGTTCTTACAATAGACACAGATTCGCCAGACTTAGCTGCTTTCGTCAGGCGTTCGCAAAATTCTTCCAGCTCTTCTTCTGTGGTCAACATCTACCTGTCAATGAAAATTCAATCAATTATCCTTCCGATAATGAAAACTATGTTTCGTTCGGCGCAGAAAACAGCTTCCGCCACCATGACGGTTTCGGCTTCTTTAGCTCCAGAACTGTTGCTGATAAAGCTTGAAGTTGCTCGTGCACGGCTGTGACCTGCGCCTCTTTTTCATCTTTGAGCCGTTGCACCTCTTCTTCTGCTGCGCGACACGATGCTTCAGCCTGTTCTTTAATAGACTCTATTGCAGCGATCTGCTTGCGCAAAGCTTCGGCTTCTAACTCTTTTAGTTCCGATGCCTTGCGCTCGTCTTCTGCACGCTTTTGAAAATCTGGAAGCAACTTTAGCTGTCGCTCTTTCTCGGCCAACTCGCTACGCATCTCGCCAATGAGCTGATCTCGTTCTTTTAATTCGCCCAGAAAACGTCCAATGATGTTATTCCAAACACCTTCCGCTACGTCTCCTGTTGCGTTCCGCGCCTCTTCCGTCCAGTCACCTGGACTACGAGTCTGCTCATCCTCATAAACTTCCTCATCATCGTCTGGAGCTGTTAGTTCACTTTCAACTTCAATAATGTCTGCATCCGCGTAGGTGCCCTGCGGGCCTAATACGTCAATTCGGCCTGCCTTTTCCAGAGCAGCTTTGATCTCGGCGGTTGGATATATCCACCATTCTTCTACACCGAACTTATTAAGTCGTCTCGTTCCTTTTAACTGTTTTTTGTCGAGACGCTTCAAAATTGCCCTGGTGCTAACACCAAGAACTTCGGAGACTTGTTTAACGGATAGTGTCTTCATAGTGTTATATACGGTGCTGTTCTGTTGAATATACTGAGAGCGACGCACTGCTCCTCAGCATTATAGGGGCAGCTTCACTCAATTTGAAACTGAACTTCGTAAACAAACGGCACTTTAGCTCAAGAAATTCGGAAGTCCAGAACTGCTGACGAACCAGAGCGGAACTGCTCAATTTGGCATTTCTTTGTCGAAAAATTTTTTTGGAAGAACTGGCAATATCGTCTGCACCAAATTGAGGAGCGCAGAACTACCAAAGTCCCTGGTTGCGGCGCTGGTGAACCGTTGCCGCCCCGCAGAACCGACGAACCGAGGTGCGTCGCACCGCCGATCTGTCCGGCGAACTTGTCGGTTCGTCGGACCGTCGATCTCCGAAGAACCAGGTTCCTTGGTTCGGGGCTTTCTGGTTCGCGGATGTGCCGATCCATCTGTGACTCTAGGACCGCTATTGTATGCACGGAACCGCCGAAACAACGCTCTGGTGCGGTGGTTCGTGGGTTTGTTTCCTTTCGGTTCTGGGCATTTATGGGTGGCGCGGTCGCAATGAAATCTATTTTTATTTGAGTTCACTGCTCACAATTGAAAGTTCTGCGCTCGCTGTATGCGGGCAATGTGCAAAATTTTGCCAGCCGAATAAAGTGGCTTGTTGTCTTGATTTGTACTGCGGAACTTGGTGCGTAGCTAGTTCTGCGGTTTCGGTATCCGTGATCTGATCTTGCTCAACGGATTTAAAGAGTTGATCTCAACTAAGCCACCTTATATAGTGGCTGGTGGCACTTGGCATTAAAGTCTCGTGTATATCTCTCGGATATCGTGGAGCGCCGCTCCCTAGAAAGCGACTCAGAAGTTAGTCAACAAAAAAACACCGCCAGTGGCGATGCTTTTTTGGCAATGACCTTTGCAGGTCAATCGCTATTCATTTGTAGTTTCAGCTTTGGTTAGTGGCCGTTTGCTGAAGTGCATCCAGAATAAGTGATTGAGCCAGTTAGGTCAACTCGTCTCTATTTAGAGAGGTAAGAACCACGGCAACATCATTGTTGGCGGGCAATCATTTTGGTGCACCGCTCAGATTTTCACGTGCACAATTTTTTCCTGCGTCGTGCGATGAAGAAGTCCAGAACTTTCTGAAACTGTTTCATCGCTATGGCTACATATATAAGCCTCTTTCGAGCGGCTCGTGGCTGTCCGCAAATGAAAGCTGGCAGCTGACAGACACCGAAATCTTGAAGGCGATCGCCTGTGCACACTCAAAATACATCCTCGGCTGCCGCGCGGGCCGGTCAACTTATTTTGCCGTTATAGACATTGATGCCGGCAGTCGCTATCACAACAAAACAGACCTGGAACGCATTCAACAAATACTGTCTAAAGCAGGCATTCGACATTCTGTTTTATATCGCTCTTCCGAATCGGGCGGCTGGCATTTGTATTTGTTTTTTGATGAGCCTGTCAGCTCAAAAGACTTGCGAAAGCAGCTTTTCGAGCTTTTCCGGCTCTCCGGATATGTAATTGCAAAAGGAATTTTGGAAATTTTTCCGCATCCAGGCGAATCCTCTATTGGGCAAGGGTTACGGCTGCCACTCCAGCCTGGATGGGCATGGCTCAATGAGGAGAGTCTGGCTGTTCGCGACGACAGATTTGAACTAAATCCTGCTGAAGCCCTGTCTAGGTTCTTATCCGACTTTGAAAACGAGGCGAATACTCGCCACGATTTTCACCAAATGCGAGCTTATGTGGAATCGCTTGCTGCACGCCAGGAACAAGTGAAAATTGAGACCACAAAAAACGCTGCTTCGAGCAATGTGATTCCTTTAACCAGGCTCGGGGATAGCGAAGCTGTCACCAGGTGCAAAGTCTAAAAACAGGGCTAAACCCAGTCACACTGGGAATTTCTTGATTGCCTGATCGTATTCTTCCTGTGCTACAGCCAAACTTAGCCGAGAGTAAATCTCCAAAGACTGTCTGGATGCGTGTCCCGAGTAAGGCTGAATCAATGCATCATCCAACCCTTGCTTTTTTAGCCAGGTGAAGAGGAAATGACGCAGCTTATGAGGCGACATGGTCTTTTCAAGACCCGCAGCCGTTGCGTATTTTTGAAGGATTTTTCGGATGCCGCGGTCGGTATATTGTTTCTTCCAGGAAGATTCAAACAGATATGTGGCGCCACTGACCTTCATGTCCTTAACGTGGATGGAAAGTACTTCTTTGAACGATTCGGGAAACGGAACCATCCTATCTTTGCCGCCTTTGCCTGCTTCGATGCGGATTTGGCAACGTCTAAAATCAACATCGGCGAGTTTCATGTTCACCAGTTCGCTCACTCGTGCACCTGTATATAACAGCGTTTTGATGATTACCAAATCCTGAGTGTTTCGACCTGTCCAGACTGTCTCATAGTATCGCTTGAGTTCCTCTTCCGTCGGAATCTCAGGCAAAGACTTGGTTTTACTGTCTACTTGTACATTTAGCTCTGTTCTAAGATGACGAAAAACAGCTTTCAAATAATGGTAGTCTGGTCGTTCATTTCGGAGCAACCTTGCCAGCTCTTTTGCCTTTTTTTGTGGATTAGTCCTATTCATCAGAGTCTCCTTATGCGGCTGTGAGCTGAATGCGCTTGTCCATATCGCAAGTGAAATGGCCATAGGTAACATGCGCATACCCGAGTGGGTTGAGACCGCGCCAATCTTCAGGTGTCATGCGATCTGACCAAGATGATTCACTGAGGACTTCCTGGAGCATCAGCGTGTTGATGTAAATGAGTGAGACCTGCAACAAGTGCATGCAAAGCATTGACAGCTCCTGGTCTTCCAAGTTGTTGGAGATAATTTTGCTTTGCTGCCCGAAGTGAATGAAGCTGTTAACGCTGTTCCAGTTCTCAATGACATTGAGTCCTTCGTGTATTTCCCGGCGCAGCGCTTCGGAAGTTAGATAGCGGCACAGGAAAATCGTCTTGAGAGCGCGGCCGAGTTCCAAGAACGCTTTGTATGTCGGATGGCTCAAGTTATCTTTGGTGAAGCGTCTCAGGATTGCTTCAGCGTCAGCGGTTCGGGTCTTTATCGCTACTGCGCATTTGACCATTTCATCGTACTGCTCTTTAATCAACTGCCAATTGATGGCCTTGTCCATAATCGGCTGCAGATTCGGATAGTTGCCAGCCATCCCGGGTCCAGGACTGTTGAGCTTTTCTTTTCGAATTCCTTTGAGCCGTGGCAGCAGTTCAAACCCCAGAAGAAAAGAGAACGCAAATGCTACCTCACTCTGCCCATGGCTGTCTGTATACGCCTTATCAACCTGCATGCTGGTGCAATGATGGAGCACACCTTCAATCATCGCGCCAACCTCTGAGGAAGAACATTGTTTGAGCTGTGAATAAATGCATGTAGACTTACGTTCCACATGCCAGTAGATCATGACACCCCTGCCACCGTATCTAGTGTGCCACTCGGTCATAAGATTCTGATCCCATGAACCGAATTTCTTCGAGTCAGCAGCGCAAGAAGTTGTGCCCTCGCCCCAAATATGAGTTTGTCGGACTTTGAATATGTCATTGACGACTCGCCGGATCGCATTGCGAACCGCGTCACGGGTGACATATCGACGCGTTATATATTTCAGATCTGCGTATTTCTGATCGGCGCGCGCTCTCTTAAGACCAGCGTTGGTGCCGATTGCATGAAGGGCAATGACCAGTCTCTTTCTTATGGTGTCACGGTCTAAAACCTCACGCGTTCCAACACTATAGAACTCATCGGTGAAACCTATTCTGAGTTCGGCTTCTTTGAAAACATCAAGTATGGTTGTCTGCGGCCAGCGCGACTCCAGCTCATCGCCAAGCTTTTCTAAATTGGCAGGCGTGATTTGAGGCTTTAGTGGAGTCAGCTTGATCTTGCCGGTGGGCGTTATCTTTACCTGGTCGTTTGCTTTGATCGTCTCGTTCAGTTCTGTCAAAGCTCCCACCATCTCAGCCTGGAGCCGGCTCACAAGCTCGTTTGGTTTTATCGGAAGTTCTAAGTCCGCGTAGTACTGTGACCGGTTTTCTTCAAAATCGGCAGGCAGATCTTCATCTGGATTCCTGAACTTATTAGCGCCAGGTACCCATGCTTCTTTGGTTTTGGTGCGCTTGTGCAGGCTTCTGAGAAGGAGTACTCGGTACTTGTTTTCATCAACGGATTTCTTGCCAGTTTCGTCAACGTTGAACACCAGTTCCCGATCGTCCTTATCGATAACGCCGTCAATTGGGAGCTTTTCGAGGTCTTTGCTATCGAGCTGATCTTTGGCAGTGAGAATCTTGAGCGCCTTCCTCAACGGCTTCAGCGCCGGACCCTTGGACTGGAAATCCAGAACTCGTAGGACTTTCGGGAACACTCTCTTGTAGTGATGCTTGTGAGAGGCGGCGGACCTCGTCAGCACTTGCTGTGCGAAGTATGGACCTGAAGCCTTGAATTCCTCAACCAAGTCTTTGAGGGTTTGCTCTCCGACCACCGGAAAGATCACATCGCGGACCGTGCCATCAGGATTATCCACGGCAGCCTTGGCGATTCTGAACAGCAACTCTGGTTTCCCTCGAACCCGCTTTATGTCGGCGACATACTCTTTAATCGCCCTGTTCTCAGCATGTTTGTCCACGCCATGAGTTATTTGAAACAACATCTGAACCAGAGTATCTGTGACTTCTTCCGTCCTCAATCGACAGTAGATCGCCAGTAGCGGATACTTGATCCGATCCGGATGGCGGCGCAATTCTCTGAGCGGCTCGGTCGCAACTCGTTGCTTATAAATCGAGAGCATTCTTGGAGACAGCCCAGTCAAGATATTTTTCGGCATTCTGATCTGTCGCAAACATTCTAATTTGTCCATCTCACGAATGAGATTTTTGACGTTGGCTTTGCCTGGCTCCTCTCTGAGATCGCTCATGTTCAGTGTCTCGTCATCCGCCGGCCGTTCTTCCTTGTTTTCTAGTAGTGCATCAAGCCACGGTATTGCGGCGTTTGGAATGTTGTCCATGATTCTTTGAAAAACCAGCTTGTCGTGCGTGTTTACAGCAGACCGCACTAGTCGCTCCATCCTCGTTCTTTCCGGTGGCTCTATTAGAAGTTCCATGAAACGCTTATATGCTGCAGCTTTGACCTGCTCCTCTGTACTGCCTTGTGGCAGGATGTTGTTGCGCAACCACTTGGTCATCTTGTCTGCATCGGCTACGGTGCATTCTCGAAAGCCAGTGAATTTGCGGATTTGCGCTCTCTGGTACATGATGTTTCTGTTGTTTTCATCGTAGCCAAAGTACTTGAAGAATGTCGCAACTGGAATATCGATCTGCTCGGCGACAAATGCGGCACACTTCCTGGGAATTTCATTCTTGCTCTCTGGAAATCGCCCCTCGTATTGAAAGAATTTGAGCAAAAGCGCGAACCCTAGCCGATTTTCATCATTCTTGTTCGATAGCAGCACCAATTCACCTGGCTGGAGTGTCCAGTGTTCCTGCAGTTCGGAGATTTCCCAATCGCGTTTCATTTGCTCTCTCTTTTGGCCGGCGGAATGTCTCAGTAAGTTCCTAGAATTCATAGAGTAGGAACTTGTTGGCCAAAAAAAGAATATCGCAAACCTGGAAACGCCCAAAGCTCGTTTCCAAAAACCGTTGCTTTCCGTTACCAATTAAAAAGTCGGAACTTTTGCACTTATGGCTTGCCCAGAGCGTCTACGCTACACGCAACCTCGAAAAGGGCAACTCTGCGACTGTTTAAGCCATGTCAAACCCATTGCCCCTGGTGACAGCTTCGCTATCCCCGAGCC
>JADYYD010000007.1 GCA_020853845.1 Candidatus Melainabacteria bacterium
CGGCTTAGCATTGTTGACCGTCGCTGGCACGGTTGCTTCATTCGTGCGCTCCGGCGCGCGCGAATTGATGCTTTCCCAAACTTCCAGCTCCATACGCGCCTTCTCATTATTCTCGACAATTTCGCCGTTCGGCATCCGAATTCTGCGACTCTTGCCGAACCAGTCAACGCCGTAAAAGCCATCAATCTCTTTTTGATCCAATTCCACAGCTATTCCGTAAGCATGCGAGTTATACCGCAACAAGGCGGCGCGTGTATTTTCATTGTTTCGCAGATTCGTCACCAGCTCGGCACCGTGCTCCAGCGGATTTTTCATGTACGCTCTATCGTCGGGGGGTCCGACCAGCGCTCGGCGGTTCATCTCATCATTGGTGATCTTTTGGGCTTTTTCTTCCGAATCTACTCGCTTTCCTGCAGCATCAAGAAAATTGCCTTTGTCGTCCATTCGCGTCCATACATAGCCTTTCTTATCATCCTGCGCACAGTGGAACATTTGAGGCGGACTGTCGTTCGTCAGCCTCAATTCGCGACCCTCTGCCTGCACCCAGCCCAACTTGGTCATGTACGACTTCCAACGATCACTGCTGCGATCGTCAGAATTCCAAAAGCCCGCTTGTCCATGATGGGCCAACTCGTGCATGTAAACATAGGGAGAACTGTGCGAATCCGGGTCGATCACAATCCGCGGCAAAATATCTTTCGACGCGTTGCCGTCAAAATATCTAGCCAGCGATTTAGGATCAGTATCTTCTACGGCAAGACCGATTTTGACGCGATCGTTGTCGAACAGCTCCTTGACCCAGCCAATAACCCCGGAGCGCTTCTCTGAATCTGCCGGCAACGAGCGCTGAAGAGAATGTTCAATCGCGGCGAGCTGGCTGAAGTTGGGAGTTCGCACTTCGGACATGAGCGGTTTTCCATCACCATCCCTGACTCCGAGCTTCTCGCCGGCGACCAATATGTCTACGAGATGGTCATCTTCCAGACGCTCAATAAATGCATCGCGTTTTTTGGTCAAATCCTGCCTGAGAGCATTGAGATTGGAGCCTTGCGAAACAATTTCAGGCTTGGAAGCACAATCTTGGGCAGGCTTAGAGAACACCAGCGCGCCGTTTTGCCTCGACTTTGTGACCAGGAGCCCGAACTCCTCAGCGAGTTTCTGCGCTGCTTCAGGCACTTGTGGGGGCTGATTTGCGGGTTGAGTCCTATCGGATGCGTCTGAGCGTGGAGGCATCGGATTTCTCCGGAAAAATCGAGGGTCATGCTGGGGTGGGGGCACCTGGCATTTTGCTAGAAAAGTTGGAAATTTTCCGGAAGTGAAATCTAAAGAAGAATAGATCTAAATCAGGTGGCTTCTAATAGCTCTGGCTGTGGAATTGCGCTGAGACTGTTTTGGCTGTTTTAACTCTTGACTTTCTATGTGACTTAGAGTGGCTCGCTGCAGTCGAATGATGCGCGGATTTTTTAGTATTTGCGGCCGCCAGGCCGGTCGCTCCAGCCTTCAGCTTTGCTGTCCGCAGAACTGATTCGTGCGCAGCCTGATATTCGAAAGCGCGCGTCGTTGTCGTGACCAGCGTCCAGATTCCCCAGCCGGCCATGAAAGCGCCGAGCAAGAGAATGGCGGCGAAGTCATCCCATTTCACTGCGCCAAACAGGAAAAACTGCCCGAAAGATTGGGAAAACGGCGAAGAATTCGAGAACAAATTGACAGCGAGCATCACCAGAAACAAACCAACAACGATACAAACGCCACATTGAAGAAAAACGCTTGCATCAAAGTACGAATACATTCTTTTGCACCAAATTTGGGGTCGACAGGGGTTACGATTTCGCCAGTATAATTGCCCCGGACGAAACCTCTTGACATCTAGGCGTTTTCTTAAGAATTGGGGCGGGCGCAGGGATTACACAATTTCTTTAACATCCGACATAAGCTAGTAGAAAACAGCGAAAGAAGGAAAGCACAAAGACGCCGCTATGCGCGCGCTCTATGCTTTCCCCTGTCCATGATGGTTTCATGAACACTAAACTACTTCATCATCGCCGCATCGACATGACGAAGACGATGAATGCCGCAAGCAGAACCAATGCACCAATGCCAGCCAGAATGTTCTCCAGCAGATTGATGATGTCCGTTTGCGTCAGTTCTATCTGAACATTCGGACCGCTATCCTGCGTGCCATCGACTTTTTCACCGGACGCATCCAGCTCGTCTTTCGACTTGCCGGCGATATCGCGAGTGTCTTGCACCTGCGTAAACCGCTTGTTGGCGAGGTCTACGACGTGCGCGTGAGCAGCCTTGAGAGGCAGATCGAGAGTTCCGCCGCGCGGCATGTCGACGACGAAGTCAGGTGTAATGCCCTTGTCCACAACGTCATGACCGGCGGGCGTCAGATACTTAAGCGACGTGACGGTGAGCACGCCGCCGTTTGGCAACTGCTCCATCGTGAAGCCGACCGACTTACCGAAAGACTTTGTCCCGATAACCGTGGCGCGCTTGTTGTCTTGCAGAGCGCCTGCGGTGATTTCAGAGCAACTGGCCGATGAACCATTGATGAGCACGACCAGGGGCGCGTTTTGCACCCACTTCAAATAGTCGAGCTGATGAGGCTCTGCAACAAGTCTTTTGGCAAACGGAGGCATTGCGCGCACTCTGTGTTCCGTCGTAGTTTCATTCAAAGACTTATGCACAGTCGCTTTCACGAGCGTGCCGGACTCGATGAACACGGACGACACCAGAAGCGCCATGTCGAAGATGCCGCCCGGATTATTGCGCAAGTCGAAGATGATGCCGGTGACGGCGCCCTTCCTCTGGAAGTACACGGCGCGCAACTTGGACAAGAAGTCCTTGACCACATGCGGTTGCTCGAAAGTCGGCAACCGAATGTAGAGTACGTCATCCGGCAAGATGCGCACTTCGACCTTATCGTCGGTGTGCGGATAGAGAGATATTTCGATCTCCTTTTCGTGTCCGTCGATTACGGCCACGACTTTCACCTTGTCGCCGGGCTTGCCGACGAAAAGATCCCAGACGTCAACCTGGTCCATTGTTTTGGTCAAACGCTTATTGTTGACCGAGAGAATGACGTCGCCTTCCTTGAGCACAGACACATGAGCCGGCGAGCCCCAGGCTATCGAATCGATGTGCCATTTCTCGTCGTCGTGACGGCGAAGGAAAAGACCCGCCTGCACCAATCCATCCGCTTTCATCTTCTGATGAGCGCGAATAATCGGTCGGCTCTGATACTTCGTCCAGCGGTCGCCCAGCGTTTCGACCATCTCGACGAGCGCCTTGTCCAGCTCTTCGTCGGTGCCGAAAGCGGCACTGCATTTGGTGCCCACCTTGTCCCAATTGTTGAGCTTGCTATCGTCGATATAATTCTCGGCGATGTTCTGCCACACTTGTTTGCAGAGCACAGTCCGCATTTCGGGAGTCGGCTCGACGAGCTTCTCTGCAGGCACGGGCGAAACATCCTTCGTGGTCGCGGGCGCCTCATTCGCTGCACCCGCTTCCCGGGCCAAGCACGTCATCCCGCTCATCATGAGCAGAATCGACAGTGCCGCCACTTTTATTGCTGCTTTCATTGTTTTTCTCCTGAAGCCTCTCTCAATCGCGAGGGATGATGCGGCTGATTTCTGCAATCAGCGCATTCGTTTCTTCAACCGTCAAAGCCGACTGACTGTATATGGCGCGGTCGAGTTTGGACAAAGCACTGATGCAGAGCGCCTTCATGTCGCCATTGCGATCTTTGTTTGGCACGGCACCGCGATCTTTGTTTGGCACGGCACTGCGATCACGCGTTTCGAAAAACCTCTCCAGAGGCTCGTGAGCCATCTGGGTCGGTATCGACTCGATGGAGAGATATTCGCGCAGCGCGGCCGAAATCACTTTCAACTGCGTCGGCGAAAACTCCTCGTGTCCGGCGTTTTCGCGCTCGGACAGCATCTTGTCGATGACGCTCCAGGCGCGGCGTGCACGCGTCGCCATATTGGCGTTGCGGTACAGCAGCCAGAAGCGATAGGCGAGCCAGAGCGGAACGAGCGCCATCACGACAGCGCCGCCAATCTCCAGCGGTTTCGACCACCACACTCTGGCGGTGACCTTGACGCTCCCGTCGCCCGGCAGCAATTCTTTGCTGCTCTCGGTCGCGGTGCGCGACATCGAGATGTTGAAATCGGGCGTCGTGGCCAGCTTCCAATCCGGTGACTTGCCGTCGGGCAAGAAGCCGGTTGCGTAGTGAAACTGGCAATTGAACGGCACCACATTTTCTATCTTCCAGGTGCGAACAACCAACTGGACGATTGTGATGTTCTTGCCGTTCTTGTTTTCCTTTGTCACCACTGGCGGTGCCACCACCTCATACGCAGATTCGCCCTTGATGAGCGTTTGTCGCATAAGCGCACCCAGATCGACTTTCACATGCGGATCGGCTGAGATGACGAGCGTGATGGGAATCAATTGCCCGAGGCGATAGCCGTAGTTGACGGAAGGTCCGCTTTCATAGCGGCGCGTCGTCGAGACGGTGACAATCAACTGACCGGCTTCCATGATTCCGGTGAGGGGATTTTCCAGCGCGGGCAGCGCAGGCGGAGGCTCGGTCGGATAGGGCGGCTTGGCATCAGCCTCGTCCGCCGCAGGCGCAATGCTCACTCCTTGCGGTGTGGCACCGATTTCAGCACGGGCAATCACTGGGTGAAAACACGCCAGCAAAAGCCACAGGGCGGATGCCGCCATAGTTAGTCTGGTCATGATGTAGACCCTTTCATTGTTGAATCTCGCATCACAAGCCGCCGCCGTGACCAGCAAATAGGTTTAGAACTGCTTCGATGGCGCTGTCTTCTTCCTCGGTGCCGAGGACTAAAAGCTCGCAACCGCACTTAGCGATCGCGGCGGAAACGGAGGCTTCGTGAGCCTTCCAATTTTCCGACCAGCGTCGCCTAGTGCTCGCATTGTTCCAAACCCACAGGCTCTCTCCACGGGCGTCTTGTATGCGATACAGAGAACCGAATCGCGCCGTCCAGCCCCCTGGCTCAGGCAATGCACGCTCACGCCGATCTTGCACGTAGATGCAAACCACGTCGTGAGCGGTAGCCAGATTGCCCAGGGCATCCCAGTCGGCGCTGCTCATGTTCAGAAAGTCACTGATGACGAACACGAGCTGGCGACTGTTTGGCAGCGTCGAAACAGCCTTGGCAAGCCCGTCTCCCGGATTGGGGTCCGAGGACGGGGCGGAGGTGTCGGCCTCCAGAATCTCGACCAGGCTGGGGATCAGATTGAGCCTTGCCGGTCGAGTGGGAAGCACTTCGTGCACGGTGTCGCGCGAGAAGACTGTGCATCCGACCTTGTCTCTGGTCTTGTCCAGAGCGTAAAGGGCGGACGCGGCGACTTCGGCGGCCACACCACGTTTGGTGCTTCTAACAGAACCATAGTCCATCGAACGGCTCACATCGACAAAGATGTGCGCCTTGATCTCCTTGCGCTGGCGGTAGATGGTCTTGTAGATCTCATCGTCGTCACCGGCTTGAGCGGTGGCTACCCAGTTGATGTGACGCTCGTCATCGCCCTCTTGAAAGAGCGCGGTGCCGAGGAAGTCGAGACCGGGGCCGCGGCGGGTGCTCTTGCGATTGCCGACACCGGGAAACGGATTGTCCGTTCGCCAGTTGACGGGAATGGCGCAGTAAGCCACGCGCTGGAGAATTTCCTCGATCTCCTTTTCAGTGTCCACTTTCATCGGATGTCCTCCTGTGGATGCGCACCCGCACTTAAGCCGGCGGAGCGTACTCGCGCTCGTCGGTGGTCAGCAGCGGGATGCCTTTAAGGGCAGTGGCAATCAGCTTGTCCGGCGTGGTCGTCTTGCGAAGAATCGCCTTCTGATGCAGGAAAAGCCGGTGGCGGATGACGTCCTTGTAGATGTACTGAATGTGTTCGGGCAGAACGTAATTCTTGCCCATGTGAAAGGCCCGGATCTGCGATGCGGCCATGAGAGCCTGCAGAGCGCGAGGACCGGCGCCGATTTCGATGGAGTCGCGATAAATGATCCCCTCCTCGCCGGTGCGCTCGACGATGGCGTCGAAGTGCTTGTCACCGGGACGTGTGCCGCGCACGAGCGCCAGCATGTACTTGCGGGCGGCGGGCGAAACATAGGTCTTGCCGATCAGCTTGCGGTAAGCAAGAATCTCATCGACCGAAACCTGCGGCACGATTTCCTGAAAAGGATCGGTGCCTTTGAGGATCACCTGGTTGAGAAGCAGCCTCTCCTCATCCTCTTCCGACACGTAGCCCATGTCGATCTTGAAGAGAAAACGGTCGAGCTGCGGCTCGGGAAGCGGGTAGGTGCCTTCGCTCTGGCGCGGGTTCTGCGTGGCGAGCACGCAGAAAAGTTCCGGCACGCGGAAGGTCTGACCGGCGATGGAGACTGAATTTTCCGCCATCGGCTCTAGCAGCGCAGACTGAGTCTGCGGCGTGGTGCGATTGATCTCGTCGGCAAGAACGATGTTGTTGAACACCGGTCCGCGGACGATCTCATAGCGGCTCAGCTCGCGGTTGTAGATGCGGTTGCCTTTGATGTCGGCCGGCATCATATCCGGTGTCATCTGGAACCGCGCCCAGGTGGCGTCTTTGATGGCGCGCCCGAAAGCGTTGGCGGTGACGCTCTTCGCGAGACCCCAGACCGCTTCCAGAAGCACGTGCCCGCCTGGAGCGAACAAGGTGTAGCACACCTTCTCGGTCATCTCGGGATAGCCGACAACGACCTTGCGAACTTCAGTTAGAATCCCCTCGATGGGGTTCTTCTTTTTGACTTCGTGAGACATTGGTCTGTCTCCCTTATGTTAGATGCTGCACTTGCAGGGCAAAATCGACGCGAGGTCAAGCCGGAAAGCATGCGCTTTCAGGCGAGAAAACACTCAGACGATCTTGCTTCTGCGGAGAAAGATGCCGGTCAGAACCAGCATTGCGATGAGCGCGTAAGCGGCGCCGGCCAGATATCTGTCCAGCATGCGGCGTTCGAAAACCACCGCAGTTCCACTCACCGTCGTCATCCAGTCGATAGCGACCGCCTGATTCCGCGCATCGAGATCGATGTGCTTGTAGTCGGCATTCGCCATATTCATGAGCTCGCGGATGTCGTCTTCTTCGTAAGACGTGGTCACCGTTTTTCCATCAACCGTCATCGGACCGCTCAGGGTGCCGTTTTCGTATTGCGGAATGGCGTTGTCGCCCGGCGTGCCGATGCCGACGATAACCAGTTTCACATTCTCCGACTTCAAGCGCTCCACTGCTGCTGTGATTTCCTTGCGATTGCCGGTAAATCCGCCGTCGCTAAAGAGGATAATCACTTTCTGCTTGCTCGTGTTCTCGCTCTGCTTGCTCGTGTTCTCGCTCTGCTTGAGCAGATCGAGCGCGGTCGTGATACCGCTTGCATAGTTGGAACCGTCGCCGGGAGCGCTACCGATCTTGACCCAGTGCTTGAGCACGAAGCGCAAGGCGGACTGGTCTTTGCTCGGAACAGCCTGCGCAAATCCATGAGCCGTATACGTGACGACTCCGACTTCATTGCCGGCGATGGCATCCATGATTTTGCCCATCTGGTATTTCGCCATGTGCAGGCGACTTCCCCAGGGCGAGTTGAGATCGGGCACCGCACCGGCGTCGGCCGGCATATGGTGCCGATAGTCTTCCGCCGCCATCGAACGCGAAACGTCCACGACAAAAGCAGCCTGCACCGGTCCTTCCGGCACGGTGACTGGTTTGTCGTTCTGATATGGGGCGGACAATGCCAAGATCATCAGCGCGGCGGCAATCAGCATGCCGGTGTTGAAGACGATCTCGGCTGTGCGAGACTCTCTGGCGCGTTTCTTTTCACCCCTGCGAAACCGGGCAGGGCGAAACTGCTCGCTGGAATTAGAACGCGCGCGGTAGGCGGCGAACAAAACCAGCGCCAATAGCGGCATAAAAGAGAGCAACCAGAGATATTGAGGGTTTGCGAAGCCCATAGTATTCTCCTTTCATATGCGGGGCGATTTCACAACCGCCCTACGGGTGGTGGCATTTGCCAAATGCTAAATCGCATTGGGATCACCGCCCTTGCCCGCGCCGGGAGTAGGTGCGCCCGGTGCTTGCTGCGGGTCGTAGCCCTCGCCTTTGCCTGGCGTTTTACCCTGGGACATTTGCATCTCAGGGCTTTTGCCCCAGAGCATTTCCAGATTGTGGATGGTGACGTAAGCTTGATCCGCAAGACGCGCGATGTCCTGCGAGGACAGCTTCTCGCCCGGCATGGTGAGCGCGAGAAGCTCGGAATGAAGATTGCCCGAATTGATGCTGATGCTTTCTTTGAAAGCCTTGACGGCATCGTCGGTTTTCTTCTTCATGAGCAGCAGCACGGCTTTCTTGCTGAGCGCCAGAGCCGCGACTTCACTCGAGCGGGACGGGTAGATAATCGACTCGACAGTGGTCGGATTTTCCTTGGCACGGTAATCATCCAAGCTTTTGTCGAATGCGAGAATCGCTTCGTCCAAAACGGTTTCGTCGCCCTGGCGCGCCTTTTCGTAAAGCACGGCAGCTTCGTTGTAGTGGCGGATCTGCGGCGACTCGTAAGTCTCCATGTGCAGACCGAGCGCAAACATGGCTGAACCCAGCAAAGCAATTCCAAAGAGAACGCCAAGCTGCAGCCAGGTTTTAACAGGTTTCATGGTCAACTCCTTTCACATTCTCAGACGCGCTCTCGCGTGAAAGCGGCGCTTAAGATAAAGAGCAAGAAGAAAACGCACGACGCGATGGCGAAGTAAATCGAAACATCACGGTACGTCTCATTCGTCTCGATTTTGACGCTCGACTTTTCGAGCTTGTCGATGTCGCTGACGGCGGCGAGCATCTGCTGCTCGTCGGCAACCGAATAGATTCTGCCTCCGAGCGCCTCCACCAGCGTCATGAGCGGTTTCAGCTTTGCGATTTGCTCGGCGTTCTTCGGATGCTTTTGGTCTTCAGCGTCTTTAGGATCTCTAGGATCTCTAGAGTCTTTAGGATCTCTAAAGTCGCTCCAGTCTTCTCCGACGCCCAGCATGTACAGCTTGCCGCCCAGCGCGCTCATCTCGGCGGTCAGTTCGCGAATGCGCTGTTCCGACATAGGAGCATCGCCGTCGCTGACGAGAATCATCACCTTCGTCTTGGCTTTGCCGCACTCGGTCCAGTGATCGATCACTTGCTGGATCGGTCCGTTAATGCCTTCGATATTGGTGCCGCCGTTCGTATGCAGCGGAATCAGCGCTGTTTTCTTCAAGATGATCGACAGGTCGTCGGTCATCGGCCAGTGCAAGTAGGTGGTGTCGTCGAAGACGGCAAGCCCCACTCGGTCACCCTGACGGCGAGAAACGAAAAATTCCGTCGCGCGCGCCGCAGCGTCGATGCGTCGAGGATACGATTTCCCTTCGGCGTCTTGCGAGTTGCCATCGGCGTCTTTGATGATCGTGTCCATCGAGCCGGATTTGTCTATCGCGATGAAGATATCGCGAGTTTCCAAAGTGCGAGTCTCATTCACCAGCGGGATAACCGGCTTGGCAAGCCAGATATTGACCGCCAGGAGCGACAGCAAAAACAATACCTGCGGCATGTGGCTGAGTGCCGGAAGTCTCGGAAGATTCCTCTGCACTGACGCGGTAGTGACCAGCTCAGCGGGCTGACGCCAGCGCCTGATGTACATGAGCGCAAAGGTTAACAAACACAGCCACAGCATATTCATCTCGAGCAGGCGCACAGACGTTAGCTGAGCCCAGAACTCGAGAGCATTCGAGTATAAGTGGTGCATAGTGCACTCCTTTCATATTTGCTTGCGGCGCACTGACGACGTGCGTTGCGCCGGATACAGAGTCTCTCGCGAAGTCTCTTGCGGAGCCTCTCACGGAGCCTCCTTGCTGAGGAGCTTCTCCGCGATGGCTTCCCGCAGCACGGCCTCCCCCTCGTTGAAGCGGCGAGTCGGGATGAAGTCATCCGTCAAGCGAATCAGCAGGCGTGAATCGACGGCCGGAACTTTGCCCAGAGCGCCGCTGTAGTCGAATTGACTCGACAGTCCTCCAGGGGTGATCATGTCCTCGCGGAAAATCTTACCCTTGCGATCGGCGTGACGCCTTCTGATTGCGCCGTCTGGATGCACTTCTTCGATTATGCGAATTCGCTGATCGCTATCGAGTTGATAGCGCCCGATTGCTTTACCGTTGAAGAACTCCTCGACGCCGGCGAGCATGAGCGGATTGGGATTGGGCGTGATCATAGACTCGTCCCAATAATGGCGCGCCGAATACGCGATCCACTGAACGAAATCCGTCTGACCATCCTCTTTCAGGTGCTCTACCTTCATGACCGGCCAGGGCCCGGCGTTGGCGAAAATCTCAGTTTCTTTGATTTCGGGGCTGTCCTTCGGCATCCTGGTCTTGATGATGCGCGGGCGCCCCTGCTCATCGAACTGTTTCACGATCGTGAGTCTTTCGGCGACGGTTGTAGATTGCTGCCACAGAGTTCCGTCGGCGCGATAGTAGCTGGACTCGCCGGTCTGCGTTTTGAAAACGTGCTTCTTGCGCTGGAAGATCTTTCCGTCGGGCCAGTAGACCCTGAGAAAGTACATGCTTTCGTCTCGGTTAGATTTAGCTTCCCAAAGCAATGTGCGGTCCGCGCGCAGTTCGCGCCCCGAACGCAGCACACCGTTAACGTCATACGACGCCCATTTGCGCAGCATGCCGTCGGGGAAGTAATGCGCTTCGCAAGTCAGCTTGCCGTCGGGTCCAAGAGTAAGAAGCCCATCCGATGAATCTTGATATTTGATGCGAATCATCGTCTCTTTGCCTTTGGCATTGAGCTGATGAATGCGATAGGACTCACCGCTGGATGACGGCATCTTCTCGATGTACGAGCTGGGCGCCGCCGGGATATCGGGTTTTGGCTCCCGCACTTGCGGACTGTGCATCAAAAACCCGATCGAACAAATGAGGGACACTCCCGCCAGGGAGAGACCCAGGGCAGATTGTAAATTCATTGCAGTCTCCTCAGGTTCGAGGTTGAACTAGCTGGCGCGCCTATTAACAAGCTGTGCGCTCAGCCGTAAGCAAAACCAATATCCACTGAACGGACTTCAGCTCCTGCCGTGACAGCAGACTGAATGGCGCGGTTTGTCGATGGAGCAAGGAGGAGGAGAAGTTTCGTCCGGATTTTGAAGAGAAGAGAAGAGAAGAGAAGATTGGTTTGCTCTATAAAC
Source organism: Candidatus Melainabacteria bacterium (assembly GCA_020853845.1). Classification (GTDB taxonomy): domain Bacteria; phylum Cyanobacteriota; class Vampirovibrionia; order Obscuribacterales; family Obscuribacteraceae; genus QKMZ01. The sequence goes on from JADYYD010000007.1 coordinate 11,243, forward strand.
CTAATTCCGCGGGCGCGCACGACCAAATTATCGAGAGGTAATCTCTTTACACTGACGAAACGGCCGCGAGCGCCGAAAACGCCCGCGCTATGGGGTGTTTCTCCCTAAAAACCGCTCAAGTTTACCCGGGATACTGGCAAAGTGACTTAACAATAACTTTCTATTTTTCCTTTACCACTTTGCGAGATTAGCGCTCCCGCAGTTCGCCCAACTGGCAAAGCGTGTTCTACAACTTATTGCACATATGCCTTACCACTTCGCGCTAGCTCGCACCGTCTGTTACATACCAATCCGGCGGCAATTTCACATCGTCCGATTAAAATCCGAAAGTGCCGGAAAGTTATCGGCGCCGATTTAAGGTTGCGGTGTGGGAAACCGGGTTCCGCATCTTTCACATGGCGACTATTGTGCATATGGCGACTTCTGGTTAGAAACGCGAATTCGCAACAGCGCTCAAGCGCGAAAACGCAAAGCAGTTCACCCTCCTCGCACGAAAATAAGAGATGCAGCCAGGCTCACAAGGCGACCAGATCGCCGAACAACCTGAACAGATTGGCAACCCGCTCGCCGGTGCCACGCGCCTTGCCGAAGAAGGGCGGCAGCAAACATTCGCTCAGAACGCCGAGCGCCAGACGGTAAAGCCGATCGGCATGGCTGAGATGAGCGCAGATGGAACCATCAGCCTGCATCTTCACAGCCATGGCGGCCTGATTGCGAATGCCGAGATGATTTACTCGCGCGGAGACAAGAATTATCGGGATATTCTGAATCACTTGGGCGGATTAAGACCTGGCGAGGTGAAACTCGTCCAGCCCTGGTCGGATCAGATCAGGCGGCAAGACATCAGTCCACCGGCCGGGGATCAAACAGTCCCGGCGCCAACGCCCAAGCTCACGCCCACCGCAGATTTCACTCGGCGCGTCACAGACACATATAATGGACTGCCGCAAAACGTGCGCGATGCGCTCGCCAAGGATAGCGTCACGCTCGTCGCCACCGACAAAGTCACAGACGTGATGCCGCAATTAAAAGGACAGAAGCCGCGCGGCTGGCCGCCCGGCAGCAGTTGGGACGATGTGGACGGAGCGTATGACACGACGGGAAAACGCATTATCGTGGCGGAAAGACAGGGAGCGGCAAAGGGCTCCAGCAATAATGTCGAAGGGCTGACGCGCCACGAAACCGGTCATGCAGTGGACGACTTGCGAGATTTTTCGGACGCGGCGGCTTACGTGAGCGCCTACGATGCCGAGGTGCCGAATGTGCCGGCAACGGATAAACAAGCGCTGGATTACTTTTTGCAGAAAGACGAAGCCGGTCGGCAGGAGATGTTCGCCGAAAACTTCGCTATATTGCACGGCGGCGCCACGACAAGCCATCGGGAATCTTTGATCAAGAAGAATTTTCCGACTACGATGAATGTAGTGAAAGACCAGACATCGAGGCTATAACTATTTGCGTCGGATTATTGACGGCATCGAGGCTTCAACTTGACCAACACAACGGAAGACGAATTCATCGGCACCGCCCGCATGGAAGAAGACGGGACTATCAACATGCAGTTGAAGGCTGTTGGTGAGGGAATCGTCGGCTTTGGAAAACTGACATATGGGAAAGAGCATCCGAATTATGCCGAAATTTTGGAACACCTTGGACCGATGAAACCAGGCGTGGAAGTGATGGTTAGACCTTTTCCTGATTAGCCTTCGGCATTGGAGAAATTTTTCCTGGTGGCATGGTCAAATTCATTGCGTGCAGGCGGTTAGATTTTTTTGGAAATTTCTAAGGGCAAAAACCCACAAAAGCTTGCACAGCAAGGCTTAAGAAGCTTTCGAAACACTCAAAATTCATAAAGGCTGCGATCACAATGCTGGCGGGGCTTTCTAGCGATCAGCGGTTAGAAATTTTGCAAAATTTCTAACCGGGTGAACAGACACGAATTCATACCCCCCCGCATTGCGTCACAATAAATCCGACCGAAGCCAAACCGTTGCGCCAAATGAAATCGTACCCCTGCTGCCCTCATTTTTGCCGCCGCTTTCGCATGCCGGTCTACTACCGCCCGGCTTACTATTTGCTTTAGTATCACCACGACGAAGAGAAAAGCACGAAGAGAGTTTTTAAATCTCTCCGTGCCTTCCTTTCTGTAGTGCCGTTCAGCGCAGTCGCCGTTTCAGCTTGTCACCATATTTGGTGCCACGCCAAACTGCTTGCCGCTTACTTCATTTCGCCGCCTTGGCTTTGTCGACTTCCACCTGGATAGCCTGACGCAGCACTTCGGTCGCCTCGTGAATGTCGGCGGGCAAGTCCTTCAGCGGAATGGGCTTGCCGACGACAACAGTGGCGCCGTAGTTCTTGGTGACGATTTTGGTCGGCTGGCCGGGCTCGGGGTTGGTGACCTTCGAAACCCAGACGCGGAAGCCCGCGAAGCCGATCAGCTTCAGCAAGACGCCCGGGAAATTGATGCGGTTCGCGAGGCGGTGTCCCCACGTCGCATCCTTCGCATCGGTCTTGTAGATGATGCCGATGGGCAGCGCTGCGAGTTCGCCTGGGTCAACGGATTCGGCAGCCCGATTGAGGATGCGAATCCAGCCGGTACGAAATTCCTCTTTCCTCAGCACGTTGTCGCGGGCAAGAACGCCCTGCGGGAACATGAGGAAAGCCTTGTCGTGCGTAAGGATTTTCGCACCAGCGTCGATAACGGCTTCGGCACCGGCTTTACCCTTTGCCTTGCCGCGTTCACCGTCGACGGCGCAGAATCCGACCCAGGCAGCAATTGCCGAGCGGATGCCGGAGACTTCGCTGGCAACCGCAAGCTGCCGGTAATGATACGGCAGAGCCTGCGTGGTGACCGCGAAATCGAACTCGAACTGGTGGTTGGGAACGACGATCAGTCGCCCGTTGTAGCGAGCGTTCTCACGTCCGATCACCTTGACGGGACCGACGACGAGAAAACACCCGAGCTTGGTGGCGAGCCGGTAAGCCAGCTTGCCGAAGAAAGTCGGAGGCGGGGGGAGATAACCACCCTTCGCCAGCTTCTTGCCTTCTTTCATCCAGAAGTTGACGCGGTACGCGATGAAGCCGGCGGCCACGAGCAGAAGACCAATTGTGATCATCAGGTTCATTTGTTTCCCCTGTGGGAAAGCGGCAGCACCGCTCCTCGACATCGGCGACAAACCGAAGCGAGAAGCGGCACCGCGCGCTATGTTCAAGTGACGAATGACGGTCGAACCAGTGTTCGCCGTCGCGAAATTGACCGTTTAGACCTAAAGACGAACGCTTTGCGTCGCGCTTTCGTCGCCCGTTGACGGGGTTAACCGCGCTTTCGGCGCCCTTGACGGGTTAACCGCGCTGGCGCCGTCCGTTGACGAGGTCGGAAACGGTGAAGTAGATCAGGCTGGCGATGCGACGCATGCCGGTGCCGCCAGGCTTGCGCCGAGGCACACCGTTCAGTTGGCGCGCAGTCACCTTGAGCTTGTCGAGGTCGGCGGCAGAACCGTTGAACCAGTTCATGTCGACCTTCGTGTCGCTGATACCGTCGACGGTACCAGTCTCGCTCCACTGCCAGAAATTCCATGTGGTCCACGGACGCGGAACACGCGGGTTGGCGGCGGCGGTGTAATGCGCCAGCCAGAGAACGTAGTGCGCCAGAGTGGGGTCGTTCTTGAGCACATCGTCGGCGAACGAGGTGCTGAGGTAAATGATCGGCTTCACGCCGAGTTTAGCCTCTACGCCTCGCATCCAGCCGTTGCAGAGATCGACCCTCTGCTTGACGGAAAGGTGATTCCAGACCGAGGGCACTTCCACGTCGAGCACGGGCGGCAGATCGCCTGCTTCCAGGCTGCCGACGGTGTTGCAGAAGTTGTCGATCTGGGCTTGCAGCGGGACATCGGTGCGGTAGAAGTGGTAGGCACCGCGCGGGATGCCCTTCTCCTTCAGCTCGCGCCAGTTGCGTGCGAACATCGGGTCGACCCAGGTGCGTCCCTCGGTCGCCTTGATGAACACGTACTTGACGCCGGCTGCCTTCACCTTTGTCCAGTCAACCGTGCCCTGATAGCGCGAAACGTCGATGCCGAGCAGGCGCTCAGCAGCGGCTTTGTTGGTGTCAGTCATGGTGCTGTTCCTGGTTGAAACTATCGCGACATCACTCTTTGAGAATCATCTTCTCGAAAAGAGGGATGATGAGCGTGGTGAAGATCAGCAGGATGGTTCCGTACACGGGCCGGTAGAGTTCCGGAAAAGTGGTCGCGAAAGGACCACCCAGTGCAAAGACCCAGACTGTAAACGCCACCATCGCCGCCACCGCATGAAACGTCCGCTTAGCCTGAAGGCTGGGCGGGGGCGGTGAAGACGGGCGATATACAGCGTAGAGCGGAGCCAGAATGAGCAGCACTCCGAACACAGTCCAGTCGAGCCAGATCGGATTCGCAAGTGCCTGATCGCGCAGCAGACCGTCGATAGCGACGAATGCAGCGACGATGTCACCGGGCACGTATTTGAGCAGCTTCTCGAAATAGGTGTCATCACGACCGCCGTCGGCGGTTCTATTTCGGTTACTTCCGGGAGGAGTTGGCTGCCTGTTGTCCTCCCCGGGGGTTTGTGGGTTGGGCATTAGAAAGTCTCCCAGTTGCGGTGGGGTCCGTTTTTGTTTGGCTCACCGTCAGGCCATGCAGCCGATACGCTTTGCAGCATCGGACGGTGAAAACCTCCTTTCGGACGAGTTGAATGCAGGACGAATGTTTCTCTCGGCACGAAACCCAGACGACTTCTCCAGCCTTCCATCGCCGCTTGAAGGGCGTTTTTCCTCAATCTCGAGACATCGCGCGCAGAGTCACTTCGTCAAAAGACGAAGCAAAAGAGCGCATGAGTTAAGAAACAATTGGAGGGAAGGACGTGAAAAAGTGGCCTGATTTCTTGAAAATGCTGAGAAAGTAATACTGGACCTTATTGAAGTTAGAAGAGCAAAATAAAGGCTTTAGAGCTTTACCTAGATGCTTTGAATCTTAAACTTTGCACGGTTTGTCATTGGCGAGCATGCAGCTAACGAAAAAATGGGCTTCAGCAAGAAGCCAAGCTGAAACAGCTCGGCCAACACTTTCCAATTGTTGAGAATGTAACAGACTATTGTCAAGCAGAAAAACACCGCGGAGGGCACAATGGAGCGCAATTTCACCCTGGAACCAGCCGTCTTTGCAAATCTGACCGATTTTGCACAAGAACGGTTAGGAGGGAAGGTCCTCTTTGCAACCGACGAGTTCTTCGCACCGAAAGAGTCTCTTATAAAGCCTGGCCGCAGCGACTTCACGCCGGCCACTTTCAATGAAACAGGACAGGTCTACGACGGCTGGGAGACGAGACGAAAAGGCGGCCGCACCGGCATGGATTTCGCCATCGTCGAACTGGGCGTCCAGTGCATCATCCGCGGCGTCGACATCGACACCAATCACTTTCTCGGCAACCACCCGCCCTATGCAGCCATCGATGCCATGCGCTACGACCCCAATACTCGCGACGTAGCAAAACTATCAAAAGAAGATGCGCCATGGCAGGAGATTCTTCCCCGTGTTCCCCTCAAACAGGGCTGCCAGAACATCTTTTCCGTTTTCAGCCCGGAAATCTGGCAAGCCGTGCGCTTGCGCATCTATCCGGACGGCGGCGTCGCCAGATTGCGAGTCTTCGGAGAACCGCGCCACGACTGGGGTTCGATTTCACAGAAGAAAATTTCCGACCTGGCGCTTATCACCAATGGCGGTACCGTCGTCGCCTGCAACGATATGTTCTTCGGCAACAAAGACAACATTATCTACCCGGGCCGCGGCGTCAACATGGGCGACGGTTGGGAAACCAAACGCCGCCGTGAAGAAGGCAACGATTGGGTGATTGTCAAACTCGGCATCGCCGGAACAGTCGACAACATCGAAATCGATACCAATCACTTCAAAGGCAACTCACCGAAAGAGGCATGGATGGACTGTGTTCATGCACCTGCCAGCCGCGTCGACTACCTGACCTGGCCTGATTATGAATGGAAACCACTGCTGCCGAAATCCGACATTCAGCCGCATAATCAGCACTTCTTTCCAAAGGACAAAATTCTTTTCAAAGGACCGATCACCCACGTCCGTTTAAACATCAACAATGGCGGCGTCAGCCGCTTGCGCATCAACGGAAATCATATTTAGCGAGTGTCGGTTACGAGCCGCGCGCACGAACACGCTCATCCGCATGCGGCTGGATAATGCGCCTTTCAATGTGTCATCCTCAAGGATGATCCGAATTTGGGTGCTCGCCGCTATAACTGGATATGGAGGTCTGGATATCCGATAACCGAGGCGACAATCATGGCGAACGGCAAAACGATTTGCACTGTGTGCAATTACATATTCGACGTAGCGCCGGAAGAGCCGAGACATGAAATTAAGGCAGGGTGCAAGTTTGAAGAGTTGTCCGATGAGTGGGTTTGCCTGGAATGCGGTTCGGCAAAAAAACATGTTTCAGCCTTGCACGTGTGTGAGTCTTCCTTTAAACGAGCACACATGCGTCTGAAGGGTCGGCACTCGCACCACCTCAACATAGGATTCGTTGTCTGAGGTTTGAACTGGAAATGCACCAGCACGTACACAAAGAAAATAACATTCTGTTTCCGCGCACAGCGAGCGTAAAGCAACTGCATTCAAACCGCGCGCAATGACCAAAGAAAAAACAAAGCAGTCCGTGCCCATTAGTTTTGCCAGAGAACAGCAGCTGGTCAAGCTGCTTATGTTCTACCTTTGCGGCGGCCTGCTTTTCATGGTGCTTCCCGGCACATTTCTGGGAGTTTGGAACTTATTTGCAATCAGCAATGCTCAGTCGGCAACCTCGATATCGCCGTCCTGGATACAAGCTCACGGGCACGCGCAACTCTTCGGCTGGATCGGCAGCTTCATACTGGGCATCGGTTTTTACTCCATTCCGAATGTGCGCCGTATTTCCGCTTGGTCCTACTGGGACGGCTGGCTTATCTGGGCTCTATGGACAGCGGGAGTAGGGCTGCGATGGCTCGCAAACGTTTATCTTTGGCAGTGGCGCCTCTTGCTTCCTTTGTCGGCGGCATTTGAACTTGCTGCAGTGGCGTTATTTGTTTTGAGATCTATTCAAGGGCATCGCAAGCAAAAGGCAACAAAAGGCTCCCTTGAGCCGTGGGCGGCACTGGTAATCGCCGGCACCATTGGGCTCCTGTCCGTTATGTGTTTCAATGCGTATCAATGCTGGTTCCTTTCCGTTTCAGGACAATCGCCAGCATTTCCAGCCGAGTTTGACGACATGTTCCTCGTACTTTCTATTTGGGGATTCCCCATAACAATCGCCTGGGGTTTTACCGCGCACTGGATGCCGGTCTTCTTAGGATTGAAACCATTGCGCACCAGATTCGCATTTCTCGCTCTTGCAGTCACTGTCGCGGGAATCCTCGCTGCAATAGCGCAAGCTTTTTTGGCAAGCTCCATCATTCTTCTTTTGAGCGCGATAGTTATGGTTTTTGCACTGCGCATCTTCGAGCCGCCGGACAAATCACCAAAGACCCAGGGCGTACACCGCAGCTTTGTTGTATTCATGCGAATTGCTTATGTTTGGCTGTTGATCGCCGGATCGCTCTTAATATGGGCGGCGGCCGAACCGTCGTCTCCTGGTATAGGTGGAGCAGGCCGCCACGCAATTACAGTAGGGTTTTTGATGACAATGGTCTTCACAGTGGCGCCGCGCATTCTTCCGGCATTCCTCGGGCGAATGAAGCTTTTCAGCGAGCGGCTGATGTTCTTTGCATTGCTGCTGACGAATATCGGCTGCATTTTGCGTGTCTCTTCCGAAATTGTCGCCTACCAAAACTATGCTTCATGGGCATGGATTCTTTTGCCGTTATCAGCAACACTTGAGTTGTCCGGGGTAGTCGTGTTCACCATCAACATGATTGGAACATTTCGTGAGCCGCCTTTACTCGCATGCAAAAGTTAATAACTGAAGATACCGAATAAAAGCAACTTTGAAAATCAGCGAATGTTGATCTCCAAACCGCGCATTAGTCCTGCCATCTCCCAGGCTGTCTGATGTTCTCCGGCAGTCGATCCACCCAGGACGCCGGAACTCTTCAATACTGCGTATAGATACTTTTAAAGCTGATTCTCACGCTCTATAACGGTCGCCTCGACCTGGCCGGCAATCGCTTCCACATGCTCCACCAGCTCGCGATCGGGGTGAAATTTATTGCGCATGAAGTATTGGACGGCCTCAGCCACAATCCACATGGCGCCCGCGATTGACATAAGCAAAAACCATCTTTCGCCCATCAGAGAAGGCAAGCCGAATACGTAATGGCAAAATCCATCCAGAAACATCACATAGAGAGGGATGTCGCAAAGCATCAACATCCGCAAGGCAAAAGGCGTCGGCTCGAACTTGACCTCGATAGTGCAGGTGCCGTCGCGACACGGTTCGACTATTCCGCGAACGGTTTGCAGCGTGAAGCGCTTCTCATTCTGCACCACGACGCGATTGAGCTCGAAGCCAGTGTCGTTGACCGTGCCGGTAATGAGATAGTTGGGCGGCTTAGCCGGAAACTCGTCGGAGCCTGATGACTGAACCGCAGGCTTGAAATTCCCGTTGATCGATTTTTCCAAAGCTTCGGGAAACGCCCGTGGATAGCGGCAACGAATTCGCATCCTGCCTTCACGCAATACGGCCGTCGTCAGCTTCTTTTCCAAACTCCCTCAACGCGTGTGCATGTACCTGGATTATTCCCAGTAAACCTAGCCTGGCGGATCTGTCGGAAATCCTCTTATAGATAAGTACGAACGCCCTATATTAGAGGGCTCACAGGTTTCTCGCCGGAAGAACAATCGCATATACGAACAGCGCAAGATCGCCCCAAGATCATATGCGATCTATTTGTTTTTCACTCTCTTCATGCCACCACGCGCGGTTGTATTATCGGCAACTCATTTTGAGACAATCAACTCAAAAATGAAACGCCGAAGACCCTTGATTATTGGACACTTATAGAGTCCCGCCATATCATTTAGTGCCACCACATATACCGCCACATTGCAATTTATTGGACGCCGATCAAGAGCACATCGCATATATCAGACTCTGAAAACGCCTACTGTGCGGACTTTTCGGGGCTACGATCCGATGCATATATAGTGTGCCACCACTAATGGTGCCATGTCAAGAGTTAATTCTAATGGAGCTGAAAACAATTGCTGCGCATAGGTTTTCAGGCTTTGTTTCGAATTCCTTCAAAATTTCCGCTTGCCTGCATGACGCTATCGGTAGTATCGTAATCACAACGAAATTTTGCGAATCGAGTGGTCCCCCACTCTAGCTGGCAGATAAAGCCCGGACATGCTTTGCATAGTCACAAGGGCAATGCCGGCGCGAATTCAGGCATATCAGGTTTGCTGCAAGCCAAGCCAACGAATAGCCCTCTAAATGGGGGCTCTTCGTGGCGCAGCAGCGTCTCAACATCTCTGGATTCGTGCATCGCTAAAGAGTAGACCTCCGCACAACACACACCACACATTCCATAGAAGGGAACCGCCGCATATGATGACAGTTCAAAAGGAATTGAAATCAAATACTCAATCAGCTCAGACTGCCGCTTCCGGGCAGCAACGGAAAGAAGATTTCAGCCATCGCTATTGGGAGTCGACGCAAGAGACTCTCGTCGGTCTTTATGCGAAGCGGGATCCGAAAACGGGTCTGCCCGTTGAAACAGTCAACGACATCATTCATCGTGTGGCTACATCCGTTGCTGTTGCCGAGCTCAAATATGTTCTTTCTCCCCAAGAATTGATCGATATTGAACTGGAAACCGCACTCAAGCACCCGAAAGTCGCTCAGTGGGCGCAAACATTTGCTGATGCGATCGGCAGCCAGCGTTTCTGGGCGAACACACCGGCAAATATCAATGCCGATCCGGAAGTGGCGCTGAACGTACTTAAGTATTGGGCGCACGGCAAAGCCGCTCAAATTAAAGAAGAAGAAATATGGAGCCGTTCGGAGGAGCTGAGAATCGCCGTTCTCAATAAGAATGTCGCCAAGCTCAACGAAAATGAAGTGAAGATGGGCGAGCTGGCAGGCAAACTGCGCGGCACCGGATGCCTGGCTGCATGCGGCGTCGCGTTCGTCGTCGACAGCCTGGAAGGTATTCAGGAAGCGGCTCGCATCGAAGCATTGGCTGCTAAGGCCGCTATGGGTATGGGTCTCAACACCTCGACCCTGCGTCCGTGGTCATCGATCATTTCGAATGGTGCCGCAGCATCGGGTCCGGATCGCTTCTATGAAAAGACGATCGCTAAAGCAGTCGAAGCAGTCGCCCAGGGCGGACGCCGCGGCGGAGCGTTGATCGAACTGCGCAATTCGGATCACCCGGATATCTTGTTCTTCATCGACAAGAAGAAATTGATCCCGCCGCCCAGCCTGTCGAGCATCTATAAAGAGATGCTGGCCTATCAAAAACAAAACAGCGGCGAAGATTCGATGTCGTACAAAAAACGCATCCTTTCTCTTGCCGAACAAAAATACGGCGAACTGTACCATTCGTACATCGAACGCCAGAACTATTTGAAAAATACCAACATCACGGTTCTCGCCATGCCGGGCTTCATGGAAGCCGTGCGCGACAAGCGCTTCTATCAGACTACTTTCATGAAAGAAGTCTGGGCAGGACCGCTCTTCGATCCGCGCAAGCCGGTGATAGACGAAAAGACCGGAGCCATCAAGGTCAACAAGCTCACAAAAGAACCGACCTATGAAGAGTACGCGGTCGATATCCAGAGATATCCCGAAGCGTTGGAAGCCGCACGTCAGGTCAAAAATGCCGTTGTGGAAATGACCGACCGTTTCGTGCGCGTCCAGTCGCACTTCTATGCGCCGGAAGTTTTCCAACGAATAATCGAAGGCATGCGCGATTCGGGCGAACCCGGCATAGCATTCTATGAAGCGGTCAACAGCGCCAACGCTAACGACCACGCCTACGACCTCACCACCTGCAATCCGTGCGGCGAGCAATTCTTGCCTGCCGGACCGGGCAAAGACGGCCGGACATATATGGGCAACTGCAATCTCTCCTCCATGCACGCAGCCCATGAAGAATTCTGGAACCCTGACGGCACGTTCAACATGGGCGCGATGCGCGCGGTAGCCCGCGTTCAGCAGCGCTTCATGGATAATGTAACCGACGTCAGTTGGTATCCTATCCCAGCGCAAAATATGACCGCACGCATGGAGAGACGTAATGGCGGCGGATTCGCCGGTATTGCGGAATATCTCTCCAGGCTCGGTCATACTTTCGGCAGCGCCGAGGCGCTGGAAGCGACTGAAGTTCTCTTCCGCGAATACACGAAAGCTTCCACCGAAGCATCAGTAGAACTGGCGAAGGATCGCGGCGTCTACCCGCTCTGGGAAGGCAGCAAATTCCAGAAGAAGAATCTGCGCGTGCGCAATTCCTGCATGACCAACAATGCTCCCACCGGCACATTGGCTCAGGCACTGCAAACAAGCTGGGGCGTCGATCCGCACAACGGCATCGTTTTCTCCAGAAAAGTGCGCTCCCGCTTCGTCGACTTCGTCGCTCCAGGCTTTAAAGAAGCCATGGAAAAAGCAGGCGCCTGGCCGGCATCGCAAGACGAGCAAGCCGCGCTGATGAAGAAGATCCGCAACAACCACAAGTCCTGCCAGGGCATTGCGGAAGTTCCGGAAGCCGTGCAAAAGGCATTCCCGATTCGCGTTGAAATTGAACCGGAGGCGTACATCCGCCATCTCTCAGCGATTCACAAAGGCGCCGAAGAGTTTCCGGAGACTTTCAACTCCGTTTCCAACACCTGCTCGATTCCCCTGGATTCCAGCGAGCAAGCAGTCTACGACTCGACCATGCTGGCATGGAGCCTGGGCGTAAAAGACATCACCTTCTATCCGGACGGCTCGAGATTGAGTCAGCCGGTGGAAAAAATCGCCAAAGAAGACTACGAGCGCGAATTCGATTTGCTCACCTTGCTCGGACATTTCGAGCGCCGCAATGTCGACACGGAAGAAACTTCGGGTCAAACATACAAAGTGCGCGTGGGCGGACCGGACGGCAATTCGACCCTGCACGTCAGTCTCAATCACGAAACCACCAGACCCGGCGAGCTGGTCGAAATTTATGCACGCATGGGCAAACCGGGTGCAGTGGAATCAGGCTTGTTCGAAGCGGTCGGACGTCTTGCCTCGGCGTTCTTGCGCTATGCTGCGGAATTCGGCGAAGACGAACGCGCGAAGGTCGAAGAGACCGTTGTTCACCAGTTGGTGAACATCCAGTCCGGCTACCCGGCATGGTTCAAATTCAGTGATTCGGAAAAACCAGTTGTCGTTCAATCGCCCTGCGATGGTCTGGCAAAGGCAATCCAGCACTATCGCCGCGTTCATAGCACGGCTGAATCACGAGTGATAGCAAATCCGGCCCAGTCCGTTAGTCACCAACCGGCAACCATGGCTATCGACGCCAGCAACACCGAGTTGACCGGAAGCGCTCGCGCGCTTGCAACCTGCAGCAAATGCGGGGCCGGCGACTGGCTGAAGATCGACGGCTGCATGGTTTGCCAGGGCTGCGGCTTCAGCAAGTGCGGATAGAACTGATTGCGAGAGTTTGATCGCAAAGCGGGCCATGGCGCTCGCCTCGCGAATCAAAGGCGATTAAAAATCGCCGACAGATGGAAACCCGGAAACACTGGAATCTTTTGGGAATCACGGTAAAAACGGAAACCAGGCAAACTCAGAAAATCTTGTAAGGGAGGCGAACACGCCTCCTTTGCGCTTTTTGCTTCCGGCAGCAGCGCCTGCGGGCCCCTGAAGCGTCCTAATTCTGGGGGACCTGGCAATTCCTGGGTACGTCGTATTTAGGTGTTTACTGTGTATCATTGAGCCAGTGAATCAAAATTCGCATTGAGGCAAGGAAAATCCGACTGCTCGTGGCATCTCCTTAGAAGGAGATTGCAGCCCGGATGGGGCGTATGGTGGATCAGAGCAAAACCCAAACGCAAAAGGATTACTACTACATCCTGGGTGTTCGCCCGGATGCGACTTCGCGCGAAATTCAGCAGGCGTACGAGCAGCTTTACGAGAAATTCGGTCCGCACGTGAATATTTCGGGCATGGACCCGGACATCATGATCAAGAACTTCCGCGAAATATGCGATGCGTATGAAGTTTTGATGGACCCGAAAGCGCGTCAGGAATATGACAGAAACAGCGAAAAGATGCGTCAGAGCTTGGGCGACCTGCGCAACCTGTGGCAGAAAAACACTGAAAAGCCCCAACAGGATGCCGGCATGGCGGCAGGCGGCATTAAGGCGGCCGCGCTAGCCGTTGAGCTGGAGTGCGAAATATCGCTGAAAGAGGCGATGAAAGGGTGCATTCGCGAAATCAGGCTCAGCGATCCGATGCCATGCGAGCAGTGCAATGCCATGAAGACGGTGAACCGCATGCAGTGTCAAAACTGCCGCGGACTTGGATATTTCAATGTGGAGAGAGTTACTGACGTGGATTTGCCGGCCGGCACCTATGACGGCATGGAAATCAGGCGCCCCGGCTGCGGCAGGTACGACATCCGCGCCAAGCGTCAGGGCGATTTGATTCTCAAAGTGAAGCTTCTGCCGCATCCTATCTTGGGAATCCTTGGTCGGGACATAACCGTGACCGTTCCCGTAACCCTTTACGAAGCAATGCTAGGCGCGGAGATAGAAGTTCCTACGGCAACAGGGCGAGTGGTGATGAAGATTCAGCCGCTCACGCACCCGGGCCGCGTTTACCGCTTGAAGGGTCTTGGTCTGGCCGGGGCCGATCAACTGGTCACAATCGATGTTGTCTTCCCGCAAAAGATCACCCCCGAGGAAGCGGCAATGTTCAAGCGGCTCAAAGAGCTATCCCAGGAGCCCAATCCGAGGGAAAGCCTGATGAGGTCTATGCCGCCGCCCCCGCCAGGCGGACAGCAACAGGCTGCCGAAGAATAGAGTCAAAAACCGGGCAGATAAAATTGGTTCTCGCGCGTAACCGCGCGATGTTTGAAGGCGTGCGCGAAGCTGGGCCAATCATCACACAAATTGCCAGAAAAGCCCTTGATTACAGGTTTTTCAGGTTTCCAAGCGGCACCATTTCCGGAAAGCCAAAAGGGGCCGCCCTTTCCTGTTGACTACCCATAAAACAGATCTAGTGAGAGCTACGCTAAGAATGAGGTTTAGATCTGGAAACTAAGCTTCTATAAGCTTTTCAAGTCTTGCTACAGGCCATGAGTTTTACATAGCCTGAAATTACCTTTTCGTTTCCCTCAGTTTCGGTCATCAGTTCCACCCAAAAAGCTGTCTTCTTGCACTTCTCCACTTCCACAGTCTTCACTGCTCGCCAGTGTGTGGGATGTCACAGGTTCGGTCGCAAGGTCAGCCAGCTCAACGAAGAGAACTCCTGCCTCCTAACTGAGAGGCGCAACTGTTCAACTAGTCAAACTCGCCTCTCGGGAACGAGGCAAGAAGGAGACACAAAATGTCAAAGCTTATGACAGCTCGTACGATCGAGGAAGCTGTCAAAAAGGCTCGCGGAACGCGAATGTTCAACGAGTCTCAGACGGCGCGTGAGAATCTGTTCAACCAGATCACTTACGAGTCCTCTGCCGGCGGCACCTTGCCGTTGAGTAAGTACAGCTTCCTGCGATACCAGGGCGTTCTGCCCTTGAATCTTCCTGACGGAGTGCGCATCGTCGTTCTGCCGGATATCCACGCACCTGCCCACAACAAGCAGTGGCTCTGGATGATCGAGCAGTTCCTGGCGGAGTACCGCCCGCACATCCTCATCTTCATCGGCGACTCAACCGACTTCTTCTTCCTCTCGCGCTGGCCCAAGCCGCCTCGGCAGGGTTACAACGCGATGCAGGAACTGGAAGAGTCGCGCGAACTGCACGACCGCCTCATCAAGGTGAGCGGCTGTCTCTGGGCCTTCGAAACCGAAGGTAACCACGAGAACCGCACCAACTCATTCCTGAGCGCCGTCGCCCCGCAGATCAGCACGATCGTCGACATGGACACTCAGGAACCCGTCATGAACTACTCCAAGCTGCTCGGTTACAAGGGCGGCGAGAGGATCACGTTCGTCACCGACGAGCGTGGCTTCGGTGGTTACGGCGGCTGCATCATCCTGAACGGTCACAAGCGACTGATCCACGGTCTGCCCCTGCGCCCGCGCGCCGGCGGCAGCCCCCGCGTGTTCACCGACCAGCTCGGTCAGGACGTCATGCACGGTCACTCCCACCGCATCGGTGAGAACCATCGTGAGACGTTCGACGAGACGCTGACGGCTCAGGAAATCGGCTATCTGGCCAACCCGAACCGCGCGGAGATGTCGTATCACAATCTGCTGTCCAACGGTCACCCCGGCCTCGCGGCTGGTGAGGTCATTGGCGGCACCGTCAACCTCGAGCTGATTCCGATCATCCAGGCCATCCACGAGAACCGCTTGCGGTACTCGATGTGGTACGGCGATCGCGAATACGTGACCGAGGACTAACCCAGGCGGTGGCGGGGCGGCAGCATTTGCTTGCCGTCCGCCTCGCCACACAAAGGAGAAAATCATGAGTACGAAAACTCAGACTTCCTGGCCGCCTGCGGAAATCCTCCAGTGCGGCCGCAAATTCCGTAAGCGGGTCGGTCTCGACCTGCACGGTACCGTTCTCGACTTCGACGGTCCTTTCGGCAAGTTCCTCAGCGAGCTCTACCCGGGCGCGTCGATGAACCCCAACCGCCGGTTCTACCACTGCGCGGGCGACCCCGAGTCCAAGATCGGTTACATCGAGTTCGAGCGTGCGCTCAACAAGTTCATCAGCCTGACGAAGGGCGGCTACGGAGCGCTTCCTGCGATTCCGGGCGCCATCGAGCAGCTCAAGCGCATTCGCGCTGCCGGCATCGAGATCGAGGTCATGACCTACGTCCCGGGTGCCAGCGACCATCAGCCGACCGACGCACTCCCGCACAACACGGGCGCGGCGCGGCTGGCTACGAAGAACGTGCTCAAGGAGCTCGGCTTCCCCATCGAAGACTCGGACATCACCTTC
>JADYYD010000008.1 GCA_020853845.1 Candidatus Melainabacteria bacterium
ACAATTTGCCCGAGTGGAACGTTCAAAAAGGCCAATATTTGTGGATGATTGCCGAGCAGTCATTGCAGGACAACGGCAATCAGAAGCCTTCTGTTCGCGAGATAAACGACATGACCAATTTGATCGCTAAGGAAAACAACATTCATCGCAATGATTATCTAAAAGTCGGTCAAAAGTTGCGCGTTCCGCAAACGCGCAATGGCAGAAGCTAGCAGCAGAGAAAGCAGGTTTTGGTTTGAACGCGCTCGCTGACGACGCCTCATTGAGGCGTCGTTGTCATTGCCACGCAACTGCAACTAACGGTTCACAGGAACAGTACACGAGACTGGCGGCAGACAAACTGATTTGTCGAGTTCGCTCTTAAATGCGAAGACGCGCTCAGCTAGTGTTTCTTCATCCAGATGCGGCAGAGAAAACAGCAGGCGGTGTCCGGCGTCCTTCGTGAAAAACGGACTGGCATCAAAGGCAGGCAATCCATTATTTATCGCGATTTCTACCAGGCGATCTTGGGGATATGCGTCATTGAATCTAGCGCAGATCGTGTTTCCCATCGCGCTCGGGTACAGGTAGACGGACTGACCGAAAGTAGCTGCCAGGCACTGGATCAGTCTGCGACGTATAGGCGAGAAGCAGGCGCGAAGAGAGTAAAAGTATCGCTCCAGGTAACCCGATTCCAGCATCGCTGCGACAACGTCGATTTCCATCGGTGATGCGCTGGTGCCAAAGAGAGTTCTCGCTCCGGACACTTTGTGCGCTATCGAAGCCGGTGCCGCAACAAAAGCAAGGTCCGTAAGTGGTGACAGGCATCTGCTGAAGGAGCTGAAATAAACAATTCGATTGTCTCTATCCGTCGATTTCAGTGACGGCATGAAGTTGCTTCCATACACAAGCTCATGATTGCAGTCGTTTTCCAAAATCAGCGCATCGCTTTTTTCAGCATAATCCAGAAGCGCTTCCCGTCTTTCCTTTTGCATTGTCAGACCAAGCGGCGTTTGGTTGGACGGCGTCGTGTAAATTAGTTTCACATTTTCAAGACCCTGCAACTGATGAACCAGAAGTCCGCTGATGTCCACGGCGATGTGGGTCAATGCCGGATAGCGTGCGAGAAACAGCGCTTTTACCGAGGGGCTGCAGGGATCTTCCAGCACCGCCATGTCGCCTTCTTTGATCAGAACGGTCGTGATGGCGTGGAGGGCCTGTCGCTCATTGCCGAATACGACGATTTGATCCGGATCAATTTCTATTCCGCGTGTTCGTTCCAGATACGCGGCAAGAGATCTGCGCAGTCGAATTTCTGAGTATTGTTCGCGCCCGCGCCAGTGAAAATTCGAATCTTGCGGGGATTGGTTGTAAAACGGAGAATCATGCATTTGTCGCTGTCGCAGCAATTGGTTCCACTTCTTTTGTGGGAGCAATTGTTGAGGGATGAACGGTGATTCCGCGAACTCCAGTGATTGAATTTCCATTGCCGAGCAGGCGAAACTGTCGTCCGGAGCGAAGTTCAAGAGCTGCTCATGCGGGGATGTTTCGCATTCTTTTTGATGTTCTTGAATGTTTTTTTGCCGGTGCGACAAAACTCGCCGCGCCACAAAGGTGCCGGCATGAGTGGCGTTGTCTATAAGTCCCAGCCGGTGCAACTCAGCGTATGCGGCGGAGGTCGTGGATCGCGAGATTTTCAGCGTGCTGGCCAATTGCCGGGTCGATGGCAGCTTGTCGCCCGCCGCGAGTTCTCCACTTTCAATCCTGCGCCGAATAGAGGACACGATTTGTTTGAACAAGTTGGTTGAGCTTTCGAAATCAAGCGAGATGCTGATAAGTGTGTTCGGTCGTGTGTTTTCGCGCATGTTCACCTACATCCATGTGCTCAGTTGCCGGTGCCTGGCTAAATGGATTTTCGCCAAATGGCATAATGCCTCAGTTTGCAGATGAGTGTATCGACGACTTCTAACCGTGCTATAACATTTGAGTCGAAAACTAAGGTTTTAGTATGTAGGTTATGGTCGCTGCGATTATCTTGCGAAACGGCGTGGCGGGGGAAAGAAACCGCGTGCTTTCGCTTGTCGAATTGCTCGAGCTGCATCATATGATGGCGTATAAACTCGACGCTCCCAGTCTCCGTGCGCCGGTCCACTATCCACGATGTCTATATCGACGGAAGCTGTAGATACGGGGGGAAGATTTCTTCCTTGCATTCCTCTGTTGCCCGAAACCCCTCTGTAAGCAATTTCCGGATTGTTTGAAAATCCAAAGGTATGTCTTCCGGAGCGAAAAGACGTGTTGCCGAACGTCTGTCCATAGCCGCCTTCCAGAGATTGGAGAGCTGTGGTCGTTTGCGGTAAGCCGCCTTGAGAGTATGGGCTTTGATTGGCTGTATCGCCACCGTAATCACTGACTGAATTGATGTCTTCGGCCATTTTGTACGAACCCGACGACTGGTTGCCGAAATCGCCTGAGGCACCAGAGCTTTCGTATGCACTTCCTGTCGGACCTGCACTGATCTGAAATCCATTCATGTCGTATCTGGCTTGGAGATAAGGAAGATGCGGCTGATTGCCGCCGGTCATGCGAATTATTTGATCTAGGGTGAGTTGCTGGCAGTTAGCGGGAAAACAGTTGATTGCAAGCGTGACAAATGTGAATGAATGCAATACGAGATGGAACTTTTTCATTGGCATCACCTGCGTTTTAGAAGCTTCAGCGCGGATTCGGCTGGGGAGGCTGCCAATATCGCGCCGAAATCTAACCGAGCTATGGCATTGCATCCATCGCCAAGACTCGGTCAATAATCGTGCCATCGGCCGCGATTTTGTACCATGCCACGCGCAGCCAGGCTTAGCTGAGCGTAACGACGAGACGCATAAACCTGAGAAACAGCCTGGTTTGCTATTTTTCAGCCCGAATCCAGTTGCTTGGACGAGCGCATCTCAATAATGTGGAACTCATCAATTCGTATCAGCAAAACAAGAGTCAGGACATCACGCAATCAACATAAGCGCTCGCTAACCACTAAAGAACACTGAAAGGCAAAGTGCTTTGTTGTAGACGGCTCGAATTTTTGCGAATTCTGACTTTTGACCTTTTGCCTTTCAGTCGAGAGGGAAACACACATGATTACGATTTTGGCAGCATTGACAGTTTTATCCGCTCTAACTTTTATCGTGCAGAAACGGCTGGCCTTATATCTGTACAAATATCTGGCGACAAAATTGACTGAAATTCGATCGCTGGATTCGCTGAAGGAAACGACCGAGAATGCACGAATCGACACAGTTGCGCTCAAGGACAAGCGGCAAAAGAACTTTAATCCTGTTGCTTGTGTCAGTGAGATCAAACGCATGGAGAATCGAGCACTCATTTTTGCTCTGATGAGCTGCCTCTTTTACGCTGCAACGATGATTGCGCACTTTCAATCCGGGGCCGTGGTGCAAGCAATAGTTGCCACCCTGGGAATCATCGCGGCTGGAAGCTATTCGGTTTACTACCGTCAGAAAAAGGATGAAGTGCTCATCGCTATAGAGGTTCACAAAGGAATGCCTCGCTAGGGTATGAGAGGAGAAGACAACATGACAGAGAAACACAACTTATACACAATTCTCGGGCTGGCTATAATCGCGCTCGGCGCCTTGCTCTTGTTCTATGCCGGTGACAGGCACCGTTCAGCGGTCGAAGGTGTACTGCCCAACACTACTTTCGATGTCGCGTTAAAGGCAGTCGAGACAGATGCCGGCGAAATAGAGAAAGTGGTTTTTCTAAGAGACCCGAATGGAATTATTCGGCAAGCGCAGATTACTTTCAAGTCACCAGAGAAAGCACAGCTTCGAGTCGCCACCCCCGATGACGTAACTACAACTCAACTGATGGAGGCTTCGAGTAAATCCGGACTGCCGACCCAAGTCATAAACGCAACGGAAGCAAGATTGTCAGAGCTTAAGAGCGCGTCAATCTTTTTGATGATCGTGCAGATTGGCGTGCCTTTAAGCGCGATAATCCTGCTCACCTGGCTAAGCCGGCGTGAGAACAAGATTTTGTCCTAGCACCAGTCTGATTTCGGCATCAATTCATTATGAAAGAAAGGTACATTGAAGTGAACGACAACGAAAAACGGAAGATTGAAGACGATTGTGCCAACGCCCCAATTTCAACCAACCATAAGTTGGCGGAGCGCGGGAAAACCCTGGAAGATCTCTGGATGCTTGAGCACGAGTCCGAGCTGATGGAAGCCGCTCGCGCCCGCCGGGAATTGTCCGCCTGTTCGAACGACTGCGACAACTGCGGCGACTGC
>JADYYD010000009.1 GCA_020853845.1 Candidatus Melainabacteria bacterium
GCGAGCACGCCTTGGCGGTAGCTGAGCAGCTCTCCCTCGGCGAAGAGGTCGAGGGCGCGGTTCTCCTCGTCTTCGAAGAAGATCTTCGATTCGAGGCGCTGCCCTTCCAGGAAGATGCCCAGGAAGTTGTACTGCTCGTGACCGACCGTCTTGCCCATGACGCGGTTGGTGTGGCGGCTGATGACTGCGTGGAAGCAGACATTGACACCGAGCGCGGTGCGGTAGGACGCCGGTTGAGCCGGGTCGCCGGTGAAGTCCGCCAGCGTGTGGTTGATGCTGCCGAGGACGAGCGCGTTGCCGTCATCGGTGGTTTCCGGCAAGAGGTCGCCCTTGTCGTAGACGCAGCGGTCGACGACCACGTCGTCGCCTTCGAAGTGCGCACAGCCGCTTGAGAGAAGCGCTTCGACCGAGCGAACTTCTCCGAAGTGATCCGGGCTCACATGAACGAAGTAGCGCGGTGTGCCGTTCGGCTCGGCCGGAGGGTCTTTCCTCAGGCTGATGCCGGCGGTGATCACACCATCATGTGCGGTATAACATTTCATGCGATTTCTCCTGTTTCTTTTTGGAACCAAGGGACGACCGTCCCGGGCAGAATCGCCCGAGACAGCCGTTTTCTCCCTCAAGTCCGACGTGAAAACAACACGCAGCCGAACCGCCCGGATTGCTCCGAACGGCTCAACTGCGTCACTTCACCGCTGCGAGAAACCGGATAGCTTTCGCTCCCAGCTCCTGACAGTGGTGTTACTCCGCAAGCCCGTCCAACCACGAGGCGTACTCGTCGTGCGCGCGACCCGACAGATATTTCTTCTGCCAGCTCGACACCGTCGACAGCTCACCCGAGAACGTGGCACGCCCGGTGGCATGCAGATACCGCCACATGAAGTGGCTGTACACGTCCATGATGTGAACGAAGTACGCCTGAGCCAACCGCTTGTTGCCGCGGATGACCAGCATCGTCTCGTCATTGGCGATGCCCGCCTTCAGGCCCAGGTTGTCGCTCGCCGCACCCAAGATCACCGGCTCATCACCGAAGGGATCGACGACGATCACCTTCGAGTGAATGATGGCGTGAGCATCGGGCAGTTTGAGCAACTCCTTGTGCCAGCCTTCCCACCCGTTCTCCAGCGCTGCCGCAGCGATGATGGCCGGCGTCTTCTTGCGAGGACGGAACAGAGCCACCGCCGTATGCGGATTGCTGATTTCGGTCGGATGGGAAGCATCCAGAAGGCCGGTCAGACCCTGCATCCGAAGACGCTGGATGTCCGGGAACGTGTCATCCTCGAGACCCTCTTGCTGCTTGGGCAGCGCCTGGGCCGAGCTGACAGCACCACGGATGTAGAGCTGCGGCTTCTTCTTCTGCAACCAGGTAGCGACGTCGAGGAACGAGGGCGACCCAGGGTAGAACGCGAGGAAGTAGACTCCCTGCTTCGCCTTGAGCAACACCTCTTTCACCTTCGCCGTGCTGGCGGCCATCTCGAGATACGGGAAAGTGCGCTCGCCCTTTTCGATCTTGGGCTTGCTCCGCACCTCGCTCGACGGCGAGAAGATTGCCTGTACCTCGGTGCCGTCACCGAGATCGACCGGCTGCATGACGGCAGCGTTCTTCTTCCGGTACGCGGCGCTCTGCGTCTGAACATCGTCGCAGTCCGCCTTGGTCCGGTTGTAGTAGTCGACACCGTGCTCGGTCAGTGCGGCCGAGGTGATGTACAGGGCGTGGTTGGCTTGCGTGTAGAAACCGGTCGGCGTGGGGTTGGCGCTCTGCAACATCCACGAAACCGGCTTCCCATCAGGACCAACCAGAACTGCCGACTTGTTGTGCGGCAGGTTCGAAGACGGAAGCATGCGGTCGGTCACGTCCGCTCCGTCCTCGTGCAGCGCCTTGCGAGCTTCGGCGTTCGTCGCATCGTCCTTGCCGGCGTTGCCGAGGACCATGCTCCAGACATCCTTGTTCTCGCGCAGATACTGCACAAACGCCGGCGATGAAAGCTCGTAGTACAGAGCCAACACGTGACCGGCGATGCGCTTTGCGTCCTCGAAAGGCATGCGGACGAAAGTCGGAAGACTGGCGCCCAACAGCTTTGCGATTTCGCTTTCCGGGTCCCGAATGGCGGCGATGAGCGCCTCCGGATCGGGACTGCCGTCTTCCAGCTTCGGAAGTTTCTCGGCCACCCACTGGGTGGACACGAGGTGACCGCGGTTGAAGCAGGCTTTCACGAACGGTCCGTAGTCGAAACCGAGCGTCACCTCGTTGGTCAGCACCGGAGTGCCGTCCTTGAGTTTGCCCGGCTTGCCGATACGCGGCACGACTTCGTACTTGACCGTGGCGCCTTCTTCAACGCCATCAAACCACTTGCACCCCTGGATGGGATGAGTGTCGGTGTCACTCTCGGTGGCGTCTGTGGTCTCGCCCTTGAATTTGACAAGGCGCGAGTTCAGAACCGTCTTCTTGCCAGTGGCAACATCGATCCGGCGGATCGAGAAGCCCAGGCAGTTCGGAATCAGTTCTTCCCACAACCACACGATCATGACACCCGCATTGTTAGCCAACGCGACTGCCTTGAGTGTGTTCATGATAGTTTCCTTTTTCAGATTGATAGATAGTTCTGGCTCGCCCGGATTGGCGAGACAGGTCTGCTTCATGTCGCCTGGGCATCGGCGCGACAAGAGGCGAATTCGAGAAGGTGCAAGAGCGCGCACACATTCTCGAATTCGTCCCTTCGCCATCTGGCTCGGTCAATCGTCACTCGTGTTCACCTCAAACAGCTAGATTGCTGTTTGAGCGAGTGGGTCGATTTTCTGAAGGCAAATGTTGTCGCTGGATACTCAGGAATTTTGTAGGGATGAAGAGATAACCTGGCGTATCAAAAGAAGCTTGTGTAAAACAATAGAGCTTCGGTCATGAGTGCAAATCAAGGCGCTCAGTACTGCTGATGCTTCGCGGGTTTAATCTGGTGAAGTCATAGCGCCTGAGCCTCAGCTTTAATGTCTTTGGAGAACTTGTAGCCTTTCGCAGATGTCGCGCGAGGTTCTCTTGGCAACTCCAGAATGCTGAACAGGTTAGTGATTTCCCCCATCGGAAAAAATGCGTTTTGCAGTCCACTTCGATTTTTTCCGCAGATTGTCTGTGCAATGACGCGTTTGTCTGCGAAATGACGTAGTAGAGGCTTCGAAAGATGAAAGACGGGTCGTGTGCAGTCGGTTCGAACGCCCTTGCGGGCATCCACACCACTGCATTGACGACCCGCCTTTCTCCTAGGCGATCTTACTCAAACCTGCTTCAACGCTACTTGATGGTGCGCCGCCCTTTGGGAAGCACTCGCTGGTTGTTGTGCGGACCCCAGACTTCGTCAGGCGCGTCTTCGCCGAAGTGCTTGCGGTACGAATCGAGCGTGCGATGGTATTGCGCAAGGAATTTCGACTGGTCGCCCTGGCCGCCGGTGCCGGGGTCGTGGTGGATCAAGCGCCCGATGATGTCGCCCAGTTCCTCCCAGTACGAACGCGTGTAGATGAGGTGCATGTGCCACACTTCATCGACCACGTGCGAGGGAGTGACCGGGTGCCCGGCTACTGCAGCCAGGTAGATGAAGCGCTTGTATTCTTCGATCGCCAGCGCCGTGAACTCAGGCGTCCAATCCTGCTCGTCGGAAAGACGGGCAGAAAGCGGATAGACAGCGCCTTTCTGGTCCACGGAAAAGACGCTGATCTTGGCCCAGAGTTGTCTGGGATCGAGTTTGCCGCCAGAGCTCGTTGCCGAGCCCGACGCGCATTCAACGTTTTCTTTCATAGATGAGCTCTCCATTTATCACGAAGATTGAAAGGACAACGTCGATTAGCTGCCGCCGCAACCGCCGCCACCACCGCCGCAGCTCGAGCCACCGCCGCAGCTCGAACCGCTGGAGCTGGAACAGCTCGGCGACGAACAGCTCGGAGTGCTCGGTGTGCTCGATGTGGTGGGGGTGCTGCACCCCGCAACGTAGGAGCTGCCGGAAATGACGCTGCCCGAGTCGCCGTCGTCTTTCTTGCGCAAGTCGCGCTTGTGCACCTGGTCGGCGAGAATGTACCCGCCTACCGCGCCGGCGCCGGCAGCCAGTGCCGTGTTGGCGGCGTTGTTGCCGTCGGTGTCGGGGACAGGAACGCCGCCGTTAGTAGTCGTCGTCCCTGTGGTCCCACGGTTGCGCCTGGCTGCGTCCATGCGCTGCTGGAAGGTGCTCGTCCCGGCGGTGCGGTTGTTGGGCGACCCGACCTGGCTGTCGTATCTGCGCGCATTGCTGCGGGTGATTGCCAAGCCGATGATGAAGACGACCAAGCCCGCGCCCAGGGCGAAGATGACGATGAACATACCGCTGCCTCCTTTGCTTGTGGTGCTCGGAACGCTGTCCGTCGGGCTGCTGCTGCCGCTGCTGCTGCCGCTGCTGCCCGATGGGGAAGATGTTTTCGCCGCTTGTTTGGCGGCTAGAATGCCGTTGATGTTTTCGGCGATACGGATGGGAACGACGACAGGATTGCTCGCCAGATGGGCGCGCAAAACCGGACGCACAGGACCGGTGTCGCTCGACATGGTAGCGCGGACGATACCAAGTCTGTTGAGCGCATCGCCGGCCCTGACGCCGACTGATTGGAAACTCTGCCCGCTGCCGGTCATGAGAATGACCAGGGCACGCTGCCTTGGGAAGGCCGGTGAGCGCGTCCAGTCATCCCAGACTCTGCGCACGAGCGTCGGACCGGCGCTGTTGTCGGCGGTCTGGTCGCTGCTGCCGGTTTTGGTGACGATGATGTAGACGTCGAGTTTCTGCTGTGCGGCGACCTTGTTGATCTGAGCCTCGAAGTCTGCGCTCTGGAACTGGCTCGCCACCGCAGTGTCCATGCCCGGAGCGACGAAGACGTGCTGTTCGGTTGCGAATGCCGGAAGCCAGGTGCTCTGTGCCGACGCGGTTTGGCTCATCGCGAAAAGTGCCACGATGACGAGCAGGATTGTTGTTGTTTTTGTTCTCATCTGATTTTCTTTGCTCTGAAGTAGGGTAGTTCGGAAGTTTTGGACCGGACTGATGCATTTCTCAACCGGCATTGACATGCGGCTTCGATGATTTGCGGCTTCGATACCGAGCGTCGTGTCAACGCGCACATAAACGTCTTCGCGACCCGCACGAAAAATGCGGCGGCGACGAATTGAATTTGGATGCGCAAGAGACTGGGTGAGCGGTGATTCGGGTGCCGGTTGAGGAAATGCGAGGAACATCTCTGTCTCTCACAGAAAGAGGTGCAAATGCCTGTGATGCGAAGGACAATGAAACATTGCCTTGCGCGTGCGACCGGCGCGGTGGGAAGTTCACGGCTTGTGAAACCCGCCATCCTGCCTGTCTCAGCGCGACTGGTCTGCGTTTTTTCCCGCATTAAACCAACCGCAACTGAAGTTTTGTTTTAGGAAGCGCGTGCTTGCCAGGTTTGCGCAAAGTCAGTCGATATAGCTATGACGAACTAGCGCTACTCTCGACACATGCGGCAAAGGATCAAAAACGCAGGCAGATTTTGGAAATTTTTGAGCGAAAACTCCTGGGGTTTGAAATTGAGAAAAATGGAAACGCTATAACACTCACATGGAGCGCTTTAGGAAAACTTTGAACGTTGAGAAACTTGGTGGGTTTGAGTATTTATTCCGGTTGTATTTTCATTAGATGGACAATCGGCTCGTTCGCTCAGCTTTTGTGAGAACAAGAACGCGCTGTTGGCAAAGCTGGCGCAACCAGCTCCACTATCGAATGTAGGAGTGGCTGGCTCAAAAAATGGAAGGAGGAGAAAACTCGCTTGGGGCGCGTCTCTCCTCCTTCCTGCTACGGCTCGAGCCGAATAATTACTGCAGCACTAGCCGTGGCTGTTTGTTCAGTAGCCCGGTCGCGGACCGTAGACGACGCGGTCTCTCGGTTCGGTCGGCATGATGAACATGTCGTTGGTGACGAAGTTATGGCCTATGTGCC
>JADYYD010000010.1 GCA_020853845.1 Candidatus Melainabacteria bacterium
CTGCTTCGTAGTATTCTGCGAGCGCTTCGAGGTGCACCATGAAAGACTGGCATTGGGTACTGGTTTTCGCGTCCATTTTGATTACGCCTTTCTTACCTGCTTTGATGAAGGCGAAATGTCCGGAATGCAAAAAGCGCAAGCTCAACTCTCTGGAGACTCTGCGCGATTTCTCCGTCGATGCTGATGCCGAAGGCGGTCGCGTCTACAACACATTTCACAGATGTGGCGCCTGTTTGAGTTTCTTCAAGCAAGTTAACAGCAAGCCGTTGGTGAAAAGTTCGCACGACGAATACGAAGCGGCCGTTCGCGAAACTCAATTGCGCCAGCCGGTTGCGCCGTAATTTTCCAATTTGCTCCCAAAACGCGAAGGAGGCGCTGTCGCCCCCTTTTAGCGCAGTCATCGCAGTCGATGACCTTATAGCTTTGAATTTTTCAGGCCGTTTCGGCCAGAAGTTTTTGCAACTCTTCTTGCAATTGCAAAAGCACTTTGTCGAAGCGCTGCATGCAGTCATTGTGCACAGGGTTGTCGCCGAATTTGGTGCCGTGCACTGCCTTTTCCGTTTCCAAATTACGAATCAGACCTTTTATATGCATGGCGGAAGCGCCTTCGCCGAAGTCGACTCCGGATGCTGCATTTTTCGAATCAGTTTCATTGGTCATAGCAAATTGACTCGCAACTCATGGCAGGCAAAGACTATACAACCTCAAAGCCCTTTAAGACCGTTCCAACTTGCTTTCTGAGAGATTATTTCGATTTGTTGCTTATCTGATTAGCGCCTGTTTATTCTGCCTGTACGTTAAGCAGATTTCCAGAATTCTTTTGAAGTGTTCTTCCACTCGTCTATTCATACGTCTGGTCGAGTGTCGGGCGAATGGCACACACTTTTTGAGAATCGATGCCCATAAAAATCTCCAAAACGCCGTATTGGTGAGCAAAATTCCTATTGACTGCCTGCCGTTCAGCTTATACGATTGACCCTTGTAAGAGCCGTATCGTGGCCCACTTCTTTTGCGCTCCGGAAACCGAAAACCAGAATCATATGGAACCATCTGTGATACCACAACCAACTTCGAATTTGACTTTGCCTGCAGAAACGCCCGAAGCGGAACTCATAGAGCGCCCAGCTCTTGTGGGCACCAGTTGGGTGAATAACATCTGGTACTTCGCTTTGCCCAGCGATCATGTGAAGAAAGGCAAGACCGTATCGATGAATCTCCTGGGCGATTTGATTTTGATCGGCCGCAAATCCGATGGCTCTATCTTCGCAATGCGCGATATCTGCCCGCACCAGGGTGCTCCGCTCAGTTTTGGAGATTTCGACGGGAAGGAAGTCGCCTGTCCATTTCATGGCTGGAAGTTCAATTCCGAAGGCGTGTGCACGGATATTCCGGCGCTCTGCAGCGATCAGCATGTCAACATTTGCAAGATAAAGACACGCTCGTATCCTTGCCGTGAAGCCGATGGAAATATCTGGCTCTATTACGGCGAACCGCGCGCCGACATGCCCGAGGTGCCGCGAACGCATGGATTGGACGGACTGAAATACGACCAAACCGTTTCGCGCGTGGTCGTGCCCACACACATGGACTACGCGGTCGTCGCTCTTATCGACCCGGCTCACGTGCCATATGTCCACAAGTCATGGTGGTGGCGCAACAGCAAAGCGCTGAAGGAAAAGAAGAAGCACTACGTGCCTACAGGCACCGGTTGGACGATGGTCAAGCACAGTCCTTCCAAAGGCTCGTTCATATTCAAACTGTTAGGTGACTTCATGGAGACGGAAATCGCCTTCAGATTGCCTGGTTGCCGCACTGAATACATCACATTGTTCGGGCGCACCCTTGTGGCGAGCATGACCACGGTCACACCCATCGATGAAAACAGTTGCGAGCTGAACCATACTTCTTACTGGACAGTGACCGGATTCAGGTGGTTATTGAAACCGATCGTCAACGCCATCGCCGATGAATTTCTTGGACAAGACTTGCGCATTGCCGAGCGCCAGCAAATCGGGCTCAAGTTCAAACCCAAATTGACGATGATTGTAAAAGACTCCGGTTTGCCAGGCAGTTGGTATTTCCAGGGCAAACGCGAATGGAACAATGCCACGGAAGAAGGTCGCCA
This sequence comes from Candidatus Melainabacteria bacterium, assembly GCA_020853845.1. Classification (GTDB taxonomy): domain Bacteria; phylum Cyanobacteriota; class Vampirovibrionia; order Obscuribacterales; family Obscuribacteraceae; genus QKMZ01. The sequence continues at coordinate 2,126 of JADYYD010000010.1, forward strand.
ATTCGTCAATCCTATTAAAGAGAAAGTTCTGCGCTGGATGACTTAGACCTCGAGCGTTCCGGATTTCGAGCAACAAAAAGGGTGGCGTCTTTTAGCGCCACCCTTGGTTTAGTTATCACTGACTTTGGGGCTGACTCTTACCCCTTGTCGCCCTTTTTTCCTTTCAGACTGAAGACCTCGTCTGTAAGACCGATGTTGATTTTCACATCCTTCCAATCGGTCGAGGAGAACAATTGATCTTGTTTGTAGAGATTCCATTGCTCAGGCAGATTGGTTTTTTGATCGATGAAAACGCGCTGCGTGAGGTCTTTTTCTTTGTCGCTATCAATATTTTTGTAGACCTCGAGCACATAAACCTTCTCACCTGTATGTGCCACCGTAACTGGTGCTGGTGTAACCAGGCATTGCGAGCCTTCGCTAATCTGTTTGTTCAAATCTCTAAGCAGCGAGTCATAGTCTGAATTCATCATTGAGAAGCCGTTTGCCGATCGCAGCATGTTCGAGTTACGGTCGACTGTGCCGCTGAACAATTTGAGCATGCCGCCCAGGTGTCCGCGCACTTTGCCGTCTGTTCCGAGCACTGCCACGGCGCCTTTCTTGGCTCCATCGGTGACTTCCATCTTCATCATGCTGGGGCGTTTGTAATAGAAATTGCCTTCTTCCTTGATGACTTTGCCGTCACGGAATGTGTTGATGACGCATCTGAATGTATAGTCGTTGGCGCCTTGAGCTGCTTTGGTCATAGTCTGAACGAAGTCCTTGCCGTCCTTCATATGACCGAATTCGAGTTTTTTCGGCAGATCGTGCGCCAGGGTGGCTTCGACCTTAACGTCCTGTTTCGCTGTTGCTGCGGTGCCTGTGCCGATTGCGCTCAAAACTGCCAGGCTCAAGAGCATGCTCATGCAGCGACGGGAGTTCGATTTTTCGGATTTGCGGGCGAATGATGCGGCGCTCATATTGGATTGGGACCTCGAATAGCCAAAAAGAACTAGATTAACCACCAACCTTTTTACCAGACTGTGCGGCAGTTTTCCAGGTAATCAAGTCCACCTAAAATGGGCTGAATTTAGGAGGATGCCCCAAAAAGCGGTCATACTTGCCATTTGTGGCTTTCTTGCGCGATCAGGACTTGGTAGGGACTGTAAAGATGAGCTATATATCTCTTTGCGGCAGAACCTTTTAGAGAAAGCTCTATGGTTTGAGCCGGTGCCCAACGGCTGGTGATTGGCATGAATGATGGGTCTGACGAGGACCTGAGGGCGCAGTTCCCGCCTGTTGAAAAAACGGGGGAAATTGGGGGCGAAAGCCTGGAAAAGCCCGACAGTGTGGAAAAAACGCCCTTAACGCCGGCGGCGCCGGTCGATGGTAGCCAGTCTGCTGCGGTGGACGGGGCAAAGCCCGCTGGCAAAAGTCGCGAATTTTACGTTCTCTGCCGTTTCGTCTTCGTACGAGGCATGGCGCTTATCTATCTAATTGCGTTCTTTTCTATCTTTTTTCAAATAGACGGACTTTTCGGGACCAAAGGCATCCTTCCTATCGCTGAACAGATGAAAGCTGCATCTGAGAATTTTGCTGGAAGCGGGCCGCTCAAATTTCTTTCCTTCCCTGCTGTTTTTTGGTTCTCATCCAGTGATGCGTTTTTGAAAGGCAGTTGCGTTGCAGGAATGATTTTTGCCGGATTGGCCGGTTTTGGAATCTGTTGCGGGCCGGCGTTATTGATGTGCTGGGCGCTGTATCTTTCCTTCCTCACGACCGGTGGCGAATTTATGAGCTACCAGTGGGATATTTTGTTGCTTGAGTCGGGCATGCTGGCAGCGTTATGGGCACCATGGACAGTGGCGTCTTTTCCTCTGCGCAGCGTATCAGGAAGCGATGGACCACCGTCGAAAATTGTCTTGTGGTTGATCCGATGGCTTTTGTTTCGTTTGATGTTTATGTCCGGCATGTGCAAACTTCTGAGTGGTGACGAGGCTTGGTGGAGTTTGACCGCACTGTCGTTTCATTATGAAACTCAGCCTTTGCCCACACCACAGGCGTTGTTTTTCAGTAATCTGCCGATGTGGTGTCACAAATTGTCTTGCGTAACTATGTTCGGCATCGAAATCATCTCTCCGTTTTTGATCTTTGGAACGAGCCTGACTAGACGCATCGCATGTGGTGCGCTCGTCAGTTTGCAATTGCTAATTTTGTTCACAGGCAACTACACATTCTTCAACCTGCTGACTATTCTCTTGTGCTTCACTTTGATCGACGATTCGCTCTGGTCAAGAATCTTGCCGAAACATTGGCAGGAAAAGCTAAGTATCGCTGCTCAAAAATCGAAACAGAAGTGGACTGGAGCTGCACTTATGCATAGGGTTGTGGTTGTTCCTATGGTCTTACTGATGTGCATTGTGAATTTAAGCATGTTGAGCTTGCGAACTGCAGGTTCGAGCTATACTCCTACGCCTGTTCTCGAGTTCCTCTCGGCACTGCAGCAATTTCACCTTGTGAACGGCTACGGATTGTTTGCCGTGATGACGCAGAAGCGAATCGAAATAGTTTTAGAGGGCAGCGAAGATGGGATTTCATGGAAAAGTTACGAGTTTGCCTGCAAACCGGGTGATCTGAAACGACCTCCACCCATAGTGGCACCCCTGCAACCCAGACTCGACTGGCAAATGTGGTTTGCGGCACTGGGTCGCTTTCAAGATAATCCCTGGTTTTCTGCATTTGTTCAGCGAATTCTTGAGGGGGATAAGGAAGTGACTGATTTGCTGGCAAAAAATCCGTTTCCTCAAAAGCCGCCGCTTTTCCTGCGAGCAAAAAGTTATCAGTATCACTTCACCGGGCCGAAAGAACTTTTTGCCACAGGAGAGTGGTGGCGCCGTGAGTATGCCGGCGAGTACATGCCGCTCGCCACTCTGAAGTGAAATCTCGACTGCTCCGAGCCGGATTTATAAGACGTAGTGATTAGTTATAAGTTCATGATTACGTGGAACTTCTCTATTTATGATGGAGTTCTTGAGAAGATTATGGGTAGTCTTCCGCAAGGAGATGACTCATTGTTATAGAGACCCGCACGTAGTCATATACGGCGTTCTTTTTCCGCTTTTGTTTTATCCGGCAACGGCGATTGTCATGCTGGAAGTCGGCATTTTTCAGGAAGGGAAGCGCGAGAAGGAAATCTATCGAGTCGTCTTTCCGGAAAGTAAAGACGCGAACGTAAATGCAATTCGTGAGCTGGTCGTCGCAAGCAAGAGGGTAAAACTTGTCGAGTCCGCTGTGCCGCAGAAAGATCTGAAAGACGGCAACATCGAGGCTTTCGTGCAAGAAATCGACGGCAATCTATCCGTCAAGGTTGCCGGCAGCATGCCGCTTTCTGAAACAGCACATACTTTTCTGACCAAGCTCATCGAAAGGCGCAGGCTTAAGAACATTCGAGCCGAACTTACAGACAGGAAAATTCCGCTGGAAATTATGCGCGTTTTTACCTTCGAGCTGAAGGACTCGCGCCGGCCCCAGGCGCAGAAGGATGATAATAAGGGCGGCGACGCTGTGCATGTCATCTTCAGGTATTTGCTCGCTTCCGTAATTTGCGTGCTGGTCCTGTGCATTCCTGCCGGTGCCGTTTACCCCGCAATTTGCGCGTTTACTGAAGAAAGAGAAAAGAAGACACTGGAAAGCACTCTGGTGGCAGCGGTCAACACTGAAATTTTGATGGCCGGTAAATTTCTGTCTGTTTTCTTTGTCGCTTTCATGTCCGGCTTGCTTAATCTGGTCGGAATGAGTCTGGTTATATGGCTCCTGCTCAGTCAGGCCAAGGAGTTGAGCAGCCTTTCCAAACTGTCTGGTGCATCATTTCAGGTTTCTCCCGAGACGATCATTTGTCTGATATCGGCAACCACCCTCTTCTCGCTTCTGGTTTCGGCGATGTTTTCACTTTTGGGCGCTTGCACAAAGTCGTTTAAAGAAGCACAGAACATGCTCACCATTCCGCTGCTTATTTTCACCCCGATGCCGATTGCCGGTATGTTGCCCGGAGTCTTGTTGTCCAAGCCGCTCGCCTTTGTGCCGGTGCTCAACCTGATTCTCTGGGTGAAATCTGCCGTGCGCGGTGATATGGACCCGATGCTTGTTTCGATCACAGTGATTGAAACGCTATTCTTGTCGGCTTTCATGCTTTACATGCTCAGCCGTTTGATAAGAACCGAGAAATTCGTACTTGGGGATCAAGTCAATCTTCTGACTCCTGTCTTCGCACGAGGTAAAGCCAATGGCAGTTGAAGTCAAAGATTTGAAAAAACACTTCTATGACGCGAAGCGCGGTGAGTTTCTCGCGGTTGACGGCATCTCGTTTAACTGTTCGCAGGGGGAAATAGTCGGTTTGCTCGGACCGAATGGTGCCGGTAAGACCACAACATTGCGAATGATTGCCACCATTTTGCGACCTGATTCAGGGACGGCGAAGATCAATGGTTTTGAAATAACGAACGATCCCCAGGGTGTGCGAAAAAACCTCGGGTTTCTTTCATCCGAAACAGGATTGTACGAAAGGCTGACGCCGAGGGAGATTTTGAACTATTTTGGGCAGCTTAGCGATTATCCGTTAGATAAGCTTCCTCAGAGAATTGAGGATTTGATCAAACTGTTCGAGATGTCCGAATTTGCTGACACAAGATGTGAGCGTTTATCGACTGGGATGAAGCAGAAAGTTTCCATCGCGCGTGCGATTGTGCACGACCCGCCGGTCATGGCTCTTGATGAGCCAACCAGCGGCTTGGACATCATCACGAGCCAGAATACTTACCAATTCATTCGTGACAGCAAAGCTCAAGGAAAGTGCATTATTTTTTCAACGCACATTATGAGTGAAGCAGAAAAACTTTGCGATCGCATTGGCATAATTCACAAAGGTAAGCTCTTCGCGATGGGCACCCTGGAAGAGTTGCGGCAACTCACCGGCGCGCACTACCTGGAAGATATTTTTCTAGCCATCGTTAAGGAGCAAGTCGATGTCTAGTTCGGCGGCTCCTCTCAATGCAAAGGCGAAGTCGAAGACCACTATAGTTCTTTTGAAAGAACTGAAGGAGGTGCTTCGAGACTATCGGACATTGATCATGATGATCATTTTGCCGACGCTTTTTTACCCTGCGATGCTTGTTTTTCCGGCAACTTTTGCAAAGCAGAGTATTGCCAAGTTGGGGCAATCAAACGTGAACGTCGGTGTTGTCGGTCAGTGCGAGCCGCTTTTGAAACACCTTAAGGCAGCCGAACATTTGAAGGTTGTCCAGCTAAGTGAGTCAGACTGTGCAGAAAAACTGAAGTCGAATGAGGTGGATGTTGCTATTCTGATTCCGCTTGATTTCAATGAAGCGGTGGAGAAAAGCTATACTACAGAGTCTGACTTCGCAGAACTGAAGAAAGCTTCTTTGCCAAAGCTCAAGCTTTTGCTCGATACAAATCGAGAGAAGGTATTGTTCAGCATGGCCAGTGTGTACACTGCCATCGGTGATTTTCAGCAGGACAGTGTACGTCAGCGCTTGAGAGCACTGGATGTCGGCAAGACTTGGGAGCGCGAAACCACAGTCAAATTTGACGATATTTCTCCTAAAGATTCTGGCACTGACGATATGCTGCCGAATTTTGCGCCTTATCTCATGGTGCTCATGGTTTTGCTCGCCACCAGCTACCCGGCGATCGATTTGATTACAGGAGAGCGTCAGCGGGGAACTCTGGCACTGCTTTTGGTGGCACCAGTTGAACGGCGTTCGATCATGTATGGCAAGATTTTAGTTGTAGTTATTGTTGGCGCACTCACTACAATTCTTGGTGTTATCAGCATAGCTGCAACTTTGCAATTCGGTCCCATCAAGTCTACCGTTGTCGATGCGCAGCCCCAGTTCGATTTTGGCTTGAACGCCTGGCTCCTGGTCTTGTTTGTCATGGCACCGCTTGTGGTGTTTATCAGTTCTCTTTCCGTGTTTGTCGCTGCCCTGACAAGAACTTTCCAGCAAGCTCAGGGCTATCTCTTCCCTCTGCTGCTGGTCACCCTTTTTCTTGCATCCGCTGCGCAAATACCGGAACTGGCAGACAACTCTTTCCTTCGTCTGGTGCCTGTAGCGAATACTACTTTATGCATTAAACAGATAATCACCCGTCACTGGACATGGCCGGGAATTGCTATTACATTCGTCAGCTCGACGATTGCAGCGCTGCTCTTAGCCAGGTCCGCAGCCAATTTGCTGCAGCGCGAAGATCTATTGCTTGGTGTTCAGTTATCGCCAAAGAAGAAAATGGAGACTGGTTCCTACAGTCGAGAGCTCATTATTTTTGGCGGAATCGTCTTCTTCATGCTGTTCTATTGCGGACAACTATTATCCTTGTGGAACATTTTGGCCAGTTTGGTGATAACTCAGATATTCCTCATACTTGCTCCGGCCCTGGCGTTCCTCAAATACACAAAATCCCCACTCAAGGAAACTCTTAGTTTCAGAAAACCGTCTGCCCGCTACGTAATTGCTGCAATAGCCCTGGGTTTCGCCACTGTAGTTATTTCGATGTTGATTCTCACCGTTCAGACAAAATTTTTGCCCTATAGTGAAGATTATGCAAAGCAAATGCAGTTAATGGTGATGCCACCTGGCAGACCGCTCTGGCAAATAATTTTGGTGGCGGCGCTCATGCCGGCTATTTGTGAAGAGATCTTCTTCCGCGGAATGTTGCAGGGAATTTTGAGAAAGAGCCTTCCGAAGCAGAAACTGATTATCGTGATTGGTATTTTATTTGGTGTTTTCCATTTAAGTATGTTCCGCTTTCTGCCGACCGGACTGCTTGGTATTTTGCTCGCATATTTGACACTGGCTTCCGGCTCGATTTTTCCATCAATGTGTTTGCACTTCATGCATAACGGCTATTACCTGGCCGCGAGCTATTACAAACTCGATCTCGACTCGACACAATGTATTGCTATGGCTTTGGCTGGTCTGGTGGTAGCGGCGGTGGCACTCGGTTGGAAACCCAACAATGAAAAATAGCTTGATCATCATTGCTGCTTTTTGCGCCATTGTGGCCTCTATATTCGCAGGCGCTGCGGTTTATGCAGCGCCTGCTGCGCCCGACGGCATGCCTCCCACGCGGCCGCTAGTGATTGATTTTCCCAATACGTACTCGATGGGAGAATTGTATTTGTTGAAAGCAAAAGCAGAGGAGGGGGATTCTGAACCGCCCGCTTCTACGCATTTTCCAGCGCGCGGCCGAATGAAGTTTCCTCCAGGCACAAGACTGCAGCTCAGAGTTGGATTTGAAGGTGCTCATCATATGGCGGAGCTTGGTAAGTTACCGCCTAACGCGCTATTCAGCGTCTACATGCGTCGTACCGAGGTGTCTGACGACGATCTAAAGCATGTTGCCAGGTTAAGTGAATTGCGTCACGTTGATCTGGAAGGAACCGACATATCTAACAAGGGAGTGTTCAATTTAGAGCCGCTCAAGAAACTTGCATTTCTCGGCGTTGATAAGACGACAATTACCGGCGAAGCTATTAAATCCATTGGTAAGCACGTCACTCTATTGAGTCTAGTCATAGGACACAATGACCTTGATGATGAATGCTATAAGCATTTGAATGCGTTGAAAAAACTTCGTATGCTTCAAATCGATAATACGCACATCTCCGATAAAGGTGTTGCCTACGCTGCTAAACTTCCAGCGCTTCAGGTGGTGAAACTTTCAGGAAACAACCGTGTTACCGATCGCACTATGGCTTTATTCGCAAACACCAAAGTGAAATTTATCAATGTACAAAAAACGGGTGTTGGAATCGGTAGTCTGCCGCACTTCTTAAAAATGCCGAAGCTCGATGGTCTGAAACTCGAAGGCCGAAACTTCACACCAGAGCAGAAAAAAGAAATGCAAGCAAAACTGCCTCGAGTAAAACTTCAGTTTTTCGGCAAGGAAAGAGACTTTCCAAAAGAACTCTTCGATCCGCTGCACTAGTTTACTGCTATTCAGCAGGCCTACTACTAAATGTTATCACTTGGGGCGGAGTGGCGTCCGGCGGGTAGAAGAGCGAGAGTTTGATGGTGCGACGGCCTTTCGGTTTCATAGTGATCTTGAAGAGTTCATCAGCCTTGGTGCCGCGCGTTTGCACAAGATGTGTGTAGCGCTTCACTGTATCGCCCTTGTCTGAAAGATATTGCACAAACAGAGTGCCACGATAGAAAGTATTTTTTGCAGGTGGCTCAAAGTAGGTGAGATTGTCCTTTGCTTGATCTGTCTTCAGTGGAGTATCGAAGGAAACTGAAACCTCAACAGGTGTTTTGGCCGGATTGTAGAGTGGAAACTGCAATCTGTATTCGACCGCATAGTTGCCGTGCGCAGCGTATGCGGTATCCGGATATCGCGCCGCTAGAACGGCGCTTTGCACCTGACCTGTTGCGAATGTGCCACGCTCAAGAGAGCAGACTGGAAAAGCAAGTGAATTGCCAACTTCTGGAATAGTCAATCTCGTAATATCTTTCTCGCCATCAGTGGCGGTGCCAGTCCATTTACAGCCGGTTTGCACCCCTGCTACGCGCCCGTATATCAGAGGTCCTTTCGCACCTGGCACACTTGGCACTTTGTCTCTTTCTTGCGAGAGTTCATGGGTGGTTGCAATCTCGACATAACGCTCTAGTGACGGCGGGTCAATTGAGTTGCTTCCTTCCACTTTGACGAAGTCGGCCACTTCCGCCAGATGAATATTCTTGTTGCATGATAGCTCCAGCAAACTGCTGCGTCCGTTGCTATGCGAAACAATCGCGCGTACTTGTACCGGTAACGAATAAACAATTGCATATCCATTGGCGGGAACGGTTACCTTCGATGGCCAGCCGGTTTGCCTGTCGCCTCGCAGATAGTCGTTTGTAACCCTATCGCCCGGACCTGCATAGATCAAACCGTCGTTATTCACCTGATATGGTGGCAGTTTAATGAATGGTGCATCTGGTTGACTTAAATAGCTAGCGGCACGCAAAATCCGGACAGTCGCGGGTTTATCGTCCGGATTGTATGCGAGCAGCCCGAGGAATAGAACTTTGTCTTCACCTTTGCCGCGATTGTTGATGTGATGGGTAAAAACTCGAAACTTCCCTTTCAAAGGATAATCGAGGTGTGCTTCCGGATGAGTTTTCCCGACCTTTGGCAGCAATGAAAGAAGCACTCCGGAAGTACGAACTACTTCAGGGCTGTTGCTGTTGAACATCGGTACAGTGTCTAAACTTCCCGGAAGGGGGCGGACTTCTGTCTCGACGATGTAGGGTTTTTCCTTGGGTTCTTCCGCAAGAGCCATGTTTGCGTTCGATCCGCCTATCGCTCCACCACTCCACGCCGAGGCAATGAGTGCGTATGATAGCAATGCTTTGAATATGTTTGGTAGCCTGATTCGCTTCACTTTGAGTTGATGATTGGTGTTTCCACATAATAGTAACTTGGCTTATGTTATCTTGGCTTTTATGTCTGAGCTTGTTCTTGAGATAAAAAATCTGCGCAAAGAGTATGGCGCCAAGGTGGCGGTCCAGGATGTTAGCTTCCACGCCAATAGGGGGGAGGTTGTCGGACTATTGGGCCCCAACGGCGCCGGAAAAACTACGACGATCCAGACCCTTTTGGGACTGGTGTTGCCTACCTCGGGAACTGTCAACATCTTTGGGATGCCGATTGCAACAGAGCGCATAAAAATATTGCAACGCTGCAATTTTTCGTCGGCTTATATTTGGCTGCCGGAAAATCTGAAGGTTCGCGAGAATTTGAATGTCTTCGCAGCTCTGTATCAAGTCAAAAAAGCAAAAGAAAAAATCAACGAACTTTTGGAGATGTTCGAGATTTCGCAATTTGCAAACACGCTCACTGGAAAACTTTCTTCAGGCGAATCCACCCGTTTGAATCTTTGCAAAGCGTTGCTGAATGACCCTGAACTTTTGATGTTGGATGAACCGACAGCTAGCCTCGATCCGGATATTGCAGACAAAGTTCGCAAACTGATCGTCAAAATTCAGAAAGAGAAGAATATGACTGTACTGTATACGTCTCACAACATGAAGGACGTGCAGGAAATCTGCAATCGGGTCGTTTTCATGCAGCATGGGAAAGTTCATGCTGAAGGTTCGCCAAAACAAATTTTGGCTCAGTTCAAACAAAAGTCCCTGGAAGATGTTTTCATCCGCATCGCCCGCGGTGGCGATTTGATCGAGGAAGAAGAAAAAGCAGGTGAAGAAGCATGAGCCTAGCAAGATTAAGAGGCTTATTGCTTCGATACTATTACTGTTATTCGAGAAGCTCATTCAGAATTCTGGACATTGTTTTCTGGCCTGTGATGGACCTGCTCATCTGGGGTTTCCTCACGATGTACATGATGAAGGTGAATAACAACGTTCCTGGAGTGTTCACTTTCTTCATCGGCGCTGTAATTATGTGGAATGTTTTGTATCGCGCGCAACAAGCGGTCAGCGTTTCCTTTCTTGAAGATGTGTGGTCGAGAAACTTCGTGAACATCTTCGTCGCACCGGTACGAACGTTCGAATTTGTCGCAGCGACTTGCATCTCTGGACTGGTCCAATCGGTGTGTGTTTCAATAATATTAATTCCGCTCTCGTACTGGTTCTACCATTACAATTTCGGCGCGCTCGGCATTTGTATGATTCCATTTTTCATCAATCTGATTTTGATGGGCTGGACAATAGGTTTGATCACCACTGCATTGATCATTCGTTGGGGGCATCAGGCTGAAGCGCTGGCCTGGGCAATTCCATTTCTAATTCAACCGATTTGCGC
>JADYYD010000011.1 GCA_020853845.1 Candidatus Melainabacteria bacterium
AACTTGGAAAAGGTCGTGCGCCTGCCTTGAAAGTCAGCGTAACGCGAACGCCTCTCGACAAGAACCGCTCTCCGTAATGCGGAAAGTTCAGATTCCCTTGTTTGTGGAGTGTTGCTCGTCGTCGTTGGCAAAAGGGAGACCTTGGTCTTAAAACTAGTCCCTCTGCCAATAAGACTAAAAGATCGAGGCACGAACCGCCAGTGAAAAATTTCGCTTATATGCAGCGCGTATCTAAAATGAGGAAAACGGGCGACGCTCTGCGCCGCCCAAAAGAATTTCGAGATTCAAACCGCTATTGCAGTCTGTTGAGAATCAGTTTAGAGATTGCCTTGAGGGTAGCGAATACGCCGAGCCCTTCGGAAGCAACCGCTTCGAAACTCGGGACGCCACGGATATTCAGTTCTTTTTCCATACGCTCGATAGGCATGGCATTTGCCAGGTCGCGTTTGTTGTATTGGAGCACCCACGGGATGTTATCCAGTGTCAGGCTGTACTCGGCCAGGTTTTCAATCATGTTTTGAAGCGACTCGACATTGTCTTTCGAGCGCATTACATCGGAATCGGCAACGAAGATGATGCCGTCGACGCCGTTCAAAATCAGCTTTCTGGACGCGTTGTATTCAACCTGACCAGGAACGGTATAAAGAGAGAATCTGGTTTTGAAACCTTGCACGGAGCCCAGGTCCAAAGGCAGGAAGTCGAAGAACAAGGTTCTTTCAGTTTCTGTTGCCAGTGAGATCAGTTCGCCCCTGGTCGTCGGTGCCAACTGGCTGTGAATATATTTGAGATTCGTCGTCTTGCCACCAAGACCGGTGCCGTAGTAGACGATTTTGCAGTTGATTTCACGCGCCGCGTAATTTACTAAAGCCATCCTTGCCTTCCTACCCCAACGTCGCCAAACCGCACCGGCGCTCAAGGATTTCAAGCGCTTGATGGGGCGACAACAGGAATTGATACCACGATTGGGACAGCATTAGAAGTGATCTTACGAGAATTGATCTCGATACAGGGGAAGGGGGGGACACAGTTTGATTCAAAACAGTCAAAACAGTCAAGAAATGGCTGCTTGATTTCCCGGTTAGGTTGATTTGCCTGACAACGCCAGCCAAAGCTGTAACCCCAAAAACAGACTACCACGTCGAAGGCCGGCCTTGGAGTGGTTTAGTGTAAATGTTCCTTTCGGTCTTAGAGCTTAGTAATAGCTTTACTACTACGCCTGAAAAGCCTTTCGTGGTAAAATCAACGGTTCGCTCATCACTTCGGCTGAAAACGCCGACGGCGACGGCTTCAATCTCTGAAGCTATCGGCTGATGGGTTGAACTGGCAAACAAACCAATATTGGGAATTAGGGAAATGGCAAAACGTTGCGATGTGTGCGAAAAGGGCCCCACAACCGGGCGCAGCTATACCTTTTTGCGTTCTCACTGGAACCCGCACAACAAAAGACGCTGGCTGCCAAACCTGCAACCGGTCAGAGTTAAATTGCAAAACTCCGTCAAAAAGATGAAGGTTTGCACCTCTTGCCTGAAAGCCGGAAAAGTCCAGCGGGCGCTCTAATCGGAGCCTCCAGGCGTTCAATCAGTGAGTATTCAGTGACCTATAAGGTCCTTCAGGCGCACAATGTGCGCCTGTCTTTGTTTGCGGGCTAAATCGCCCCGAAGTTCGCAGTTTTATCAGCCCGGCAAGAAATGTTTTGTCCCGTGCAGAACAATTCCGCAACAGGTAAGAAACAGTTCACCGGGAGAGCACTCACTTATTTTCGAATATTTCGAACTGCTCGAAAATTTTTACTGGCGCTGAACGACCAGATGACTCAAGGACTTCAGCGTAGCAAACACTGCCTTGCCTTCGGTGGCTATCGCTTCGAATGAAGGCACTCCAGACTCGTTCAGGTCCTTTTCCAGGGTCTCTACGGGCAGAGCGTCGGTCAAATCACGCTTGTTGTACTGAAGAACCCAGGGCACCTGTCCAAGATTTAGCTTGTGTTCTTTTAAGTTATCCATCATGCCGGCAAGCGCGTCGATATTGGCGCGCCTGCGCACGGCGCTCGAGTCAGCCACGAAAATAATGCCGTCGGCACCCTTGAGAATCATCCGCCTGCTTTCCCCGTACTCTGTTTGCCCGGGAACTGTATAAAGAGCAAAACGGGTTTTAAAGCCTTCCACGTCGCCAAGGTCAAGCGGCATGAAGTCAAAAAAGAGTGTGCGCTCGGTTTCTGTGGCGACAGTCACCAATTCGCCTCTGACAGACTTGTCGAGATTGGCATGCAGATAGCGCAAATTTGTCGTCTTGCCACCAAGTCCGGTGCCGTAATAAACGACCTTGTAAATGATCTCGTGCTTCTGGTAGTTGACTAGTGCCATTCTTCAAAAGAATACGCTAGTGGCTGTAATTTTGCTACGCGCCGGGCGCCGGCCGAGCGGCTATTTGCTGCCTCTGGCCAGATCGAGCAGCCGGTCTTTGCCGACGTGATACACGGCATTGCAGAAATGACAACGTCCTTCCGCTTGACCGTCTTCCTCAGCCATGGAAAGAAGCTCCTTGGAACCCATCCAGCGCAAAGCCTCGACAAAACGCTCGTTGGAGCACTTGCAGTAGAACTTAAGAGGCTTGGCGCCGGCAATCGGCACCACTTCAAAACCGCTCAGAATGCGCTCGAGAATTTGCTCGAGACTCATGCCTCGGCGCATGAGGAAAGTGAACGTACCAAAAGTGGTGATGTTGTTCTCGATGCGGCAGATCGTCTCTTCAGTATGATCGGGCAAAAGCTGCACGATAAGCCCGCCGGCCGCTTCCACGCCGCGCGCGTTCATGTGTGTTCCGACAACCACAATGGAGCCGGTCTGATCGGAGCAGACCAAATACCGATTGATATCCTCTCCTACTTCACCCGATTCGAGCTCGACCGTGGACGTATGGGCGCGCCCAAAACCGTGATCGATAGTCACATGCAAGTATCCGGTCGAGCCGATTGCAGCCCCAACATCAAAATTCCCCAGGGAGTTTAACGGCAACTCGACCTGGGGATTTTCAACAAAGCCTCTTACTGTGCCTTTCGGTGACGCATCGACCATCACCTTGCCCAGGGGTCCGTTGCCCTGGAACTTCAATGTCACCTGGCCCTCACGCGCAACAACGGGGGTGAGAAGAACACCCGCGGTCATCGCTCTGCCCAGGGCAGCAGTCGCCGTGAAGGAGAGGTTGTGCCGCTGCCGGGCTTCCTCTACGAGATTTGTCGTGGTGGCAATTACTGCTCTTATGGTGCCATCGTTAGATATCGCCTTGAGTATGCCATCCTGCATAGACATCACCAGAGAAGAGCTTTTCAAAAATATTCTAGCAGTAAAACCCGATTTTTTACATCTCTTTACGCTTCGAGATTGCCCGCCCTCACCCCGGGACGGACTTGGCAAGCTGCCGGCGCGTGCGAAATTTCTCAGGCGATACCAGCGACAATCACTCGCGGCAAGCCATTTACATCGTTGACGCACTCGATCTTATTCATTCCGGCACTGCGCATGATCTGCATGACCGGTTCCGACTGCCCGTCTCCGACTTCCACAGCGGCAAATCCTAAAGGCGGGACCAATTTCGGCAGCGCAAATTTAGCGAACTGGCGATAAAAATCCAGACCATCTTCGCCCCAGCCAATCAGCGCTACGCCGGGCTCGAACTGCCGAACTTCGGGCTCCAGCGTTTCAAACACCGCTCTGGGAATGTAAGGCGGATTGGAAATAATGGCGTCGAATCCGCTCAAAGTGAATTCGCGAAAGTCGCATTTGCTCAAAGTCAGCCGGGAGGAAACTTCATAAGTGCGCGCATTCAGCCTGGTGGCATCGAGGGCGTCTTGAGAAACATCTACTCCGACCACATGCAAATGAGGAATTTCTCTCAGCATGGCAACCGCGATACAACCGCTGCCGACGCCTATTTCAAGAACACGCAATTCTTTCAAATTACCCATGGCAGCCAACCGTTTAATCGTAAGCTCGCACAGGGTCTCGGTATCAGTGCGCGGAATGAAAACCCCCGGCTGAACTACAACACGCATGCCCATAAACCAACCGTAGCCGAGGCAATATTGCAGCGGCTCTCGGCCGGAACGCTTTGTCAAAATAGTTTCCAGCTCTTCGCAAGCACCGGGCTCCAAAGGCTCGTCCGCCTTCAACTCGCGAGCCACCGCATCCATGCCGGTGACGTGCTCGATTATCAAATCTGCTTCGCGGCGCACTTCCACGCGCTCGATGCCGATTTCCTTGAGGACTTTCGCGACTTGATCGCGAGCCTGGCGAATAGTGCGGCACTCGGCAAACGAAATCGCCATGCCGCTATTTGAGTCGAACGACAACTAGAGCGACTCCTTCAACTTGCGCTCGTTGTCGGCCATGATGTTGGCGTCGATGACTTTTTCGAGATCGCCTTCCAGAACATACTGCAAGTTGAAGTTCTGATTGATGCGGTGGTCGGTGATGCGATTGTCTTTGAAGTTGTAAGTGCGAATTTTCTCGGAGCGGTCACCCGAGCCCACCTGCGCGCGTTTCTCTTCCATGAGAGATTTTTGCTGCGCTTCCAATTCCAACTTGTACAACTTGGCGCGCAAAATCTGCTTGGCGCGCTCTTTATTTTGCAATTGACTTCTTTCTTCCGAGCAAGCGACCATCAAGCCGCTCGGCTTGTGCACGATGCGCACTGCCGTTTCCACCTTGTTAACGTTCTGACCGCCGGCGCCGCCCGAACGCATCGTTGTAATGTCCAGATCATTGTCATTGAGCTGAACATCGATTTCATCGGCTTCCGGCATGACTGCCACAGTGGCTGTCGAAGTGTGCACCCGGCCGGACGCTTCCGTTGCCGGCACACGCTGAACGCGATGAACGCCCGATTCGAATTTCATGCGGCTGTAAGCACCATCACCTTTGAAAGCGATGATCACTTCTTTGTAGCCGCCCACCTCGCCTTCATTGGAAGATGCAACCTCGGGCGTCCAGCCCATTTTGTCGGCGTAGCGCAAATACATACGCAATAAATCGCCGGCAAAAATCGAGGCTTCATCGCCACCGGCACCGGCGCGAATTTCCACCATGATGTCCTTATCATCGTTGGCGTCTTTTGGAAGGAGCTGGATTTTCAATCGCTGAGCCAGTTCTTCTTCTTTCTCGCGCAGGCTGGCCAATTCGCTCTCGGCCATTTCTTTCAGTTCTTTATCGGTTTCCGTCCGCACCATTTCTTCGGCG
Organism: Candidatus Melainabacteria bacterium; assembly: GCA_020853845.1. Classification (GTDB taxonomy): domain Bacteria; phylum Cyanobacteriota; class Vampirovibrionia; order Obscuribacterales; family Obscuribacteraceae; genus QKMZ01. The sequence continues at coordinate 5,235 of JADYYD010000011.1, forward strand.
CCCTTCATATCCTTTTCCGTGCGCTGGTAGTCATGAAAGAGCGAAACCGTTTTCTCGAGATTTCTCAAGGTGCGGTAATCCGCGGTCGTACCGGGGTTGGCAGCGAGCTTTTCCTGCAGCTCGTTGTACACCTTTTCTATTTCTTCAAGTTTTTCAACAAAATGCGATTCCATATCATCACCTGATGTTTTTGAGAGTCAAACAAAAGGCCAATCAAGAGTGTCTTTTCATCAAGCTTTTATTGATGTGGCAATAAGCGTTTTCAATCAGGCAATTCAAGAACCGACCGGTTCTCTATCGGCTCGCTTGTCCACGCACGCAGCACCCGACCGATTTTGGCTTCCTTGAACTTACGGAAGAACGCACAAAACGGCGATTGGCGAACAACATGGACTTGCTACAACATTTTTCCTGCCCTGATGAGACGTGCTATTTGAAAAGGATTGTACGACAGGTTTTCAGGCGGTGCCACAGGCGCGCTAAGAAACCGTCACGAATGAGCATGACTTAACTCGTCGCTCAGCGCTTGCACAAACAGCCGTCAGCTAAATAAAACTCGGAGAGGGAGGGATTCGAACCCTCGCTGCGCTTTTGACACAGACAGTCTTTCCAGGACTGCACGATAGACCACTCCGACACCTCTCCAGGTGATCCGAAGGGCATTATATCCGATAGGCGCGGATGACTTCTCGCCAGAAAGCGCAGCGAATTTAAACTTTGGAAAGCGAATCTTTGACGCGCTTTTGACCGGCTTTGATAAGCGGCAGGAATTCCTCGGCTTTCAAACTGGCGCCGCCAACGAGAGCTCCATCGATTTCCGGCTTAGCCATTTGCTCTTCGATATTGGAAGGTTTTACAGAACCGCCGTACAAAAGCGGTACATTCTCGGCAAGTTCGGAATTGCCGCATTCTTTGTAGAGGTCGGCAATTGTGGCGCGAATTTGGCCCAACACGCGATTGGCTTCATCTGCTTCACAAACTTTGCCCGTGCCGATCGCCCAGACCGGCTCGTATGCGACAACAATGACAGCGAGCGCCTCGGCGGGGATGTCGGCAAGCGCTGCTGCGACTTGACGTCTGACTACCGAATCGGTCAGTCCCGATTCGCGCTCGTCCAATGTTTCGCCGACGCAAACAATAGGAGTCAGCTTGTGCTCGAGAGCGGCTTTCAAGCGGTTATTGACGGTCCCATTGGTTTCTCCGAAAAACTGGCGTCTTTCAGAATGCCCAATCAACACATAGGTGACGCCCAGCTCCGTCAACATCACCGGCGAAACTTCGCCTGTGAAAGCACCGTTCTCGCGCCAGTCCATATTTTGCGCGCCGACGGCAACCGGCGAACCTTTCACATTATTGATTGCTGATTCGATGGAAGTGAAGGGCGGGATTAGAACAACTTCAGGAAGGTCTTTTTCGCCTTTGACTCCGGCGGCAACCGCAGATGCGAGTTCTGCAGCTTCTTTGCGAGTCTTGAACATCTTCCAGTTGCCGGCAATGATCGTTTTGCGTTTAGTCACGGTTCCGTCTCCCACTCAGACTGGTAATTACGCGGCATGTTTTCGAAAGGCGCTTATT
>JADYYD010000012.1 GCA_020853845.1 Candidatus Melainabacteria bacterium
CCTCCGTCCAGTTTCCAGCAACGGCGATTCGCTTTCTTTCCGGCTCTAGCCAGGTTATGCCGCTGTCCTATTGCCATAGCAATTCGGTGAGAAAGACTTCGGAAACAAGCAAAGGTTCCACTTTCCAGGAGATTAAATTCAAGATGATACTAACGCGTTACCATTCGGCAATCGTTTGCGTTATCTGCATGCGTGCGTCGGAAATCAACTGTGGACCAGCGTTTTCACGCGTCAGAAAATCAAGCCAGGCAGTCAGATCTGTAAGTCTGCTCATCCGATTCCACTCTTGCGGCAATTCGCCTCCCGAAATTCTGTATCCATGCTCCACTGCATCCGGCATTCCGGGAATCGCTCCCAATGGCGCTCTCAGCAAGTTTCCAAAATCGAAAAACGGCGTGGCGCTAATTGCAAATTCCCAATCAAGAACAGCAGCAACTTTCCAGCCCTCATCCGACATGCTCACAAGAATATTCGAGCAATTGAAGTCGCAATGCGTCAAAGAAGGCGTTTCCGTCCATCGATCGAGTAGGTGATTTTCCGATTTTACAAAAGTGTATGTTTTCTCTGCTAATTCTATGCCCAGGCGTTCACTTACCGTCGGATTACTCAAACATTTTTGAGTGTACTGAAGAAGCCCATCACCACCCATTTCAATGGGATCGTCTATTTCAAGGTTTTCGTTGAAAAATCCCGCCTGGTCAAAACGGTAAGAATGAACAGACCCAAGCGCTTCACCGATTGACGACCCCAATTGTTGTACGTCTTCATTTCTAAGACCGGCGAGAATGGTTTCAAGACGCTCCCCCTCAATCCATTCCATCAAAATGTAGGGATGCCCTGTGGCAGGATTATTAGTGGCAAAATGATGCACTCGCGGAACGGGCACACTCATCGAGACCAAATTCAGCAAATTGAATTCCTTGGTTACGCTTTTTGGATCACGCACGCAAAAGCGCAATAGAAATGGGTCTTCCTCACCGGCAAACCTCAACTTCAAATTGGTATTTGCCAGTCCCCCAAACGTCTTCTCGACCGACGTAACCTCAACCTTCATGTGAGGTGCTAACAATCTTTCGATATCCTCTGGAGATAACTGAAGTTCTTCAGTGCCCCTGTTCCATTTTTCGCGCACACCGGCATCCATGTTAGTTCTGAGCAAGAATAACAAAGATTCGACAAATAATTTCTACTGCAATGCCCGCGAAGGAAGCTTCTGATGTCCAAATAGATACGAGAAACCAAAAATAAGAATTAGCACCGGTAGCACCAGAGGTACCTCCGCGAAGGTATGATTACGCGGATGGCAGGAACAAACACCGCCGTAATCGCCCAAGATGGCACTTCAGGGACCAGCCCCGGTGCCGCAAAGCGGTTTCGCTCCCCACTCAGATATCCAGGCGGCAAGCAAAGAGCTATAGAACAGATAGCTCGCCTTTTTCCCGAATCGGCCAGGGAATATCGAGAGCCGCTTGTGGGTGGAGGCAGCGTGTTTTTTCATGCGAGATCGTCGAACTTTGCAGAGAAATATTGGATCAACGACAAGTTTAGTGAGCTGTTTGCATTTTGGCGTGCGGTTCAGGATGAGGAAACATGCGCGCGTCTGATGAGAGATTTGGAAATGCTGCGCCTGAGTTTCGGCAACGATCCAGAAAAGATCAAAAAATATTTTCTGCAAGCAAGAGCTGAAAAAACAGCAGATAGATATCGGGCTGCACTTTTGTTTTTCTTCTTCAATCGAGTCACCTTTTCCGGAACAACTCGCGCCGGTGGATTTTCGAGTGCAGCAAGCTTGCGCCGCTTTACTGCATCTTCTATTGAAAGATTGGCACCACTCCCGCAGGCGTTGGCAGATGTGCAGATTACAAATTTGGATTTTGAAGATGTGATTTTGAAACCGGGCAGAGGTGTGTTTATCTTCCTCGATCCTCCTTATTTCAAAGCATCGCGGCTTTACGGCCGTGGCGGCATATTGCATGACTTCGATCACGTAAGACTGGCGCGCATTTTAAAAGCATTGCCGAAACATCGTTTTCTAATTACATACGATGACTGTCCGGAAATTCGCAAACTCTATCGATGGGCGAATATTCAGGATTGGCAGCTCCAATATGGGATGAACAATTGCAATCTGAAAAAAGAAAGCAAGATCGGTTCGGAACTGTTCATCTCGAATTACTGAACTTTGCTAGTTTAGTCTTGGAAGGTCTAGCCTACGATCGTTTCGCTTCCAGTTCTTCCCAGTTCTGGAAAAGCTGTTCGAGTTCTTTCTTCGTCTGCTCTTCTTGCTTCATCAACTCTTGCAGCTTTGCGTAATTCGCTGAAAATTCAGGCTTATGCATATCTGCTTGAATTGTTTTCAAGGCAGCTTCCTTCTTCTCGATCTTGTCCGGCAGACGGTCAAGCTCGCGCGATTCGGCGGTAGACAAACCTGACCGCACTTTGCCTGCCGTCTTCGGCTTCTCCTGCTTAACCGGCTTCGCTTCCTCTTCGGCAGCGAATTGCGCCGCTACCTGCTCATACTGTTCGTAGTCGACGAAAAACTCAGCCCTTCCCTTTCCATCAAGGGCAAGAATATGTTTCGATACCGAATCAAGCATCATTCGATCGTGCGTGACTAGTATCACAGCACCGGGAAAATCTTCCAGACTTTCCTCCAAAACTTCCAGAGAGGGGATATCCAGGTCATTTGTAGGTTCGTCAAGAATCAGTATGTCAGCCGGTTTCAACATCAGGTTGGCAATCAGAATTCGGGCTTGCTCGCCGCCCGACAAATAGCTGATCGGCATGTTCAATTGGTCTGGTTTGAAAAGAAACTTCTTCGCCCAACTGGCGATGTGCATGTTTCGTCCGCGATAAGTCACCGA
>JADYYD010000013.1 GCA_020853845.1 Candidatus Melainabacteria bacterium
GAGTGAAACGTCCGCAGGTTCGCCTGTCCCTGATGCGACACGTGGTCGACCAGATAGATGTATTCGACAACACCCGTGTACTCGTAGTGCCCGGAGTTGTAGCGGGTGGTCCGGTAGCGATAGGACTCATCGACTCTAATGTTGGTGACCTTGCCGGTAACCTCCGGCCAGTCTTTGTTGTCGACCGTTTTGAAGATTTGATAACCGCCGAAAATCAGCAGACCAACGAGCGCTAGACCTTTGATACTGGGGGTTCCCGTGTACGGCCTGTTCATTGATATCACCGTTTTTAGAATCTGGATAAGGAGCTAATAGAGCTGGGCTTTGTTTTTGCCTCATTCGTCGGCGAAAACAAAATCATTCTATTGCTTTCCGCTTGACAATCCCGAGAACTTAAACATGTCATCAACATCGTGCCGACGGGGTAAGAAAAAGGCACATTACTAACTATTAGATCTGAAGTCGGATATTTAGAATCAGGAAACATTTCAGGCTTTAATGCTATTCAATTCCGTTGAGTTCTTACTGTTTTTCCCGATAGTAACGGCTCTCTATTTCATTCTTCCGAACCGCTGGCGCTGGGTGCTTTTGCTGATCGCCAGTTGCATTTTTTATATGGCGTGGATTCCCATCTACGTGACCATTCTGTTTCTGATAATAATCGTCGACTACATCGCCGCCAGGAAGATCGAAAATGCAGAAGGCAGCCGCCGCAAACTCTTTCTTTTAGTCAGCATCATCGCCAACGTCTCGCTGCTGGCGATATTCAAATACTACGCTTTCCTTTGCGACAACGTCGCAGAAATTCTGCATCTCCTGCACATCAACTGGACGCTGCCGCCGTTAAATCTAATACTGCCTATCGGACTTTCCTTTCACACGTTTCAAGCGCTGGCATACACGATCGAAGTCTACAAGGGCAAACAACCGGCGGAGAAACACCTGGGCATTTACGCGCTCTACGTGATGTTTTATCCGCAGTTGGTGGCGGGGCCTATTGAGCGTCCACAAAATCTCATCCACCAATTTAAGGAAGATCATCCGTTTTCGCCGGAGAATTTCGTCAGCGGCATGCGCTTGATGCTGTGGGGATTTTTCAAAAAAGTGGTCATAGCCGACCGCCTGGCGATTCTCGTAAATCATGTCTACAACCAGCCTCACGACTACAGCGGCTTGCCGCTGCTTCTGGCGACTTACTGTTTTGCATACCAGATTTATTGCGACTTTTCCGGCTACAGTGATATCGCTATTGGTGCCGCCAGGGTAATGGGCATTAATCTCATGAAGAATTTCAATTCGCCCTACTGCGCGACCAATATTCAGGAATTCTGGCACCGCTGGCATATCTCGCTGTCCACCTGGTTTCGCGATTATCTCTACATCCCTCTGGGGGGCAGCAAAGGCGGCGAGATACTGAGATTTCGCAATATCATCATCGTGTTTTTCCTTAGCGGTTTGTGGCATGGCGCCAACTGGACTTTCGCTGAATGGGGGCTCTTGCACGGCTCATTCTTCATCGTCTACATTTTCTGGCAGCGCGCCGTGAAGAACACTCCCAGGGTATTACCCGCGCCTGTCCACCGGCTCATCAGCTTGTTTGTCACATTCAACGCCGTTTGTTTTGCCTGGATCTTCTTCCGCGCCAATACAACGGCTGATGCTGCCTGGGTTGTCGGACACCTGTTTCCTTTGAATCAAGCGGAAAAACTTACCGAGCTTGGGCTGACCGGCGGAGAAATGCTGACGGCCGGCGCGGCGATTCTGATTTTGGAGATTGTTCAATATATCGAGCGAAACAAAGGCGGAGTCAGCTTTTTTGAGCAGCAGAAACTTTCTACGCGGTGGATTTCTTATTACACTTTGATCTTCATCATTGTTCTTTTGGGCGAATTCGGCGGGCAGAGATTTATCTATTTTCAATTCTGATGATGAAAAAATTCCTCACACAAGCACTGATATTTACTTCCATTATCGTCATCCCGTTAATCGGTGCAGAGCTGTCTTTGCAGAGTTTGAAGGGGCACCAGTGGTTCAACGGTTATGCCGATATTTTACGCAAAGCGCATCTTGATGTGATGTTTATGGGCAATTCGATAATCAATGCCGCAGTGCGCGAGAAGAAATTTGCGGAGCTGATTTCTGAAAAGGGAAAACCACCAAGAGCGGCTATCAATCTCGGTCAAGGCTACACGACACCGGTCGAATATCTTTTCGGATTAAGACGAATGGTTGAGGTAAACCCGCATGTGCTGGAAGGAAGCGTCATTTTCATGCCCGCTACCGGCGGGCTTCCGGATACGCGCAAATGGTCGGACAACTGGATGAACTGGCACCAGCCGGCATTGCTGTCTGCGTACATCAGCTATCCGGATCTTTGGAAATATTGCCGGAAGCCGAACGTGCCGCTGGCTGAGAAAGTCTTGCTGGTCGCAAGCATGCACAGCGAGCTGGTTTCGCAGGGCCAATTATTGCGCGTCGCCACGATGTACTCTCTGGATGAGGCGGCGGAATGGCTCACACATGGCGGAAAAATCGCGAAGAAGGGCGTTCTCATTGTCCAGGAAGGAGGCATCCGGACGGACGAAAAGGCAGTCGCCTACATGAAGTTCGTCGCCAGAAGAAACGCGGCCGACGACATGAAAGATCAAAAGGCGGTCGATTGGAATGACACGGTTCTCAAAGACATCGTCACCTATGTCAAAGAACACGGCGGCAAAATGTGCTTTTGCTACATCCCCGTGAGCAGCGTCATGCAAGAGCCCCTGTCTACGCCGACGCGAGAGCAGGATATGCGCAATTTCGAAAAGGTTGCAGCCGAGTGGGGCTGCAAATACTACAAGCCTGATTTCACAGCGAAGGGCGATGAAGACTTTCCCGACCTCGCTCACTTGAGCGAGCCGCGATCTTATGAGTACACGAAAGCGCTTGCCGACGCGTTTCTCAAAGACCCGCCGTGATTTTTATGGCGGCGCCGGTCTCAACTTTTCGTTGAGCCAAAGTCTTGAACCTTTGTCTTCTGCCACCACTTTCCAATCCGGATTTTTGGAAAGTTCTCCGCCGACCAGGCTGTTGGGCGGCATGATCACCCAATAGAGTTTGTATTTTTCGAGCACTTTTTCGTAGCCCGGCAGTGCGCGCGAAACGCTTGCGTATTCAAGATAAAATGGCTCAGGAAAGAAATCCGCGCGGTCGTCGATAAATACGCCTTTGCCCAGCTTGTATCTCAGATAGCCGCCCCAGTTATCGTAGTTGAACGCATGCGCCGGATCGAGATTGTTTTTCACCGCATATTCCAGTGTTTTTACCGGCTTGTTTTTCTCATCGAATCCTGATTTCAAAATCGGATAACCGGCCACCGAACCGCCCATCATGGCAGCGATTACGAGGAAGGCAGAGAAGGCAATAGGGACGATGTGCATCTTGCACATCAATTCTTGCGCTTCAAAATCGGCGAATGATTTTTTCACCCGCAGAATAATCTTTTGAAGCGGTGGAGGATTGGTCGGAATTCTTTCCGTGCCTGCTTTGAGATTTCCCAGCAGTTGCCCGATCGCAGGCAGGCTGGTGATGGCGAAAAGCGGCATGTTTCTTTTGGCTTGCAATGCCATATGCGCAAAAACGACAACAGTGAGAAGCCTGGGCACACTGATGTTTTTCGCGCTGCGGTACAAACCTGCGATTAATCCAAAGAAAAGAATCTCCAGGCAAATCGAATGGAGATCGCCATGGAATGTGGGTGATTGAAATTCATCCGTTTGAGAAATTACTGAGGCTTTGGTTTTCAAATACGAATAAATATACTGGTGAAGGTCGATGCCATACGGGTTTATCAAAGTAACCGCAGCCAGGCAGACGAGCAAAATGAAAAGCGGTTTTATTCGGCCGCGATATTTTTGTGCTTCATTTGGTGACTTCGAAGTGAAACTTGCCAGAATCGCAACCAGGAAATAGATACCCGTGACGCCGATGCCCAGCGCGAATGCAGGGTGCATATTCGTCCACAAAAGCATGGCGGGAACTAGCCATAAGAAAAGTTTTTTCGCGTCAATTTTATCCGTCCAGTAATCATCCATTTTGGTGGCGAAGAGATACAGTCCCCAGAAATTCGCCAGATGCGGGCGTGCCAGAAAGTGCATGGCGGAAAGCAAAGCGCCTACGACGACGAAAACGAGGCTGAGGAATACGGACAATCCGTCGCGTCTCATGCGGTCATACAGGGTGAGGAAAAGAAATGCGATAGAGAGGCTGCAAGCCACTGCTAATAGGTTCAGTCCGCCGGCCTTGACGCAGAGGGCCATGAGCAAATCAGCCAGCCATTGATAAGCAACCCAGGGTTTGCCGGCGAATGTGGCGGTAAGTATGTCCGTGTGAGGAATGGAGCCGGTTTCCAAAATGTGCATGCCGGTGACGATATGCCATCCGGTCGAGCCGTCGCCGAAAAGAAAATTCGGAAGCATGAATAAGGTGAGGCCGGCGATGAAAATGAAGAGCATGTCGCCGGCGTCCGGCAGCGGCGATCGTACCGCTTTGGCCGATTCCGGAAGCGAGTCATGCATTGAATCCAGAACGGACTCAGGATTTGGGTCAGGCATAGATTCAGTCAACGAATGCTCGCCTTCTGTCTAAGAACTTAGGAGAACGATTGTGTATTCAACCAGCCGCGAACCTGCAAGGACTCTGCCATTTTGCACATGCCGGTAAGCTCGTCATACATAGCGACGGCCAGTTGGTGCATGGAAATTTGTCCGCTGGAAAGCAGATATTCGCCTACTTGCAATGATTGCATTTGCGTATCGGTAACGTAGCCTGCGCTCAAAACCAGCTCCTTGAGCGGGATTTCCGGCGCGATTGCCATCTGGTTCTTGAGGGCTTGCACTTCTGCCGGTCCGATAACTCGGCAAGCTTTGAGCATGTCGATGAGCAAGGGAAGCTTCTCTTCCATCGGCACCGTAATTGCTTGCGGCTTCGGAAGTGGCGTCGTCGGTTGAGCGACTGGAATCGCTTCCGGCTCGAGCGAACCATCTTCGCCGATGGCTTTCTGTTCGATGAGCCAGGTTCTAACGGCAACAAGATCGTGGCTGAGCCGCAATCTTGGTTTTCTCAGTATGTAACCGGCGTCGAGCAAGCGGTAATAATCTTCGCGGCGTTCGCGCGGCGACGACACGCGCAGGAAATTGCGGACGGCGCGCAGATAGCCGGACAGTACTGCCGTCTGCGAAACATCGCATTGTAAGCCGAGCAAAGGATAGAGGCTGGAAGCGTTTTTCTCGCCGTCCGTGCGCGGAGGCGGAAGCAAATCCGGGAAGAGCTGGTAAAGCTGGCGAACGACGGTAAGGACGCCTTTCACGTCATTGATGGCCCAACTCTGACGCAGGGATGCGCAAAGAATTTGGCTTTCTAATTCTATGCGGTTGGCGCCACCAGAGGTCTCTGCCATCTAATCCCCGAAGATTCTACCTGTAAGCTTGTCTAGCCGCTCTTTTAACTAGTACCCTTTTTTTCCCGATCTGAGAAGGCTAATTCTCAATTTCGAAAGTCAGTTCGGTATGTCCGACTCTGATTTTGTCGCCTGCCGAAAGGACTTGCCGTTTTACAACGGGGTGCCCGTTCAGCAAAGTACCGTTTGTCGATCCCAGGTCTTCGAGCCAGAAGTCGCTCTCTTCATAGGAAATCCAGGCATGGTGGCGGGAAGTGAAAGTGTCGTCGGGTATTACTACCTGATTGGACGGATCTCTTCCGATTTTGACCTTGCGGTTTTTCAGCGGGACTTTTTGTCCCGTTTTTTGAACAACCACTATTACCTGCTTCGGCAGCTCAGACTCTTCGCCCTCGGCGGCCTTCATGTAATCGAGCTGAAGGCTTTTGAGATCGAGATCGGTCACAGTTGCGCAATAAACGCATCTGGTTCCGACTGGAGTTGGGCGTCCGCAGCTAGGGCAGGGTTCGGTATTGTCGGTCATTTATCCACTGGAGAACTATTTGTTTACTCAGAGATCGTTCCGGACGTTGGAGACGTCAGATCTTGAAAGGGTACGCTCTGACCATATTATAGAGGACTTCGGAAACACGACCTGGCAATAGATTCACAATTTTTTTGATTGAGAAAAACTCGTAATCGCTCGTCAACCGGGCGTTCTTGGCATCCGCGCTTGTTTGGTTGCAAAGCAAAGCCCGCCAGCTTGATACTGTGCGCTTTTGGCGACTATGGACGCTTTATTTCA
>JADYYD010000014.1 GCA_020853845.1 Candidatus Melainabacteria bacterium
AAAACAAGTTAGAACGGAGAGGTCGGGAAGAGCCAAAGCCAACGCTGTTGGAGTTGGCTCTTTTCACTTGTTGCAATGCAAATCTGTCAAACGAATGTCATGCGTGTCAGCTAATGTAATACCGTCGCTACCCCAGAAGACAGCGACAGGTAAATCCCACACCACTTAAACACAACCCCTTGGCACCATATCTGGTGCTATCCCTTTTGCGAGCCGGAGGTTAGAGTCATGGCAGATCGTAGCGATGCATTAGATTCCAATGCATACAAGGACGCTATAGCCGATATTAGTCACGCAATACGTACTCCGGAAATCTGGGGTGAAGTTAACACTGCTCTGAAAAGAGGCATTGCGAATGGCAATCTCAGCTATGAAGGTTTGGAATCCATTCTGCCTAAGATTGGTATCAGCGGCGACCTCATAACTTCGCAGTTTGACAATTTGAATACCGACAAAGGCAATGGCTATTTCCTGGGCATGGGAAACGATCAGTTGAGCAACGAAGAAATCAGCAATGCTCAAGCATATAGTGACAATCCTCTGGAGATACTGGCCGCCAACCTGATTCAAAAGGACCGCGCCACCATAGAGAACACGAATGGTGAAGGCGATATGTGGCGCGATCATGTTAGCAAGGAAGAGTTGACACAGTATGCCACTGACGTCAGAAGTTCAGTTACGGATGGTGCCAACGTTGCGAAATTCACAGACGGTCGAGACGGAGTAATCGAACTCGACGGTGTCTACGGCGACGGTAGCGAAGACGAGGAAGATGATGAACGCTCGGATGATGACGAGCGCGGTTATGACGAAGTCCCAGAAGATGATGAAGAGCGCGACAGTGACGATGATGATGTTGATGACGAGCATGAGGATGAGGATGAGGAAGAGGTAGCCGAAGAAGCCAGAGTCAACGATGAATATTTCCAAGAGTTGGATGTCGACGATCTGAAAAGCTATCTGGCCAAAGACTCAAAAGATCCTGCCGACAGGCTGCGCGCTGCCTGGGAACTAGCTCAGCGCGGGGAGAAAGTCGTCACGCTGAAGAACGGCGACGAGGAATTGACAGTCGAGATAAGCACCGATGAGAACGGCTACATCAGCCTCTGGTCACAGGGCGTAAACGGACCGCTCATGAAGGGTCTCGTAAAAGAAAACCAGGTAGTAACGCAAGATGGTAACTACTTTGGAAAATCATGGAGATCTTCTCACGGAGAGGAATTGTTCGACGAAGATTAGACTTTTGCTCGCAAGGGAAGAGGGGCCGCAGCAATGCGGCCTTTCTGGCTTTAAGAGCCAGCCACTATTCTGATTCGACTTTGTAGCCGACGCCCACGACTGTCGTGATGTAAGAAGGTCTGTCAGGAACATCGATTTTCGTGCGCAGTCTTTTAACGCATTGTCGAATCGCGTCTACGGAAACTTCGGTGTCGCCGGCCCAAAGTTTGTCTACCAGTTGATCGGGTGTAAAAACAAGATTGCGATTGCGGATCAGAAAATCGAGAAGGGCAAATTCTTTAGGCAGCAGTCTTATTTCTTCTCCACGCCGCAAACAACGAAATGCTTTGGTATCAAGTTCGATATCAGACCAGCGAACAATGTCGCTCGTTAATTCTTTCGGTCTGCGCAACAATGCTCCTACTCGGGCTCGGAACTCGCGCATGTCATACGGCTTCGGCAGATAGTCATCAGCCCCCGAATCGAGACCCGTCAATTTTTCATCCACGGTATGACGTCCGGTCAAAAATAATACGGGTGTCCCTCCGCCCTTGCCACGGAATCGTTTGAGAACTTCAATACCTTCCAGTCCCGGCAGTCCCCAGTCCAGAATGATCAAGTCGTATTCAAAGCGTTGCAGACTTTCCCAGGCATCGGCGCCGTCGCCCAGTGCGTCAACCGTATGTTTTTCATGCTGGAGAACATCTACGAGCGCTTCGCGGATTTCGGTATCGTCTTCGACTACGAGTATTTTGGCCATAGTCATAATTGTGCCACGACTGAGCACGACTGAGAAGAATTAACGACAATCCTCTGGAGGCTTTCAGTTGTCATACGGTCTGGCGGTCCGCTTGCCACAGCGATAGAATGACGTTCTGGTTGCGGCTAAGTAGGAGCGCGCTCCCCAAATCATGTCAAATGATAATCAAATGAGCCGATTAGACCTCGCCTTGAGGGCGATGAACGACTCGTCCATTCAGAGTTCCGAAGAGACGATTATCAAGATAATCACTTCTCTGGAAGAGGAATTTGGTGACAACCAGAAGACTATTGCCGAGGAGCTGCAGAAAGTAGCGCGCCAAATTGAGCATTCCGGAAAAGCTGATATGGCCATGGATTTCAAACAGCGCACCACATCTGCCATGATGCGGCTCAACATGGAAAGGCGGCGCGGTTTGCGACCGCCGACAATTGCGCCGGGCGCGCAGGCGGCCACGGTTGTTTCTCCCAAGCCGATGTCAGCAAGTGTCGATACTCCCGGCGGCAAAAATTTACGCGTATCCCAAGATGGTACGCAAGTAGAGTATCTAGTCCATCCGTCCCGCGATGTGCGCGGCGATGCACGGGCTTTTTGCGATGTTCTGAAAGGACAAAAAGTTTGGGAATCCGGCGGTGGAAATATTTGTGCGATCCGCTTTCCATCGGGACCTCAAGTCATCATAGTGGAAGAGATTGCATTTACCTGTTCGGTGGTGCTATCTGTCAGCAATTTCGAAAAACATGCCGATAATTTAGAAGCGCAGGGCTATCAAATCGTCGGTTCAGTAATCACCCCGACCGGCTCTGCAACTGTATTTGCGTCCGATTGCGGAAGCAAGTTCGCTCTCATTGCCAGAAACTGAGCGCGGGCCGCTTTGAAAATTTTGTTTTACTGAAGTTCGCGCAGAACAGTCAATACCTTGTCCGGCAGCGGCGCCGAGCGTCTGGTTTTGTCGTCGGTCAGCACAATCACTGATTCTGCAGTCGAGCAGCATTCACCGTCTTTGAAAAGTGCCTGACCGCATGTGAACGAGCTTTTGCCGATGTGGTTCACCCGCGTTCCCACCTCGACAGTTCCTGGGAAATTCATTTCTTTCAGAAAGTCCAGTGACAATTTGGCAATGACAAATGAAAAACCATCGTCGGCGATCGTTCCATGTTCATGACAGAGAAAGGCTACGCGCCCTGATTCGAAGAACGTGCAATAGGCGGCGTTGTTGATGTGTCCCTGCCGGTCCGTATCTCCGTATCTGAGAATGACTGGAGTCCAGAGTTTGTAGAATTCTCGTTCGGTCGAACTGATTGTCGATCTTGCAGTATCACTCTTGGTCACTGGGATTTCCTCTGTCATTCGGTCTGTCAATGTTTTTCGCGATTCTCGAATTTTATATTCAATTCTTCTTCGATTTTGTCTATGGCCGTTGGCTCTACAAGCAATCCGATCCGCTCATAGGTTTTCCACAGTTCAGACCACTGCATTACTACAATTACGCGTTGTGAGTATTTCTTCGCCATTTGCGTCACTTTTGCATTGCCGCTTTTGAGAAATTCCATGTCGTCAAGTTTTGCGCAACTGCGGCAATAAACTTCCCGCTCGTCCTGCCCCGCCTTGAGCCTGACCAGGCTGCGAGGCTCCAGCTTCAAATCGCAGTTGTAGCAGCGCCCGGCGCGGTGCAGCGAATACACCGGCGGTTCCTTGGCGGCTTTTTTTGTTTTTTCTGTCTTCTCGGTCATCGTCTTTGTCTGCTGGAAAAAATCATGACAGAACAGTTTATCTTATTTCCTTATCTTACCCCGACATTATGCTATATGTTCAATAGTTGGTATTAGTGACTGATGAATAGGCATAAGTTTTGAAATCAAAGGAAACAAGAGCAGCAAAAATCAGTGTTGTGAGCCTGGTAGCGCCGATGGTGGCAGCAGTTTCATTGCCGCTTTGCATTTCTCCTGTTTTTTCTTCGCCATACTCGGCCGCGTCATCCGTTAGCTCTATCACGCGCTCTCGAGTTCTGATTGCCGCCAAGCAATCAGATGATCGTCATGCACTTTCGCGCACGCAGACAACGATTGATGTTAATGCGGCGGAACAGGAAATTATTCAAACAGCACTCGATGGAAAACTCCCCGAGGCTGAGAAAAAACTCGAGCTGATTATTTCGCACGAAAAGAATGTGTCACGCAAAGTAGACATGTATTATATGCTTGCCGCGCTCGAGAAAATGCAGGAGAAAAGCGGCGATGCGCGCCGGCACCTGGAAACAGTGCTGCATCATGAACCACCGGCAATCGGCACCGCGGGACAGTTGCGCCATGCCTTGCTTCTCAAACGCATCGGTGATTGTTATTACGGCGAACGCAAATATCATGACGCGCTTGCCAATTACAATGCCGCATTGATAATTTCATCCGCACTGCCTGGAAATTCCAGAATTCTTGCTGACCTCTACGAGTCAGCGATGGGCATTCTCATGGTCGAGAAACGCTATACCGATGCGCAAAGTTATGCGGAGAAACTTTTGAGTGTGACGGCCGAGCGCGCGAAGTCCGGGTTGTGGGATGACGCCGGAGTTCTCTTCTGGGCTCAATTGCAAACGCTCAATCTCTATCGGCACATGAAAAACCCACCAAATGAAGAGCTTGTTCGCAAGGAGGTTTCTGCCTCTTTGGAAAAGTTGATGAACTTTCGCTTCGGTCTCGAGTCGCACGGAAAACTGCCATCGCTGACTGAGCGCAAAGAAATTTTTGAGAAGCATTACATCAGTGAGTTTGCTCCGAAGTCTCCAGCAGAATATATCTGGCTGGCAGGAGAGTTTCGCATTCGCACGCTGCCGGTCATCGGTTGGATGCCCACTGACAGAGCCACTCGCGCTGCCATTTTGTGCGTCCATGGGCTGGGTTTGGATAATCAGGCATTTACGCCTTTCGGCATGCAAATGTCCGCGCGCGGATATGCTGTTTACGCCATGGACGTCCGCGGCTTTGGTGCCTGGCTCACAACGCCGGGGCAAGAAGATTTGCGCTTGAATGAAGCGATTAACGATGTCGGCAGTGTCCTTGGACTGATAGGCGATCGCCATGCCGGCGTCCCCATTTATCTCCTGGGTGAATCGATGGGCGGTGCGATAGCTCTGCGCGCAGGCGAGAAGTATTCTCAAGACCTTCATGGTGTAATTGCTTCTGTTCCATCTGCGGAAAGATTTCAGGCAAAGAAGATGGGTCTGACTGTGGCAGTTCATTTTCTAAAAAACCCTAACAAGCCATTTCGCGTTGGAGATATGGTCGTAAATCAAGCAACAGCAAATCCGAGCGTTCGTGAAGTCTGGCACGACGATCTCAAAGCGAAAATGGAAATGAGCCCTAAAGAACTCATGAGATTTGCGGTGTTTATGCGCGATACGAAACAGATTTGTCCAAAATTAAAGACCATGCCCGTCTTTTTCGTTCAGGGTCTCAAGGATAAGCTGGTGAAACCGAAAGGCACTTATGAACTTTTCGAAGCTGTAAGCTCACAGGACAAGAACCTTTTCATCATAGGAACTGAGGAGCATTTGATTTTTGAAACTCTCAAGCAATCGGGAATGCTCATTGAAGCCTTAACTGCGTGGATGGATAAACATGCGACGGCTCCGGTGGCGCCCCAGGGCGTTCGCCCGAAACCATAGAGACCCCACGGGCTTTGCGTTTCGGGGCATGCAACGAAAGTGAAACAACTCTCATTTAGCATTTCTGGTAGCCCCCAGCCCAGGAATTCTCACAGATGGTTGAAATTGTAGGCGCAAAGCCCGCTAGGCATATCGATTACGAAAACAAGGCGGTTTGCGAAAACGGTCAATGCACTCCCTTTGATTATGTAAGGCTTAACGATCAAAAACTGTGGAAGGAAATTCAGGAGAACGATCCCAGCCGGCGTGCAGAGGTGCAGCCGCTGGAAATCACAGGTCTTAAGCTGGATCCAACCTGGCGCCCCCGCACAATGGACGGTCCGGCTGGAGGCGATCAACCTGAACTCAGGCTCAATCGCGACCTTCTGCAACTCGACACAAGCAGAGGATTGGGAGACATTCGTATCAGAAGATCTTCTGAAGGATCAATCGATACCAACGATGTACGCACATGGTTCAAGCAGCCTGGCGGCAATCAATTTTTCGGCATGGGAGACAATGGAACTTTAGGACTGAGAGGTCGAGGTCTGGGAACTAGCGATCTTCTTGGTCAGCGTGATCCGCTTTCCAGTCTTCTCAATCCAAACCGACTTCGTTTTGATCGCGACAGAGATTTATCCAGTGCTTTCGATCGCACTGACTTGAGCCAACTGTTCCGTCCAAATGGATTGAGAAATCACGATAGTTTATTTTCTGACCCATTGAGATTGAGAATTGAGGGACAGAATAACTGGGCAAACGATCCCAACTGGAAGCGTAATCCCGATGCATTGCTGGCGTTGTCCAAACACTATGATCAGATGAAACCGGAAGCTCAGGAATACTTCAAAAAGCTGGTGGATGATTTGGGCATGCGGAGCACACCGCTCCTGCTCGAGGATCTAAGAGTAGTAACCCCCAAGCCTGAAGGCGGACAGCCGGCCGGTGAAAAACCACCCGGGGAACAACCTGCAGCAGAGAAGAAACCGCCGGAAGTAAAGAAACCGGCCGAGACCGAAACCAAAGAAGGTGAAAAACCTCCGGAGCAAGTAAAGCCGAACGATCCGACTTTGCCTGCGGACAGACCGATGACTCCGGAAGAATTCGAAGCAGCTTCTTTAGAAGGCGGCACGGAAAAACTGGACGCTCTTGGTCAAGCAGTCAAAGACTCAGGCGCGTTCACTATCGGCAATTTCGCAGAAGCTTACAGAGAAGCAGCCAAAAATGGTTCTGGAATCGCAATCATGGTTGTCGGTCGCGATATTCCCGGCAGCCAAGAAGCGGTGAAGAACATCAAAGCACTGCAGGAAAAAAATCCCAATCTAAAATTCCTGGTTGTCGATCGCGACAAAGTAAATGCCGCGGTTCAAGCCGATCCTAATAATGCCAAAATGAAAGAGTGGCAGTCCTGGATCGATAACAGTCTCAAATCTTGCGGCGGCAAGAAAGAGGTTTTGACCAGTATTCAATCGCTGACGGCTGATGCAAGCGGTCATCCGAAACCGGAAAAGGTAACGAGTCACCACTGGAACAATCCCAATTTGAGTGAGGAAATTGCCGCTAAAGCTTCACTTGCCAGCGACGCTACTGCCGGTCATGCAAAAGAATTCAAGTTGAGCCTGACGGCGGCAGACGCAAAAACATTGGCTACTGAAATTGAAGCAGCGCGCAAAGCGGCTTTCGATGCACCAATGACCGACCTGGCCACCATGAGAGCACGTCAGGAAAAATATGTTCGTGCAATGCAACTGGCCTCGCAAGCAAGACCTGATCTGATGGCTCAGCGGCTCAAGGACATTGCTCAAATTCAAGATCAAACTGAGCGTGATAAACAGTTAGAGGTTTATGATCAATTGTCCCAGGCTCAAGCACTCCTGCGTGCCGAACTTGGATTGGACATGGTTAGAAACGCAAACAGAATGCCAAAGCCCGAACAGAAACTAGCGATGTTGTCTGCCGGAACGGATCTTTTGAGAGATGTTTATGGCAGAAGCAATGACCTGGATCGACCGGAAAATGCGCCATTCGTAGACGCCATGCGTGCTGCTGGAGTTAAGGTTGAAGAGCTCAAAAAGAACGCAGCATCAGCTCCGAGATTGTCGTCCGAGCAAGTTCTGCAAAGACTGGAGCAGGCTTACGGTGTGCAAAAACCCGTACAGGCTGAGCGCCCCAGAGCCGAATATAGCTGCGACAGCGGCTGTGTCCAACAATGTCGCGGTTGCATGCCTTGCGGTCAGCAAGCACGTGGTGAATGCTACAGAAGATACGGCTGTGGACAAGGCCAGGGCAATTGCGGTCAGCAAGGTCGGCCGGCAGGTCGAATCATCCGCCGCTTCTTTGGTCGCTAAGAACCAGGCAAAAATAAACAAGAAAGCTACACGCGTTTTTGAAGCCACATCGAGCTTATGTATTGCCCGTTTTTCTGCGCGTATTGATCGAAAACGCCGACTTCTGTAAAACCCATTGCTCGATGCAATGCTACCGACGCGGGATTTGGCAGCGCGACTCCGGCAACTACAAGATGCACCTTCTCATTCTTTATGGCATCGAAAAGCGCACCATAGAGTTTTTTGCCAACGCCTCTGCCTCGTGCATCCGGGTGTAAATAAATGCCGAACTCGACTGTTTCAATAAAAGCAGGATGATCTCTGTATTGCCTGCTGCCCGCGCTGCCGATTGTTTTGCCATCCAATTCCGCCATCAACAACCGATAAGGTCCGGTTTCGGAATACTTTTCGAACCATGGCTGATAGTCTTCTTCAGTCATCGGCTCGGTATCGAAGGCGATGCTTGTGTTGATGATGTAGTAATTGTAGATTTCTGTCAGCCGCGGCAAGTCGCCGGCTGTCGCTGGACGAATGATGAGTGATTCCAAGTGGCTTTCCACTTCTTGTCCTTTTGGCAGGGAATTTTCTGATCATACTAAGATTACCGCGCGCTTTCATTTCCTCATTGGAATAGCCTTTTGTGGGCACGTAAACGCAAACAGGCGCAGCCCACAGGCGGATGTCATGATAATGATCTTTTGATGAGATTTTGCGGTTTTCGTCTTAATTTGGATAAGATTGTTGCATCATCTCCCGAACGAAAACAAAAACAACAAAGCCTTGCTGCAGCATTCGAGGCTTAGCGATCATCCTGCGGCATTGCGCATCTAAGGAGTAACAGACTATGGGTATGGAAGTGGGAGTCGCCGGACTGATTGGGATGGCAGTGGTCTGCTTGGGCTTTTTTGTCTGGATGATCAGTTCTTTCTACAAAAGATGTCCTCCCAATCAGGCAATGATCGTCTCAGGCATGATGTCGGCAGACGATGCGGGCAACATGTCGAGAGTTTTGATAGGAGGCGGCTCGACTGTTTTTCCTGTAATCCAGCAATGCAATTATCTGAGCCTCGAGTGCATACCGATTGAACTGAATCCGGAAACTCCATACATAACAAGGGACGGCTCGCAGCTCAAATTCAAAGCCATAGCTCAAGTGAAAGTAAAAGCCGATCCAGGAAGTGTATTGGCGGCCGCGGAGCACTTCCTGGGCAGCGCTAAAATCGACGAAACCGTCAAAGAAATTATGCTGGGACACACGAGGGCTGTGGCCGGCACCATGACTCACACTGATGTTCTTCATGATCAGATTGGTTTTTCAAATGCAGTTATGGCATCATCAAACGAGTCATTCAAGAAATTCGGCATGGTGGCAGTCTCGTACTCTATTCAAGAGATGGACAGCGATCCCGCCCTTCTTTTGTCCGCAGCTTCAGTGAAAAAACTGATTTGAAAAATGCCGTTAAAATCAACTGAATGGAAAAGAAAAGCACGATTTACAGGGGTGCTTGCCCTCTGTGTTTTGTCGCTCACCGGTTGCGCTGTAATTGAAGAAAAGTTCAAAGAGTTGATGAAGCCTTCTCCAATCGAACATCCTGTCAGACCGACTCCACAGCAGGTGATGGAACAGCAGAAGAATTGGCCGGAGCCTCCTCAATTCAGCATTCCACCACCGACAAAAGAAGAGCTTGCAGAAGTCGGTTTGCCCGTGCCTCCGCCGTTTTTCATACCTCCGCCATCGAAGCCGAACAAGAAAATCAGAGGTCGAAGAAATCCAGTCAAGTTCGAAAAAAGAAAAATAGATGGAATTCCTTTCTACCAAGCGACCGTCGATTTGAAAGACTACGACACTTATATCTCAGTGCTTTTGCCTCACAACGCCGTTGAAGCAAACAGCGCTTCCGTCAGTTATGGAGCAGAAAACTTCGAGTCTTTTGTGACCGCTCACAAAGGTGCCGTGTTGATCAACGGCACATTTTTCAGCAAGGACAAAGAACAACGTGTGATGGGCAATCTCGTCTCGGACGGCAAAGTTCTGAAATACAGCCGCTGGGAAAATTATGGAACCACACTTGGTATCAGAGCCGAAAATAAACTTGAAATGGTTACGGCACGAGCAGAGGGCCAGCCGCAGTGGGACAAACACTGGTTTTCTCTCACTTGCGGCCCGCGCTTGCTGAGACAGGGTGAAGTATGGGTCCACCCTGATTTGGAAGGTTTCACTGATTCACACGTACTGACTGTCGGGCCAAGGCAAGCGATCGGATATCCCGCCAGCAAAGACAAGCTATATATCGTCAGTTTTCTCTACGGGCTCTCACTGGAGCGTGAGGCTGAGATGATGAAGAAGATCGGTTGTGTCGAAGCTATGAATCTTGATGGAGGAGCCTCCCGCGCGCTTGCTCATAATGGCTCGATAATCATGAAAGCCGGCCGCCCACTGACGAATGTTCTCATTGTTTACGACAAGCTCCATCCCGCTCCGCAGTCGACTATACAATCGTGGGAGCAGTTTCAAAAAACAGACGAACAGGCGGAAAATTAGCAAGCAATTATTTGCGTAATTCGGTCTGCAATGAGTCGCGCTTTTTCTTGGTCGCCTCATCAGCTTTATAAATAAGTGCCTCGGTGTATTCCACAACTGCGCCTCTGGTGTCATGTTTAGCCAGGCATTGCTCTGCCAGTTTCACCCGCACGTCGAATGAAGTCGGCTCGATGCCTTTTGATTGAAGGTACGAGTTGAGATTTCTTCGAGCGGTATCGTAGGCCGGATCCCAGAAAAGCGCACTGCGAAACAGCTCGATTGCTTTGTCCGAATGGCTGTCATTTAAGATGGCCATGTTGTTCAGCGAAATGGCAATCGATTCGCGCGCCTTCTCATTTTTCGGATCTATCTTCAGTGCCGCTTCGAACTCAGTGATTGCTTTTTCAAACTGATTATTCGAAGCAGCGATGTAACCCTCTTGAACATGCCTTTCGCAGATGACCGAGGCAGGCAGTGGTCGTCCGTATTCGTCCTTGTCGGGCAGTTGCCGTGTTTGTGCGGACTTATCTCCATAGAGTGCATTGATTGTGCGAACATCGCGCGGTGATAGTCCTTGCTGCACACCGAGCTGACTGCTCATAATGTCGTCTTCATGAGGGCTGTGCCCCTGCAATCCGAGTGCGTGACCTATTTCATGCAAGCATGTATTGAACATGCGATTTTTTCCCAGCGGTCCGTCTTTGAGGGGATCGAGAGTAAGCAAAAGGATCTCGGCGTTTTCGATTCCGTTGGTTCCGAAAGATGTCTTCGCCAATCCAGCTTCCGGCGTCAGTGCCGGAGCATGTAAATCATTTGTCCATGTCACGGTCATTTGCGCCGTACTTGGATCTTGAATAAAGACGAATTTCAGCTTGCCGTCTGTTGCATCACTCCATTCATCAAATGCCTGTCTCAGCGATTCTTCGAAGTCGGCGCGGTATCCTTCCACCCCTGTTCCATCTTTCACATAAACGGAAATCGGCTTATCGATTTTCCAACTCAGTAAATTGCTTCCTGCAACAGCAGCTAGATAGTCATCTCCTGGTGCCGTTTTTCTTTTATCCCATTGCGCACTTTCCGACTCCAGCACCGTAATCAATGCGGCATATTGCCCGCTGCGAGGATCGTCCGGTTTTAAAGCTTGGAATTTTTTATAAGCGGCGATCGCCTGTGCTCGCCGTCGCATGCTTTGCAGTGCTTTCCCGCTGAGCAAGACCGCTTCTGCATTTTCAGGCTGATGTTCGAGAACGACTTTTGTTTCATCCGCTGAGAAATGAAAACGTCCCAGACTATAAAGCACCTCCGCATGGAGCAGCCTGAGGTTGTCGTCGTCTGGATACTTCCGCAGGGCGGCAGCGAGTTTTGCCTGCGCTTCTTCTTTCTTATTGGCTTCCATCAAAGCGCGCGTTTCTGTTGCAATCGGATCTTCTTTCTTGACGGCTAAAGCCGTGCATTGCCATCCGCCGGCCAGCCCGATAGTGCAAGCCGACACTAATGCAATTGCTGAAACCTGCAGTAATTTGATAAATCGAGCCGATACTTCTTGCGCTGTTTGATCCATGAGAAAAACCTTCACCCTTTGGCTCTCTTGCACACTAAAAGTACCCGTTTTTCGGTGCTATCAGGCAGGTAGATACAAAAAACAGGAATTTTGGCGGAAATGCAACCTAATTGTCCTCATAAATAATTCGAATCATGAGGTGTCATGATCTGTGAAACAATAGCGGGAGTTTTTACTTAAGTTGGATTGGCGAGAAGCATAGAGAGTTTACAATGACAGCGGATGACGACAAAAAACTCGCAGCTCAAGCAGCAGTAGACCTTGTTGCCGATGGAATGATTTTGGGATTGGGCACTGGTTCGACGGCTGTGTTTGCCATTGAATTGCTTGGCAAGCGAATGGAGCAAGGACTGAAGATTAAAGGTGTTCCGACTTCGGATGCCTCCGCCCAACTGGCGAAGAAGGTTGGCATTCCTCTGGTGACACTGGAAGAATATCCGATTCTTGATCTGGACATTGATGGCGCCGATGAAGTCGACCCGTCTCTGAATCTCATTAAGGGTGGCGGTGGTGCTCTTTTGCACGAGAAAATCGTCGCAGCCGCTTGCAGGCAGGTCGTGATCATTGTCGACGAAAAGAAAATCGTCGAACGTCTTGGCAAATTCAAACTGCCGGTGGAAGTGATTCCTTTCGCTCGTGGCTCAGTCGAAAAGACGCTGTCGCAGATGGGCGCAACTGCCGTCATTAGAAAGAAGGATGGAAATATTTTCCACACCGACGAAAACAATATTATTCTCGATTGCGATTTTGGTTTTATAGACGATCCCGGCGCGCTCTCGCAGAAGCTCAATCAGGTGCCGGGCATAGTCGAGCACGGGCTCTTTGTCGATCTTGTCGAACGAGTCATCATTGGTGCCAATGGACAGATAAAGACTTTGAAGAAGTCCTGAGTCTTTGTTCGGGAGAAATTTCAGGCGACTTGTCTGTCACCAAATGAATCGCCGTACACGTATTTGTGATTCCATTCCGGGACCCTTTGCAAATAGTCGGTGATCTGCGAAAGGGTTTCTTGATTCTTCTTTCCATCGAGACGATAAAAGATGGGTGCCCACTTTGGCCCCCAAACTTTTTCAATGATGAAACTGCGAAAGGCTGTAAGTTTGGCCGAATAATCGATGAAAATGCGAGTTTTGTTTTCATCCAATTGCTCGAATTTGATATCCACTATCCGATCGGTGGAGTTAAAAAAATCAGCCTGAATGCGCACGCTAATGGATTTACCGTCTTCAAATGATTCCATTTTTGCATTGCGCAATTGCGTCGTTGCCGCAAGACAAAGTTCGAAAGCTTCCGCCAGTGGCAAATCGAGATTTTCAACCGCTACAAATGCAGCCGCACCTTGCGTCTTGAGCCGTTTCCACCAAATGTAATGATGCACCATCGCGGAAATGAGGAAAGTTCCTATCATCATCGATGCAAAACCGAGCGGAAAGGTGAGCGGGAAATAGCCCGAAAGGATCCCTAAAGCATAGGGCGTACCGGCAAAAATTAGACTGTAAACTGTCATACCGACCAGTGGGCGCAGGTAGTCCTGCGGCTGAATGAAATCCGGATTTAGCATCGGCATGTCCAAGACAGCCAACTGGTTGCGGTCTTCGGTCATCTTCAGACTCACCCAATTCTCGGTATATATCTACTTATTCCCTTAAAAAGGCTCGATTTCTCGCTTAATGAAAACTGTCAAGGAGCTAAATTAGTGTGGCGTTTGAGCAAACGTCCCTCTGGTTGTCAGTTGTTGCGGCATCTAGGTATCTCTAAGTGTTATTAAAAAACAATCGCAGAAGACTAGTGGGCGGTTGCCTGGCAGTTTCTCTCGTATTACAAACCGGAACAGCTTGTCTGGCGAGCGAAAATATTGCTCTGGATGGGGAAATTCCAATCGCGCAAGACATGCTTGCCGTGGCCGGCACTACTGGCGATACTATTCCATTGCAGAGCAGCGAAGCGCCCGGCGAGGCGGCAGTCGCTGCTGCGGATAGTCCTGCAACTGATGCTGCCGTGGAGCCTCCTGCTCCCCCTGAGATGGTCAATCAAATTGATGATCTGACCAAACAGATCTTATTGAAGGAAATCGAGCTTCAGCGTTATAACCTGCACTACACGATGGAAGTGGCTAAGCAGGGTCGATGGAAAGGTTGGCGCTATGCTGCCTTTCAAGAAATCAACTCCGGTATGGGTCTTGCCGGAGCGATTGTCTCGACGGTTAATCGTGGACAGGCGCTTCACAAACCTTCCCGAGTCAAACTTCATCCCCAGTTAGCCGCCAATTACGTGCCAATGATCGGCTCAATAATTGGTGCTAGTGCCGCCGCCAATGAATTCGGCATCAATACCTATCACGAAGTAGTGGCGCGCTCACGCGGTTTTTCGCCGGCTGCGGCAGTGCGTAAAGTGACAGGGCTCAAAGATGAAATCGACACATTGTCGGCGAAGCGCGACGCGCTGATCAAGAAAGAAGCCGCGGATCCGTCGCTGGCAGCCTATGTGGCGATTGATGATATTGAAGGCAAGGTTTTGAAAGACGTTCGCGATCAAGCATTGCAAGAGTTCGAGCGCTTTCATGTCGGCGCGAGAAAGACATTGGCCTTTCAACAGTCACAGTATCTTTTCGATATTGCTAAATACACGACTAATGCGATTGGCTATAATTGGGCGTATCTTTCATTGCGCAACAGGCACAGAATTTGGAACGGTCGCGCCGGCGTAATGTTCACAATTTCAGGGCAATTGACCTGCTTTGCTCCCATACTCAGCCGCCTGATCGGTAAAGGATATGGTGAGTTCACCAAGCGGGGAATGAAGGGCGTGACGAAAGATGCGCAAGAAGCTGACATAGCCAAATTGTCCGCCGATCTCGATGCGCTCGAAGCAATCGTCAATCAGAGAAAGCAATACAATAGAGAAGTGGAAGGCGCGATCGTCAATCAAGGTCATTACGATACGCACGAAAAAGCGTTCACTGATGAAATACAAGAAGCACGGAAAAAAACCGACGCGGCGAAATTGACAGCAACGCAAAACATCGGCGCCGGTTTGTTCGTTGGCGGTCTCAAAACAGCCAGCGGAGTGCTTTTCCTCGTTCCCGGCTTCAATCCTAACTACAACAAGAGCAACGCCAGATCTTCTCAAGTCACCAATGACTTGCTGTTCACATCGGCGATCCTCGGTTTGCCATCAGGCGTATTCTCCATGCTTGATACTCTGCGCATTCAAGTTCGAGGAGAAATCAACCGGCACAAAGCAGTCAAGGCTGGAAAATTGCCCGGGCAGATTGCAATGGCTCGCTTGAAAGAACTCGATCAGATGGAAAAAACTTTGAAAGCAAGGTAGAAACCGTCCGATCTGGAAGGGGCGTTTGCCTGCTCAATAGACATTCGTTATTGACCCGTGAAAGCCTTCGACAGAAGACTTCCGGCAAATACCCAGACGCTTATTATAATCAGCGCAATTCCGGCAAGCGCCATCACAATCTTGGACCAGTTTGATTGGGGACTAGGATCGTATGGATCTTCCGGCATTATGTTTTACTCGTTCGTCGGATCTGGAATCGCTGTTACCTTTTTAGATTATAGGGCAATGGCTCGTTTTTCCAAGGAGTTTATCGCTCGTCTCCTTCAAACTCTTCCAGAAGAGATATCTCCAGCTCTCCTGCCCTTGGTCCGGGCAGGCGCGGCACGCCGGCCGGCTGTAAGTCGGGGCCGCCTCCACCATCATCGTCGTTGTCGTTTTTAAAATCTTCGCCGGATTCTGCAGACAAAATTACATCTGAAATTATGCTCGTGATCAGTTTAATCGACCTTATCGAATCATCATTGCCGGGAATAACGTAGTCGACATCATCAGGGTTGCCGTTGGTATCGATGATACCAATTACGGTGACACCTACTCTCTTGGCTTCGGCTATTGCAATGCTTTCCCGTTTCTCATCTATCACAAAAAGAATATCCGGCCGCCCGCGCATGCGTTTGAGACCGCCAAGGGTTTTCTCGAGCTTAAACAGCTCACGATTGAGAACCGCCAGCTCTTTTTTAGGACGACGATAAAACTCACCTGTGTCGCGCATCGATTCCAGTTCTTTCAATCGATTTATACGCACGCGAATAGTGTCAAAATTGGTAAGCATTCCGCCTAACCATCGGCGGTTCACATATTGGACTGAGCAGCGCTTCGCTTCCTCCTCGACGATGTCCGAGGCTTGTTTTTTCGTTCCGACAAAGACTATGTTTTTCTTTTCCCGCGCCGCACGAAAAATAAATTCGCATGCTTTATCGAGCGCCGTCACTGTTTGCGTAAGATCTATGATGTGAATGCCGTTTCGCACACTGTGGATATAAGGACGCATCTTCGGATTCCACCGGCGTGTCTGGTGACCGAAGTGAACTGAGGCTTCCATCAGTTTTTTAATCGATACGCAATGAGCCATCAGCCTATATCAACGTCCATAAAAATCGACCTGAACCCGTGCTTTATTCATACCTTTGGGCAGTTGTTGTTTTAACGCACATTTGTTCAAAGCCGTTCTTGCGGCTTCAGTATATTGAAGACCCAGTTCTGCATTTTTTGATTTGCCGAAGTACTTGGGCGTCACTTTTACGTTGGTAAACTGCCTGTCGCCATCCACTACGAAAGTTGCTTGCGCAATCGCATCGCTGCCGCCCGGCGCTTTCCAGTGTTTCCAAAGTTCATCGCAAAGCGCTATGCGAAACGCAGCATTCTCTGCGGACAATGGTGTTTTCTCCAGAGCGGGATCTAGAAAATGCACATAAACTCTATCGCCAAAGAGAAAATCCTTCTTCTTGATTCGGCTCATTGCCTCACACAATTCTTCTGAGTCATGACCGTCGAGATTTGTCTGATGCGCAATGCGCCAGAGAGCAGATTCTGCATCGGCATTTCCCATTTTTCCAAGACAGTCGATTGCAGTCGTGCGCGCTTGCTTTACGACCTGATCGTAATTGATGTAGCCTTCGCCCACCGTGTTCGGGTAGCCGCTCAAAGTCGCCCAGACGGCCAGCGTGGCCAGATCGTGCGGGCCGGTCACCTTTGCTTTGACCTCACTGGCTGCCTTTTCGAGAAGCTTAGCGTGCTCCTGATAGGAAATGTCCTTTCGGCTTTCTTCAGCCAGCGCGAGTATCTCCTTCTCAACTTGATGCAATCGGGCATCACCGTATGCGTCCGCCTCTTCAGCCGCCTGAATGGGTGCCGGCGCCAGAGTTGTCGCCGCGAGGAGCAAGAAAGCCGCCAGGAGCATCCTGACTGATCTCAGATCTCGCTTCGTCATGAGAATCTCCATCTTCTTTGCTGAAATTATGCTGCGAAGCATACTACGGCTCCGTCGCGGTGGCAATTCATAGCATTTTCGCACTGTTGGCGGGCTTGGCACGGGTTGCCGGGAGCCTATACTGGAGTAGGAGTGTATTAAGGGTCACGCCTTGACCGACAGATTAAACGACGAGTCAGCGGCTTTCGAGGACGAGCATCGCCTCGATAAGACTTTGCTGCCCGGCGCTGACGGCATTGATTCGCCAGGCGTGGCGACGGTTAACGTGCATGCTCCGGGAACTGTGCTGCTCGACAAATTGAAAGTCATAGAGCTCCTTGGGCAGGGCGGAATGGGCAGTGTCTATCGCGTCGAACATCTGCTGATGAATCGCCAGTTCGCACTTAAGTGTCTGAATAAATTTCAGGCAAACGATGCCAGTTGGCGGCGTTTTCAAAACGAAGCAAAAGCCGCGCACATGCTCGATCACCCCAACCTTCTCAAAGTGTACGACTTCGGGCTTTTACCGGGTGGACAGCCGTACTTCCTTATGGAACTTGTTGAGGGGGTTACGCTGTCCGATGAGATAAAGCGACTGGGTGCTCTGCCTGTTGCGCGCGCCGTGAAAATTTTCATTCAGGTGTCATTCGCTATCGCTTATGCGCATGAGCATAAAGTCGTTCACCGAGATTTGAAGCCTAGCAACATTATGCTCGTCAGGAAGTCGGACACAGAGCAAGAGCTTGTAAAAGTCGTTGATTTCGGTATTGCCAAATTGACTGGTGTCGATGAGTTCAATCAGCAGACTCTAACCAAGACAGGCGAAATCTTCGGCAGTCCGCTGTACATGAGCCCTGAGCAGTGCATCGGTACGGCGGTCGATCATCGCAGCGATCTGTATTCTCTGGGATGCGTTTTCTATGAAGCATTGTGCAGCGCGCCTCCTTTTTTTGGAGACAACGCATTGTCGACAATGATGAAGCATCAAACGGAGTCGCCATTGAGCTTGAAGGAAGCTTCGCTTGGTTTGGAGTATCCATCGGGTTTGGAAGAAGTCATTACGAATCTTCTCGAGAAAGAACCGCAGAATCGATATCAATCCGCCAATCAATTGGCAGCGGATCTGATTCAGGTTGAGCGAAGTCTGGGTTTTGACGAAGATCAGGCTGCTACAACACCTTCGCCAGGCGCAGTAACAAAGCCGTTGAAACGCGAAGGTGAGTTGGTCCGCCGAACGGCCAAACCGATCAATAAGAGAAAGCAAATCGCCGTCACAGGCGCAATCGCTCTTGCAACGTTTTTGCTGGGCTTTGGCACCTGTTACCAGTTTTTCCAAAAGAAACAATCCAAATCACAAGTTGATTCGGTTTCTATAAAGAACTTGAGTGATGTTTCTGATCCTTCGTATGATCTTGCTGTTTCGAAACAGAAAGAGTGGTCTACTCCTATGTTTGACAAACGCGTTTTTCATTTTCCCAGCAAACACTCGCTCGGAAAGCTTGCGCTTGGAGACGGGCAGGTCATCGAAGCGCAAGGCAAAGTAACTGTGCCGCGCCCGCTGCCAGTGGGACTGATAGCCAGCGATTACCTTTTGCAGCATCCGGAGCTGATGGATAAGTTCAGACCGGGTGAGCTTTCTGTTTTCGATTACAACTCCAGCAGAATCGCCGGGTCTGCTTTTTTCTCCAAGATTGCCGCCACCACCGGCATGAAAGCGCTAAACATGTGGGACACCGAGTTTGTGAACAGTGACGCACCATTGCTGACTAAAATGACAGATCTGGTTTATCTCAATCTCGGATTTACAGGCTTGACCGGCGATCATATTTTGAAATACGCACCGCTTGCGGGATTGAATTGCATCGACCTTACCAGCATCAACGATGCGAAGGTGCTGATACCTAAATTCGCTTCGTTGCCAAATCTGCGGCACGTTAATCTGGTCTATACAAAACTGGAAGATGAGGATTTGAAACATCTGGCTAAGGCAAAGCAATTGAGAGTTCTCGATGTTTCATGGAATGAAGACATAAGTGATAAGGGTGTAGAACATCTAACAGAGCTCAAAAACCTTGAGAGTTTGAGTCTGACGGAGACGGGTGTGACGCCTATGGTTTGGAAGTCGCTCGTGAAAATGCCTGGTTTGCGCAAAGTGAAATTAGCGAGATACCGGGACAAAACCTGGCCCTATGCCCTTAGAAAACAGTTCGAGGCCGTTTTGGCAAAGCAATCGCCGCAAATTAAGGTCAACTGGGTTTATGAGGACAATCTGGACTACATAATAGCCTCGACTGATTTTGCCTGGACCGG
>JADYYD010000015.1 GCA_020853845.1 Candidatus Melainabacteria bacterium
GAGCTGAAAATCTATGGCCGTAAGCAAGACTCACTACCTATAATGAAGCGTCTGGAAAAGTTGGAAACCGACACGCACGGAAAAACAAAATCCGGCACGATCAAAGAACGAATTGATACTCTAAGGAAGAGCTACGGATTCTAATCAAAGGTATTTGTAATCGATGGCGGAAAGTGCAGAGCATTCAGAGAAAGTCGCCCGAGAGCTGATGCAGAAAGGCTACGAATATCTGAACGAGGGCGATCCCGGTCACGCCAAGAAGCTGGGCAAAAAGCTCCTGAAGATGAAGTATTCGGGCGGTTATGAATTGCTGGCCAGGGCCTACGAGATGGAAGAGCGTCCCCAAGATGCCATTGCAGTTTTAGAAGAAGGCACAAGGGCTGTGCCGCAAATCTGGTTGCTCTGGCAACAGTTAGGAAATCTGCAGTCCGATCAAGGTGATTTTCAGGCGGCAAATGAGTCTTACACGAAAGCACTTGACTGCCCTGGGGTAGATTCGTCCCAGATTTATTTCAATAAGGCTATTGCTCTGCACAGATGCAATATGCCGCAAGACGCCATGACTGCCCTCGATGAAGTTGACAGCGATGAATTGCACTGGCCGGCTCTGGCGCTGCGTGTGGCACTTCTCAATGGACTAGAGCAGCATCACAAGGCTGCTGATTTGGCAAAACATCTTGCCGAGCGCTTGTTGGGTTCTGAAGAGTTGTTTACTCAATACACAATTGAGCTTGCAGGCATAATCACCGAATTGGGTATTGCCGTCGGGCGTGGCAACAACGATATTGATGGTGCCAGACACTGCTTTATTCAAGCACTTCGCTACGTCAAGAATTTTTCGTATGCACTGGCAATGCTGCGTCAGGTCTATCATATGGAGTCTTCCGCCGCTCAGCACTTTCGATTGCTGATTAGAGGCCAGTGGTTTGAACCAATCGAACAACATGGACCGGTAAACCCAGGTTTTTACAGTACCTTTGATATCGTTGCCGATAATGCTGAAGAAGCGATGGCATTCGCCGCAGAGCTTGAGCCGGACGAAGTGCGCGACTCTCTTGTAGTCGAAGAAGTGTCCGTGCTTGGGCCATGTCCAGACGATTTAAAAGGTGTATACAACCGCACAGGTTATGCCTTCTTCGTTCCTGACGAGAAGATCAAATCTGAGGTAAGTGAAGGTGATGCAGTGCCCGCCGCCTCATCAAGTGCATCTTCGCAAGCCAAATCTGAAAGCGAGAAATCAAAGGCTTCGGATGTTGGCGAAAAAGAAAAGAGCAAGCCTGCTAAAAACAAAGTGGCGAAAGGCAAATCATCTAAGAAGTGAGATTAGACAACGTCTAAGAAGAAAGACCCCTTTCAGTGTTGAAGGGGTCTTTTGCTTTTAGGTCTTTGCGATATTGACCGGTTCTTTCTGTGGTGGTTACTTCTTAACCATCGAGAAAATCGAATACAGATTGCCGTCAACATCATAGAAGTTTGTGCTCATTCCGACGTGATCACCAGCTTCGCAAACGACTTCGCATTCATTCTTGAAATTCACGCCCTTCTTAAGAAGTTCGGCGCGCGCTTCATGCACATTGTCCACAGTAAAGACAACAATCGGTTGCCCTTCGAATTTGCCGGCATGCTTCTCACCCGGCTTCATTCCATGCAAAGCAAGCGTGGTATTGCCGGTTTCCAGTTCAACCCATCCTTCCTCTTCAGACTTCACAGTCATTCCGAGAATATCTCTATAGAAAGGTACGGATTTCTTCGTGTCTTGCACGTACACAATGACGTAACTCATCATCGAGAGTTTTGTGTCTGTTTTTACTGCCATTGGAATTTTCCTTCTAAAAGTTTTTGTTCTTTCTGGAATCCGGGCAAAAGCATAACTCACCATTTCTTTTGGGTCGTGAATAATCGCCTTTTTTGAATGTTTCAGAGTCGATAAAAGTCCGTTTTTAGCGGATTTTGCGCCGGTCGTACTAATGGACTAGAAAACTAAATCGATATCGGTTTAGATTTTTCAGCTTTATATTCGGGCGTAGGAAATTGGGTTGTCAGCTGGGAACTTTTTGTTTTTTCTTTGAACTTTTTGTTTCGCCGATACGTATTAAGAAATACATGGAGGTGATGCAGATGTCGAAGAAAGTCGTAAATCCACGTCTTCAACGAAAAAAGAAGATTGAAGAGTGCTGGGCAAAATTTTTGAAAAAACATCCGGACGAAAAAAGCTGTTCGATAGCAGCTTGCAAAATGTTCTACAAAGATCTCACCGTTCCTTGCTCTGCATGCGGGTTTGCCAACAAGTGCTCAGAGCCTGACAAAAGAAATTTACGCTGCCAAAAGTGCAAGAAAAAGATCTGGATATTAAGCGGCACATTTTTCAGAAAGGTCAGGCGCTTCAAGCCCTGGTTGGCAGCCATTTGGTTTATCGAACGCGGCGTTGAAGTATCAGCAGCAGAACTGGCTCGCCTGGCTGAAGTTGCAACTTCCACCGCGCTGGCAATATTCAAAAAGCTCAGTGTGGTCGTGGAAAGCAAAATGGGCAAGGAAATTCAATTCATACCGTCTGCTAAATTCATCAAGGCATTCTTGCGAAGAAGCAGAGAAACACCGGCTGGCAAGCATCCGAGAGAAGAAGAGACCGCTGCATTTTCAAAGGGTGGAAATAAATCTGATCGCATTCTTCACGAACATCAAATGCATAGAGCAAATCGCCCTCCAAGACCAGCTCTTACACAGGCAGAGCTGGATCTGGCAAATCAATTGATAGGCGAAGCAGAAAAGCTAATACTTTCACTGCTAACTTTGACGCCTACTAGATTCGACGAATTGCTCTTGCAGACTGGATTTTCCATCAACCAATTCTCTGCAGCAATCACAAATCTCGAATTATTCGAACTGGTTGAAAGGCTCCCTGGTGACCAATTTATTTTGGGCCCGCAAGCCGACCTGAGCCACTCACATAGACCGCAAGTGCCGGCTACATGCAAGCAGAAAGACGACATAGTGGCAGGTTTTCTCGACTTCGTAAGGAGCAATTACAGAGGACTGAGCCGAAAGTATTTGCAATGCTATGTGGCTCTGTACTGGGCTTTTGCAGACAAGAAGACTTGGAAGAAGGGAGCAGTTCTAAAAGCATGCATTGCATTTCGCGAAGTCACTGATGACGAACTGATCACTTACGTTACTCCGCTGAAAGTAGCAGCACCTTCCGCATTGGCTGCGTAAGAAAGAGCCGGAACCCCTTCGATTCCGGCTCTTGAATTTGTTGTGAGCGCTTAGGCGAGAGCTGCTGCCAGAGGCGCAGGTGCCTTGATTTGAGCTCTTTCCGTTTCTTCTACGGCTTCTGCTTCGATTGCCCAGACATAAAGGCAGGTATAGAAGGAAGCGCGTATGTAGTTGCACATCGCTGTCACAACAACGACTGTGGAGACCCAAAGGAAAGCAGCCATAAAGAAGATTGGTGAAGTCTGCATTTGCAGCGCATAAGCACCCAGGAAACCTGCGGCTCCTCCAGCCCAGACCAATCCGGTCACGGCTTTGCAAATGAGACCAACTCCCACTTCTCCTACGCCGATGGTGAGCAGGTTGCCCTGTGCCATGCGGTCAGCACGTTTCAGTGCTCCCCAGAAAGAAGTGCCTTCAATCACAATGGCAGGCAGGATCAAGTGTCCGGCCAAGGTCCAAAATACAGCCACAATCCCGGCCAGGAAATCGACACCGAAGCCCATACCGCCAGTTCCGCCTTTGCCGCGCAATCCGCGCGCGATTGTTTTGGCCAGAAGGGTGGTGATGCCCAGCATAATCAAAGCCGGCAAGCTTCTCAGCACTTCCTGGCAGGCAATATCCATTTTGCCAGTGCCCGCACCTTCAGTAAGGTGGCAGTAAACGAGCGCCGTAGTAACGCCTTCCAGGAAACGGTTTGTCAGCCACCAGACCGCTACGATCATCATAGCGACGATGCCCATATCAGTGCCGGCACCCACCATTTGACCGAATCCGCTCGGGTCGGTGGGTCCATTGAGCCCGGTCATTTGCATGAACTGCTCCGGACTGCCGCTTCTCATCATTTGCTGACCGGACTGACCAAGTGTCTGGGCGACGCCCTGCACCTGGGTGCCCACTTTCGCATTCCCCTGAACAAACAAAAGAATGGCAAAGAAAAAATTGCTGACTACGGTGAGAATCGAAGGCAATAACAGGCGCCAATCCTGCCAGCCCATCTTGATGCTGGCCATAATCATCCTGAAGCCGCGTCCAAACGATTCAAACATGACCTTTTAACCCTCGTGGGGAGTCGCTGCGATGGGTGAAACCCAGATAGAGCGAGTGGCGGAGTACAAAAATTAGTAAGGTAAGAACTAAAGGCCTAATAGACCGTCAATAGTTTAATCAGTTGCCAAGCGAATGTAAAGGGGTTTTGATGAATTTCGCTGCCCAAAACTAAACTGTGGGCGTTATTTAACCACTATTTTGACGTTTCAGGCACCCCACCGCTCACTTCAATGTCTTCGGCTTCATAACAAGAGTCGAGTAATTTTTTGTATTTTTCGGTGATTATCTTGCGCTTGACCTTGAATGTCGGGGTCAATTCGTCGTTTTCGACCGTGAAATCGCGTTCCAAGATGACAAATTTCTTGATTCTTTCAAAATTCGCCAGTGGTTCATTCTTTCGCTGCACTACCGCTTCCACTTCTTCCCTTACCTTTGGATGCTGAGAAAGAGCATCAAGATCGCCCAAAGGCAAACCGTGCTGCTCGGCAAAAGCACGCAGCCCATCGGTATTGAGTGTAATCAGGGCTGAGACGTATTTGCGCTTGTCGCCATATACAAGTATGTGGCTGATCAAGTGCTCGCCCTTGAACAAATTCTCTATGTATTGCGGGGCTACGTGCTTGCCGTTCGAAGTGATGATGATGTCCTTTTTGCGATCTTTTATCTTCAAACGCCCGGTGGCGTCGATTTCGCCGATGTCCCCCGTAGAGAACCAACCGTCGGACAAAGCGGCCTTTGTAGCTTCTTCATTCTTGTAATAGCCGGCAAAGATAGAGGGACCTTTGACCAGAATTTCTCCATCTTCGGCGATTTTCACTTCGACTCCAGGCATCGGTTTTCCGACCGTGCCTGGATGATTGTCGTCTGGGATGTTGCAAGCAACCGGGGCGCTTGTTTCCGTCAACCCGTAGCCTTCAACGATATTCAATCCGATGATTTCAAAGAATTCCTGCACGTTGGCAGACAGCGGCGCCGCGCCCGAAACCATGACTCTTAGCCGCCCTCCGAAGCGTCGCCTGATTCTGGAAAAGACGAGTCGATCGGCAACTCTCAATTCCGCTTTCAAAATCTGATTGACGATGTGGTCTTCGTGTTTGAGTTGCGCCGCTTTCTTGTATCGCAGCGCCCGCTTTCCCAGTGCCATTGCCCAGCGGATAAGGTATTGCTGCGGTTTGGGCAGCTTGCGAATTTCTACTTGGATGCGCTGATATGCCTTTTCATAAAAGCGCGGCACGCCGTTTAGAACTGTCGGTCTCACCTCGACCATATTCTTCGGAACTTGTTCGATGCTCTCGGCATAGGCTACGACAAGCCCTTCGTAAACCGAGATAAACTGCCCGCCAACACGCTCATAAACATGCGAAAGCGGCAGGAAAGAAAGCGCCAGATCGTTCTCGTTCAAACCGACCAGAATATGCATGGCTTCGCAAACGGCCATGATGTTTGAATGAAGCAGCATCGCCCCTTTTGGAATTCCGGTAGTACCTGAGGTGTAGACGATTGTGGCCAGATCGCTCGACTTGAGATTCTTGATGCGTTGGGGCAAAACATCAGGATTCTTTCCCAATTCAATTTCACCGTCACCAAGCAATTCCGCCCAGCTCAGTATTTTGAAACGGGGATCGGTAGTCTTAGGCTCGCCTTCGAATAAGACGACAAAACGCACAGTCTCAGGCAGATCCTTTGCCTCTTGAACCTTGCGCAATTGAATTTCGTTCTCGCAAAAAATGCCGACGGCATCGCTGTGACGGATTAGAAATTGAGCTTCCGCCGATGCCAGCGTCGGATAGATAGGCACTGTGACCGCTCCGGTCGACAACCCCGCCAGATCCGCCCATGTCCAATGCGGGCGGCTCTGAGACATAATCGCCAGTTTCTCGCCCTCTTTGACGCCCAGGCTGAGAAGTCCTCCAGCCGCCAATTCAACGGTTCTTCCATGTTCTCGCCAAATGACAGGTCTGAATTTTCCGTCCACTTTATGCATGATTGCCGGACGCTCAGACATGGTCGCCACGCGTTCCCAAAAGACATCAACTATTGTTTTGTAAGTCACCGTTTTGCCTTTGTCTAAAGCGGTAATGCCATTGACCCATTGAGCCACATCAGATAGGGATTGTGTCCTTCCACTATTGGAACACAAATTATCTCCGGCACATCGTACGAATGAATCGATAATATCTTGGCTTCCAGCTTCGTCCA
>JADYYD010000016.1 GCA_020853845.1 Candidatus Melainabacteria bacterium
GCCCCGCGATGATCGACGCAGCAGGGAATCTTGCCGGAGTCGAACTGATACTGGGCGAACCACTTGATGAAGTCGCGGACCTCATCGTTGTAGCCGAGCTGCAAAAGCGCCGATGACGTAAGCGCACCATCGCGCGCCCAGGAGCGGTCGTAGCAACGCACGCCAGGCTGAATGCCGACGCCCTTGCGATTGAGAAGGATGTACCCGGCTTGCGCCTTGTAGGTCAGCTCCAGCTCGAGCGCTTTGGGCGGCAGGGTGATGTTGACGCGGGCCAGACGCCGGCGCCAGTACTCCACCGCCTCGCCGCGCGAATTCAGCGCCTTCATGCCGACCAGCGACTTATCGTAATTGGCATGCAGCGGCACTGCAAGAACCACTTTCTTCACGGCACCGGCAGGCAAGTCGAAATTGTAAGCCAGCGCGCCGGAAGCGAAGCCATTGACGTCAGCCGCTTCGGAAGCCTCAGGCAGCCTGCCTTCAGCCAGATGCGCGCCGATGTCGCCCGCATCAAGGGTGGTGGCACCGAACCGGCCACTACCCTCTATATCGGACGCGGTCTTTATGCGCGCCGGGTCGTCGACACCGCATTCGATGACGACCTTGTCGTCATTGACGACTACAGTATTGCCCTGGCGCTTGATAGACCGGATCGGTGAGAAACCGCCGGGCGCGTTCAAAAACTGCCAGGTTGGATTGACCTGGAAGGGGCGAACCGCCAGCATGAGCTGACCGGACTGCGCTTGCCTGCCGGTGTTTTCCAGCTCGTAGCCTATGAAAAGCACCGATTCGCCGGGTTTGCCCAGAGCCCAGATGCGAGTGCGCAGCGCCAGCCCGGTGCCTTCGCCGTTCGGCTCGACATGCTTGCGCTCGACAGTTGGCACAGGCAGATAGCCGTCCTCGAGAGACTGCTCGTGCGTGCCTTCTTTCCAGGTGAGCAGCCTGCCGATTGGAGGAACGCAAGTCGGCCCGCCTGCCGGATCTTTCGGATCTTCCACATCTGAGGCAGGATCGGCGTAGATGAAAGGCTCCAGGGTGAAGCCGAGCTTCTCCGTCTCGACCAGCGCGTCTTCATTGATAAGCGCTTTCTTGGTGTCGGTCTCGACGCCGGCGATTGTCCAGTAGCACTGCTGGCCGAGCAGGTGCCGCGGATACAGCCCGTGACGCGTGTCGGCAGCGACGTTCATGAAGAAGTCGCTGGGCCCCTTGCCGAAGGCAAGCGGTTTCACATCTACGTTGCGCACGACATAACCGGCACCGCGACTGGACTCGCGCATCTTAATGCGCAGATAGCGTCCTTCCGCTTCGCTGGTCAGGATGTAAGCGCGCCCGCCTTTGCCGTTTTCCACAGCATGCAGCGGCGCCCACTTCCTGCTTCCATCCATGCGGGTTTCCACCGAATAAGCGCGCGGGAAATCTTCAACACCGAAGTCGACGACCAGGCCGCCGAATTCGCGGTTGGCGCCGAAGTCGAGCGTCAGATCCTGCTTTTCCGCTCGGCCCGAATGCCAGAACGTATCGGCATTACCGTCCACCGCGCATTGTGCTGAATGCCTGGCACTGCGGCGCGATGTCGCTTTTGCCGAGACAGGCAGCTCATCTGCCGGCGCGGGCAGCTCGGCGAAGGTGAGGTTTTCGAACCACACAGTACCCTTGCCGCCGGCGGTCGCCGTCACGCAAAGCTCGATGTAGCGCACGTCGACAAGACGCGCTTTATCAGGTCCCCAGGCGTAGCTGAAGTGCCGCGCCTTGTTGCGCAGCTCGTGAGTGGCGGCGGGGAATTTGAAGCTGGGTCGATGCACCCACCAGACGGTGTCCTGCGCTTCATTAACCAGCTTGAGCTCGAGCGTGTTGTCGGGCGACTGCCCGCGCACGCCGAAGCTTATCGCGTAATTCTCGGGGAGTTTCAACTCCACCTTCTTGCGAATCAGCGCATAACCAGCGCGTCCGCAAAAGTCGTAGTCGAGGCGCAGGCTCTTGCGCCCGCTATCGTCGACCTCGACTATGCTGATAAGGGCTGCAACGCCTTCGGTTGCATGCACCTGCCAATTCGATGCATCGTTGAAATCGTCGAGCACCGCAACTGAATGTTGCGCACCCGACTTGCCTTTGTCATTTTGACCGGACATGGCTTAAACCCTGTTTGTTGCTTGAGACTCGGCGTCAAACGCCGTCCATGCAGAAAAGCAAGACGGGCAGGAGGAACGTCCAACCATTGAACGTCCTTATCCCGCCCGCCGCTCTTCTTGTGTCGGAAACCCGGTTTTTACGCCAGATTCCGATTAGTCTATTGCTCAGCCGCGCCTGAGCTTGTGCCGGTGAATGGCACGCGCGTAGGCGCGGCCCGAGTCCTTCACTGTGCGCGCAAGACCGTTGGTGCGGTCCACGTGCACGATGCCGAAGGTCTTCGCGAAGCCCAGAGGCCACTCCAGATTGTCCATGAACGACCACACGAAATAACCGCGCACGTCGACGCCGGCGGAGCAGGCGGTCGAGAGCGCGCTCAGGTGATCGAGAATGAACTTGGCGCGCTGGGGGTCGTTCACCTTGCCACCACCCTCGGTGACGGTAAGAGTGTCGTCCAGAGCGGCGCCATTTTCCGTGATGTAAATCGGCGGCATCTTGTAATGCCGGTGCATCTCGTCCATCAGGCGAGCCAGTCCGATCGGGTAGATCTGCCAGCCCATCTGAGTGCGAGCCACATCAGCAGTGACGTAGTCGTGCCCTTCGGCGTCCACTACAAAGCGCGTGTAATAGTTGATGCCCATGTAGTCCAGGGGCTGGCTGACGAGCTTCATGTCACCGCGCTTTATCCAGGAAAGACCGACGCCCGACTTGCGACCGGAAAGCGGATTCGGGCGGACACCAGGCAAAGCCGGAGTGCGAGCCAGTTCCGCCACGACCTGCGCCGGGTACTGCCCGTTGAGCAGTCCGTCCAGGTACCAAGAATAGGCGCGCTCGTACCGATTGTGAGCGGCGACGCGGCTGGCTTCCGTGTTGTCCCTGGGGTCGATGACGTTGAAGTTGAGCACGATGCCCACCTTTGCGCCGGCGCAATTGGCGCGGATTTTCTTCGCGGCCAGCCCGTGCGCCACCATGAGGTGGTGCCCGACGTGGAAGGCGACGTCGCCGCGGTCATACGCAGGCGCCATGCCGTTGCCGATGTAGCCGGCGATGATCACCTCCGGCTCGTTGAAGGTCGTCCAGTTCTTGACGCGGTCGCCCAGCTCCTGCACGACGACTTCGGCATAGCGCGCGAAAGCGTAGAGAGTGCGACGCGACAACCAGCCGCCCCAACGGTCCTGCAGCTTCTGCGGCAGATCCCAGTGATAGAGCGTGACGTAGGGCTCGATGCCCGCCGAAAGAAGCTCGTCCACCAGATCGTTGTAGAACTGCAGCCCTTCGCGATTGACCTCGCCCGTGCCGTCAGGGAAGATGCGCGACCAGGAGATGGAGAAGCGGTAGGCATCGAGACCCAGCTCCTTCATGATGGCGATGTCTTCGCGGAAACGGTGGTAGTGATCGCATGCCACCTCGCCGGTGTCGCCCGAGTGCGAGCGCGTCTTGTCGGCAAGGAACGTGTCCCAGATGCAGGGGCCGCGGCCGTGCTCCAGCGCAGCGCCCTCGATCTGGTATGCCGACGTGGCGGCGCCGAAGCGGAAGTGTTTCGGCAAGCCGCTTACGGCAGCGTCGATAGCACGCTTCTCGGCAATCAGAGATTTCGATTCTGTGTGTCCCATGTTTGGGTTCCTCTCTTGTTCGAAAACTGCCTTACGAGCCCAGCCAGCCACCGGCAAATCCGGCAGCCTTGAGCCCGCGCTGAAGATGGACGTTCTTGCGCATGACACTCCAGACAAGACCGCTCATGTGGTTTTCCATCATGAGAACGATCGGGCCCTGGTCGATGCCGATACGCTCGGAGTCGACCCAGCCGCTGTTTTTGGCGGGGTCGAAGGTCATGTTGAACGCATCGACGAATCCGAGGTCCATGTCGAAAAGCTCGGGTCGATTGCTCAGCCAGTGGCGCAGAGTCGCAAGACTGCGCTCAGGAACGAAAGGCATCGCCGAAAGCGCCGCAGTAGGCGCGATCGTGCCGTCGTCGAAACCGTCGGGACCGCCGCGTTCGCTGTACCAGCGAAACTCGACGACCTTGCCTCCGGTCTCGATCTTCTTGTCGCCCGGTCCGTCGCAAGCGGTCAGACCCCAGTCGAGCTCACCGTAACCGCGCATACCGAGAGGGTTGTCGACGGCATAGCCATGCTGAACCAGACAAGCGCGCCGCGCATTCTCGTGGAAGTCGAAACCGACTCGCCGGCCCACACCATCCGTGATACCACGGAAATCGATGAAGGCTTGCGGATACTGGTAACAGAAGAGCGGCATTCCGGGCATGCGGATGAATTCCTGCCCGTAGTGCGTGACGGTTTTGGCATCACCGATGAAGGCTTGCCAGCACTGAGCCGGAGCCGCATGAGTGGGCGAGCCCAGGGCGAGAACATAGAGAAGCAGCGCTTCGCTGTAACCGCGATAGACAGGCTCCCACATGCCGCGCTCAGGCGTCCACGCGTGCAAAATCAGCTTCTTGTCGTTGACGAAGCGATTCCACTCGACACGGCTGTACAGCTCTTCGGCCATGTGCCGAATGCCGCGCTCATGCGTGCCGTCGCCGTCGAAGTAGCTGGCTGCGAAAAGCACGCCGGACATGAGCAACGCAGTGTCGATGGTCGACAACTCGCTGTCCCAGAACTTCGGAGCAACCGCGCGCGTGGCGGTGTCGGGATCGAGGAAGTGGTAAAACATCCCCCAGTTCCCGCTTGTCCCCTCGCGCTCCGGACCCTGAGGGGCTTCAGATAGCGCCCGAAGAGTTTTGCTGACGTAACTGAGCGCTTCTTCGTGCGTTATCCAGCCGCGGCTCGCCGCAATCGGATACACAGCCAGTGCAAAACCGGTAGAAGCAACGCTTGCAGGCGCCTTGG
The DNA here is from genome assembly GCA_020853845.1 of Candidatus Melainabacteria bacterium. Lineage (GTDB taxonomy): Bacteria > Cyanobacteriota > Vampirovibrionia > Obscuribacterales > Obscuribacteraceae > QKMZ01. Next base: position 4,974 of record JADYYD010000016.1, read on the forward strand.
GTTTGTCGCGGTCTTTGACAAGACCGGTGCGAGGATTTTGATTCCGGCGAAACCACTCGAAGTGGGCTCGCTGGGTAAATTCGATCAACCATGCGTCCGAAGAAAATCGCGCGATAGCCTTACGGGCCAGCGGGATTTTCCATGCAGAACGCAGGAGAGAGCCGGTTTTCATAGCTCGTCCTCCTTATGCAGTTGTGTGATTTCAATGCCCGTTAACCTGAGCAAAACTAAGCTCAAGCCGGACCTGGCGCGGAAGCGGACGCAATCGCACTGGCTCGAGACCAGAGGTGCAAGTACGTGAAACGCCGGGATGAGGTGTTATTTGTTGGGATTTTTCTCTGAGAGAAAAAATTATTGGCTTCCAGAATTAAGGCTTAGCACATAGCTTTGACTCGACGCGCAGGTGA
>JADYYD010000017.1 GCA_020853845.1 Candidatus Melainabacteria bacterium
AGCCGGTCGAATTGGGTCTTCCTTTCAGATTCATGAGCATAGTCTGCTCTCGATCGAATCTGCTCTGGGCGTCCGCTTTGGCGCCGTCCGTTGTGGACATCGGCAAAGCAACGATTGCTGCAGCCGCTGCGATTACGCTGGTTTTCACCAGTTTGACCCTGTTCTTGTTCAATGAGGACGAAGTGCTCATTACCTGCTCCCCTGACCGCTCAACCCTGGGAGTTTACCAAATTGCCCGCTTTCGAGGATCGGGGCTGTCAAGAGATCGTTTCAATTGCAATTGAATTGTTTTTCACACGTTTGAATCTCTGGTATAAAAACGAGAATTGAAGTGGAGGACGGCCTTGTGAAATCTTTGCGCGCCAAAAGCTTAATCGCTGCTGTCATGCTGTCGGCTTTTTGCTCGATCGCTTCTCATTCCCAGGGTTACATAATCGACGGTAAGCCGGTTGGAAAAACCGAGTACGACGCTGCCATTTTGTCCAATGAGGCAAGAGGTCTTTTACAGGCTCAGAAGTGGACCGAGGCCGAGGCGAAGCTCAGACAAGCGCTGCAACAGGATCCAAAACTCAAGCCGGCGAGAAACAATTTGGGCATTGTGCTTGTGCGGCTTGGCAAATATGATGAAGCGATTGCGGTGCTCAAGTCTCTGGTCGACGAGGACGGCTCGCAGTCGATGGCCTGGGCAACTCTGGGCGCGTCCTATATGTCCGTGGGCAAAATTGAAGAAGCCATTGCGGCGTATCGCAAGTTTTTAGCGCTCGAACCTAATTACAAAGAAGCTGCTCGATACAAAGATCTCGTCAGAGGATTGGAAGCAGAAGCGGCAAAGAGAAAGTCTTCCGGTTCCACCCAATCTAAAGAATCATATGCCAGCGCCATTCCCAAAGGTACAGCAAAATGGGCATCATTCGACCAGCCTCTCAAAGTTTTCATTCCAAAAACCAGCACCGTCCGTGGTTACAAACCAGAGTACGAAAAAATTCTCACAGATGCTTTCAAAAAATGGCAAACTGCCACAGGCGACAAAGTTCGTTTTGACTTTGTAGACAATATAGAAAATTCCGACATCGATTGCACGTGGAAAGACGATCCGACAGAGGCTGTGTTCAAGGCGGAAGGCGGGCACGCGCATCTTGATACGCTCATGGGCAAAGTCAAACACGCCAAAATTTTTCTATTGACTGTTTGGAGCATGAATCTTGCGCCTACCGATGCACTTATGGGCAAGCTGGCGCTGCACGAAGTTGGTCACTCTCTGGGAATTATTGGTCATAGTGATAACCGAGACGACATCATGTTTTTCACAATCGATGTGTCGCCGAAAGAGGGCGAGGTTTCGCAGCGCGATGTGAAAACACTCAACGAACTGTATCAATGAAACCAATAGCAATCACAGTTTCGATTATCGCGCTTGCCGCTTGTGCTGCTTTCGGCGCTGAGCTCAAGCGCTTCGATGCACCAGGTGCGACATCTTCGCCGCTCAATGTCGAAAAGGCATTCGAGCTTGCCGAGCCGTCCTTTAAGCAGTCTCAAACATTGCCTTTCGATGAGGCTCATTCCGGTATTCAAAATTTGCTCAGTTATGGCAACGAGCTTTTCACCGACGGTTATTTGAAAGAAGCCGCCGATCAGTTCAAAGCGGTGATCGAAAGAGATCCGCAAAACGTGACGGCGAAAAACAATCTGGCGCTTTGCGAAAAACGGCTGGGTGAGATCGACAGCTCAATCAAACATTTGCAAGAGGCGATTGCCAGCGAGCCGCTTAAGGCCGAATTGCATAACAATCTTGGTTCTGCATATCTTTCCAAGGGGGAGGGGGACGAGGCGCTCAAGTGCTTTTTCGAAGCGTTGAATCTCAGACCCAATTATGCGGAAGCTCATTACAACCTCGGGCATCTTTATTCGATAAGACGTGCCTACGATCAGGCGGTCGTCGAATACCAGTCCGCTCTTCAGTCCAAGCCGGAGGGCGCGGCCTATCACCGTGATTTAGGCGATACCCTGAGGCTTATTAAGCGCTCCGAGGAAGCTTTGATTGAGTATCGCGAGGCCAAGCGGCTGGGCGACAATTCTGTCGGGTTGAAACTCCGCGTTATAGCGGTTTTTCGCGAATTGCATCAGCTTTCCGAAGCGGAAAAACTGGCTAATGACCTGCTTAAGGATCACCCGAACAATGCTGAGGTTTTCAACCAGCTCGGACTGACTTATCTAAGACAGGGCAAAATTCAGCTTGCTCAGCAAACTTTCAATAAAGCGCTGGCCATCGAGCCCAAATTTGCCCAGGCTCAAAACCATCTGGGCATCGCACTTTATCAGGAGAAGCAGATAGCCAGAGCGATTGATGTTTTCAACCAGGCGTTGAAAGCAAAGCCTGATTATGCCGAAGCTTATTACAATCTGGGCACGGCTCTTTATCGCAAGGGCGATGTTGAGAATGCGCAAAAGGCGCTGTTGGAGGCGATTCGCTACAATCCACAGGATGCCTATGCCTTCAATAATATTGGCTTAATTCTGATGAGGCGCGGGAATGCCGACGAAGCGATTGAATATTGGCGCAAGGCAATTACGATTGATCCGCATCTGGCAGCGGCTTTCATAAACATCGGCAGAGCTCTGCATCTAAATCAGTTTAATCAAATAAACCAGCTAAAGGGCGCGCGCGAGTAACATTCGCCCCTTTTGTGTGATATTGCCAATGCTGGATTTCCAATTGTCGGTTATCATCTCAGGCAAGATTTTTTGCGGCAAACAGGATCGAAACGTGGAACCCAACAGCACTTTCAGTTTTCAGCAAACCGTCGATGCCTGCATGCAAGCTTTAGGGGCCATCTTCTGTCACGTCGTTTTTGACGCCGGGCTGCACGGTCTGTTCATGGCTCTGATTGTCGGCGCTATTGGCTACCTCTGCCATTTGAAAGGAACAAAGCAAGGCAAGCCGCTTTTGAATGTTTGCAAAAAACTCTCCATTTTTTGCTTGATTATCATGATCCCGGGCTTCATCTCGCTTCTAACGACGCATCAATTGCCTCCCGTAGGCGTCTACAACGTTAACTCAATCGGCTTCATCTGCTTCTGGAGCCTGATTTGCTTGCATATTTCCGCAGAAGAGATGAATCACCAGTTCTTTCCAGGCAAAGGCGATCATATCGAGTCCGATTTGCAGGGCAATCAAGGTTAACGAACCAGCGCTCCGCCGAGCGCCTTCCTAATTCAGGCCCTATACTGGTAGATCTCAGGACTTGTTTTTGAGGATGCGCATATGAGACATGCTGTTGTATTGATGTTTCTGGCAATGCTGATTTCGGCACCCGCGCCTTGTCTTGCGCAGGCATACAACAACGGGTTGACTCCGCGGCAGTACAGCGGGCCTCAGGGCTTTGTTCCTTATGGCAATCCTTATATGAATCCTTACGGGGTCCCGTATGGTGTCAATCCATATAATCCGTACGGCGGAGGACTTGTTCCCAATTCCGGTCTCGGTGTCTATAACCCCTATGCCGGCTATCCTGCAATGGGAATGCCGGTGCCGTTAAACGGCGGTTACTTCGGTATCAATATAGGAAATGCCCGCTTAAATGTCTGGAAGGCACCCTCCGGATACTACTATCCCTGGCTGCCCAGACCGGCAGGATTCGGATATGCTCCGCCGATTGTAGTGATTAATCAAGGCGCGCAAAATCCAACGCCGGCACAACCGCCACTCACCACCATATTTGGTGACATGAACAAGTTTCTCGATGATGCCAAATCGAAGGGCAAGATCAATGATTCTGATTACAATCATTTGAAGCTGCGCGCTTCCGATTTGCAGAAGAAAGAGCGCTCGCTTGCCATGGGCAATGGCGGCACATTAGATCCTAATGCCGAAGAACAGCTCCGCAAAGATGTAGACAAGCTGGGCGAGGAAGTTGCCTACAGAGTCAAGTCCTGATCGCAACTGTTCCATTCTCAATTTTAGAAACCTAAGGTTTATCGCTCCAGTCCGGGTAAAAATTCGACAGTCTGCGGATGGCTTCTGCATTGCGCGCCATTTCCGATGCTTTATTGAGTCCTGTCTCCAGCGCCATGTGATACCACTTTGCTGCGGCTGTTTGATCGCCAAGGTAGGCTTCGCGCGAACCAAGAAAATAAGACAGGTCACAAAGCTCTCGGACATTTATTCGTTTTGTCATCAGTCCTTTTGAATCAACTGCGCCTATCAAACACTTTCCGATTTGAAAGAGTACGTCATTGTCGTTCTTTGCATAGTGCTGTATGAGCAGGCGATTCTCGTCTTTGTTCAGACCCTTCTGCATGGGCATAGCGGCCGCGCGCGTCAACCACACGTATTCCGCGCCTACGCCTTGCGGGTCCGGCGGTATCAACTTCCACAAAAGTCCATAAGCACCATTTTGAAACGCGAACATGGCCAGGGGAGTAAAAAATTGTGGTGGCACTCTTTCCTGTATCCACTTTAAGGCGATAGCTTCGTTTTCCGATTTTTGCAGGAAGGAAAACGCCATAGTCGAGAGATTGAGGAAGCTCAATTCATGCCCGCTGAACGAACTGGACAAAACTGAATTCAAAATCTTAAAAGCAAGATCGTTTCTTCCATAAAATGCAAATGACTGAGACAACTCACCAATATCCGTTGCCTGCGAAAATCCTTCTCTTGCCAGGGCGCGCACCGCACTGGCGCTGTCTTCCTGATGACCGGAGAGGGACAGTTTAAAAGCCGGGTAAATCTCCCGACGCCAGTCCTCTTCTTTTATGCACCAGGGGTAGTTTTTCAACAGCAAGGCGGCGTCCGTGAATGCTTTCTTCTTCCAGAGCATTTGCGCCTCCAGTGCCAGAGCTGAAGGAGCGATGCGATTTCTCGTGTAATAAGCATCCGCATATGCCTGAGCTTTTGCGTCGTTGCCTTTCTGAATCAAAGAATTCACGTACGCTTCCGCCACCTGTTGCGGGGCTTCATTATTGGTTTTTCCATCTAACAAGCCCAAAGCCTCTTGCGCGTTTCCATTGCTGTAGTAAAGCGTCGCCAGCAATTGATTGCCGCTGGCTTGAAGCGCCGCGTCATTTTTTAGATTATCAATCCAGCTCTTTGTCTCATTGATAGCGGTAGCTGCTTTTCCTGCGCGTATCGCCGTTTGCGCGTACTGTCTCAATACCTCTAAGTTTTGCGGTGCGTTTTCCAAAAGCTGACCTAGAAGACTGACATACAAATTCTTTGCGCCGGTGTCTGAGCGCCCCGACAAGCGGCAAAGGGCCGCTATCGCTCTGGCTCTGTGTGACGGAGTTCTCGTTTTGGTTTCGAAAATTCGGCGCAGACGTTCGAGATCAACGCTTTGCTCGGCGGCGGACACCGAAAGCGCCGAACTGAAGTCTGCGTCAAAGCCGAGATTGTTCAGATCATTGGCAAGGACTGGGTGAAGCAATTCATTGTGAGCTATGCGTGATGCTAGAAATCTACTTTCGGGACGGCTGTCGATATTGGCAAAAATTGTCTTAGCTGCCGAGATCAATTTTTGATCGCCATTGGGAAACCACCGCGCGGCCTCAGCGTATGCAAGAAAACACGGATAGTCGCCCAGGTCCTCGGCGGAAACAGCATGACCCAGAAGTTTGGCGACCTGGTAGTGCCCCGCTCTCGAATCGAGGATGCTGTGCGCCAGAGCGTAAATAGAATTGCCGGTCTGACCGCCGGCAGGTTTGCCGAACTTTTCGTCGAATATCTTCTCGGATTCGATTTCGGTGTGCGATCCATTGTAAGGTTGCAAGTCCTGCAACAAATAAGTATAGGCAAAGGCTCTGTAGAAAGCTTTTGCTATTTGACCCTCGATAAGCTGTTCTTTTTTCTGCGCCTCGGGTTGTGATTTCGACAGGTTTTCCAGGGACTTGTTTAAACGGGGAAAAAACTGCTCTTGATCCGTTGCAGATTGCGAGGTCGTCTTTTTGCCTTCCAGTTCGGTAAAAAGAGCTGATGCGAGGACCTCGGAGTCCTTAGCTGACTGTTGGCAAGCGAATGCCTCTTGCATGAATCCGGCGACCGGCAATGCAAAGTCGGCGCCCATGGAAAAGTCTTTCAGCGCCGGCAAGTCTTCCTGCTGTGCAAGTTTTTTTGCATATAAGAACTTCGCTTCATTTGTGTCGAAGCCTTGATTTATCGCAGCACCAACCGTGCCCGCTTGCCATAGAATGTAGATGCGCAGCGGATCTTCTTCGTCCAATTCTCGAGCTAACTTGATCGCTTCGGCGCGATATCCCATGGACTCCGCCAGGCGAACAAGATTGCGGCGCGCATTTACAGTCTCGTATCTTTTGGAAAGAACAGCAAAGGCGAGCGCCCTGGAATAAAGCTCGTCGGCTGTTCCCGCCTTGTCCGTTATTTGAAATGCCAGAGAGGTAAGAGCAGTAGCAGCCTGGTCTAGAGTTTGCTGTGTGTGACCTTCATCATTCCAGCGGGCATTAATCAGATCGATTGCTTTGAAAATTGACTTCGGGCTGAACGATAAAAGAGCATTGTCGATCGGATCGAGGACGGCGGTATTCTCATCTTTTGTTTCATCGCTTCCTTGCGATTTTGAATTGGCAACCTTCTGGCTGTCCTGCATTTTTTCGTCATAAATGATCTGGGTTTCTGCTTCCAGATCACCGAATACTTTTGCATGATTTAAAACGCGTTTTTCATTGGAGGTGAAACGATTTTGCCCACCGTCGCCTTCCAGCGAACGAGCGTATTTCAGAAGTGAGCTGTTTATATTCGCAAAGGTCGGAAAATTTTCAATCTCTGCAATTTCGCTCTTGCCTGCTTTTACTTTCCACTTTTCGTTTTCGAAAACGAACTCTGTTTTTTCCAGCGGCTTTCCTGTCACGATCGAAGAAATGTCGGACAGCGCCAGAAGATAACGACGATCCGGCTTGATGCGATACGTTGTTTGCACAATTTTGAAGGCTGCTTCTGCAGTCAGTTCGTCATCTTCTTTGAACAGCGAACTGAAGCGAACTTGTTTTCCGCCGCTGCAAGATGTGAGCAAAAGCATTGTCGCGAGTGATGCTGCGATCAACCGTTGTGGTGACGAACCGAACCTTGCTATTTTCATGGTCCGGAATCTATTCCACTAATAAGCCGGCAAGTTTGTGTTTTTTGCCAACGCGCTCAATGAGCACTTTGCGCAGATCCTCTTGCACTACGGTAAGCGGTTTGCTGGCATCGATAATCACCCAGCGATCGGGTTCTTGCTCAGCCAATTTGTGATAACCATCACGTACTTTGTGGTGAAACTCGATTGCTTCTCGCTCCAACCTGTCGTGTCCGCCGGGATGCAAACGACCGAGTCCGGCGCTGCTGTCGATGTCGAATAAGATGGTCAGTTCGGGGGTCAGCCCGCCTGTTGCCATTTTGCTGAGAGTATTGATGAGCTCGAGATCGATGCCCCGGCCGTAGCCTTGATAGGCTTTTGTCGAGTCTACATAACGATCGCAGAGAACCAGGGTGCCGCTTTTGAGCGCCGGCATGATCAGCTCGTCCACGTGCTGGGCACGATCGGCTTGATAAAGAAGCAGCTCGGTCATTGGTGTGACCGGGTTTTCGGGATTGAGCAAAATCCGGCGAATTTGCTTGCCGAGGGACGTTCCGCCCGGGTCGCGCGTGACAATATGCTTGCAGCCTATTTGGTCCAACTGCTTGGAGAGCAGCTTGAGCTGAGTTGTTTTGCCTGCTCCTTCCGGACCTTCAAGAGTTATGAAACTGCCGGAAAAACTGGTTGCCATGGGTTAGTAAATGAAAATCGGGTATTTTGACCAAACGTGAGAAGGATACCTCAATCCTTTGAGCGTTTTATGATGGGCGCTTTATGACAGCCCGTGAAGGATTTCCCGAATGCAGGAACCGTTGAGCATCTCAAGCATCTTACATCTGTGGCTTTATGAGGGTGAAGGTGATGAGTAACGCTATTGAATGTCTCAATGGACTTTTGCGCGGCGAGATTTCGGCTGTTGAAACATACAATCAGGCGCGCGAAAGAATCAGTCTGCCCGGAATTGCTCCCATGCTTGAAGAGGGGCAATTGTCGCATCACAGGCGTGTGCAAAAACTGGTCAAATTCATCAAGAATATGGGCGGTGAGCCGTCTGATGATGCCGGACCCTGGGGCGCATTCGCTAATTTCTTGGAAAGCTCCGCCGGTGTTTTCGGCGACAGAGCATCTATTGATATGCTCGAACAGGGCGAAGATCACGGTCTCAAGGTTTATCGAGACGAATTGGAAAATTGCAAAGACCCGGACGCTCACTTGTTTATCAAAGAAGAGTTGCTTCCTGAGCAGGAAGAGACTCATGGCGTGATGGCTAACTTGAAGCACACTCTGCACTAACTGTTGAGATTGAAGTTTCGTGGATGATGTGCGGATCCTGTGCGGATCAGCAATTCAGCAGTTCAAAGCATTCACATCGAGCTCGTGCGTGGGCTCGATGTTGTGTTTGAGCGCGCTTGCCGTCTAATAAAAGTGGTATAATCTTCGCCCCTTAATCAATTAAAAGAGGTTCAGCGGGCGATGACTCAAACCCTAGTGGCACCCAAAGTGAAAGTAGATCGCAAGTGGCAATTATGGATCGACGGCAAGTTTGTGGACGGCGCTAAAGAGCGCACGTTGATCAATCCGGGCGACGGAAAGCCGTTGTGCAAAGTGGCTGAAGCCGACAAGAAGCAAACTGAAGCTGCGATCAAAGCGGCTCGTAAAGCTTATGACGAAGGCCCGTGGCCGAAAATGACGGCAATGGAGCGCGCGCAATTCCTGTTCAAACTGGCCGACAAAATTGACGAGTACGCCGAAGAACTGGCTGAACTCGAGACTTTGAACGGCGGAAAGCCGCTGCGTGAAGCTAAATACGATATGGGCGATGCGGCAAACTGCTTTCGCTACTATGCGGGTTTGGTAACCAAACCGACCGGACAAGCAATCGATGTGCCGGCACCGTCTATCACGACAGTCGTGCGCGAGCCGATCGGTGTTTGCGCTCAAATTATTCCCTGGAATTATCCGCTCTTGATGGCAGCGTGGAAATTGGCTCCGGCACTTGCTGCAGGTAATTGCTGCATCCTGAAGCCCAGCGAATTCACTCCGCTTACTGCCGTGAGATTGGCAGAAATTTTCCAAGAACTGGAATTGCCGGAAGGCGTCGTCAACGTTATTCTGGGCGACGGACCGGTGGCCGGCTCCACGCTTGCTGAAAGCAAACTGGTAGACAAGCTTGCTTTCACCGGCAGCGTCAAGACAGGCAAGATCGTTGCCGCTGCTGCACTGGGCAATCTCAAGAAAGTGACATTGGAATTGGGCGGCAAATCACCGATGGTTGTCTTCTCTGATTTCGATGTCGACACCGCCGTGGACTACGCGTTGTTTGCGATCTTCTGCAATGCAGGACAGGTGTGCTCCGCCGGTTCCCGCTTGCTTATTGAAGAACCGATGTACGACAAATTCGTGAAGAAATTCGTCGAGCGCGCCAAGCAGATCAAGGTCGGACCGGGAATGGACCCCGAAACTGAAATGGGGCCGCTCGTAAGCGAATCGCAGATGAAGCGTGTTCTCGAATACATTGAAATCGGCCAGAAAGAAGGCGCCAAACTGGAAACCGGCGGCGATCAACCGAAAGGCGAGAAGTACGGGCAGGGCTTCTATGTCAATCCCACCGTGTTCACGAATGTAAAACAAGACATGCGCATCGTTCAAGAAGAAATTTTTGGACCGGTAGTCGTCGTGCAAAAGTTCAAAACGGAAAAAGAAGCTATTGATTGCGCCAACGATTCGGATTTCGGATTGGCAGGTGCTGTCTTCAGCAATGATGTGACCAGAGCGCACCGTGTGGTCAAAGCCTTGAAGGCCGGTATCACCTGGGTGAACGCCTACCACAATACATATAATGAATGCCCGTGGGGCGGTTATAAGCAAAGTGGCTGGGGCCGCGAATTGGGAACATTCGGGCTGGAAACATATACCGAGGTAAAGCAGATCAATATAAATCTCGATCCGCAGCCGGTCGGTTGGTTCGAAAAGAAATAGATAATCTCTGACTATTTAGAGCGCCGAAACTCCCAAAAAGAGTTTCGGCGTTTTTTTTCTAAATTCGTATCCGCCTAATTACTTTTCGATTGCTGTTGAGTGCAATGTGAGCGCAAGTGATGAGTTCGACAGATCACACGATGAGCGCTCAAAAGCTCTTTAGTAAGGCATAGACGGCATCCCGATTAGCAATATAGGAGTACGATAAATGATTTCCGGATTGGTAAACAAGGTCTCGAAAGAGAGAAAGAAGATTTTCGCGATAGCTATGACGCTTGCAGTCGGCTTCTCGTCAGCAGCTCAATTGCCTGCACTCAGCGCCGAGATGAAACTGAGAAATCCGGTTAACAGACCTTATACGCGTCAAATTGCACCGCGCGCCGATTTTCAACCCGATGTCCTGCTGATTATGGTCGACCCCAAAGCCGACAAGGACGAGGTCAAAGAGACGCTGGATGATTTGCACGTCACCGTTTCGCAAACGATCCAGTCGGGCAATCTTCAACTCATGCTCGTTAAGACAGAGAAGGGCAAACTGGCTCAAACAGAAGCAAAGCTGACCAAGGATAATAAGCATTTTTCCGCCGTCGGACGTAATTATCGCTTTCGCGCCAACGTTGCACCGGATGACGAATTCTTCGGACAATCCTGGCACTTGACCGCGATGAACTGCCCCAAAGCCTGGGATCAGGGCAAAGGCGGAGTGAAAGTTGCGGTTCTTGATACCGGCACTCAAAACATCGCTGATTTGAACGGCAAGGTAGAGAAAGGCTTTGACGCCAATACTTTCGCTGCAAAAATTTTGGGCGGTCTACTTATGGCCGGCGGCTCGCTTCCCGGCATCACCGATTTGGCCGGTGCTGCTGCTGCAGAAGCTTCGTCAGGAGCTCGCAGCGATAGACACGGTCACGGAACCTGGGTAGCGTCGTGTATCGCCGCCAACTTGAATAAAGTAACCTCGGTCGGTATTGCTCCTTCGGCAACCATCTACCCAATCAGAATCGCTGATGCTGCCGCCGGCAACGATGCAATGGCGGATGACTTTTCGATTGCTTGCGCGATGTTCAAAGTGTTTACTTCGGGAGCACGCATCGTCAACCTGAGCTACGGCGCTCCCTATGTAGGTTTCCATAACGCCGCCTTGCATGCGCCGCTGCACAAGATTTTCTCCGAGTTCTATTATGTGCGTCAGGGGCTTCTTTTCCTCTCGGCCGGCAATGATTCGGTGTTCGATGGTACCCCCAACAAGCCTTATTTCAATATGGTTTCGGCAATCGATTCGACCGGTGGTTTGGCCAATTTCTCAAATTATGGAACTATCGTAGATTTCACGGCTCCCGGTAAAGGCATCCATTGCATGGGCATCGACGGCAACGATGCAACAGTAAACGGAACCTCTTTCTCCAGTCCGATCGTCGCCGGTGTTGCCGCGCTAATTCTCGGCAAGAACCCAGCACTGCCCAATTTCGTAGTCGAACAAATTCTGAGAAAGAGTTGCGTCAACTCTGCTCCTGGTTGGAACGCCTACTACGGCTGGGGAATGCCGGATGCAGAAAGAGCGCTCAAGCTGACCCCCTAGTCACTCTAATGCGACACTAGAAAGTCCTCTCACTCTTTGCCAGAGGCACAAATACCAGGCTCGTCGAGCCTGGTATTTTATCGGCAACGCTCTCCTAAAACGTGCATGAAAACAGTAGACACAGCATCAGATCGATGTGCATCTGCAACAAGACGATAAGGAGAGAAGTCGCATGAATGGGCCAGACAATTTATTGAAATATCTTACGGTGCCTGCGATTGCATGTCTGTTCCTGTCGTTCAATCCGCACCCGGCAAGCGCGGACGACCAGGTGGTTTTGCCGTATGACTGGGTTATTCAAGTCGATACCATAAGACTGAAGCGCCAGTTCGAGTACTCCGGATCGACTTTGAATCCTATAGAGAAACTCGAAGTTTCATGGCATCCAGTGGACAAAAAAGACGACGTAAAGAAATACGAGTCGATGTGGTTTCATGACGGCAAAGCGGTCGGCATGGAGAAGGTTCGCAAGCTGGATATAGAAAAGGGAGAAGGCGTGGCGATTGAAGTAAAACACAAAGAAAGCAATGCTACCGAAGCCGAGAAGAAGGCTGTTGCCAACGCCATAATTCGCTTGACTCTCGATGCCTATTTGAACAAAAACACGGTTGCCGCGGTCAAAGTGCCCAAAGAATCTTTTAGCGGTATTTCGAACAGAATTCAGGAATTCGGCTTTCATATCGCAGAGGAGAAGGCGGGCGATTCTCAGGTTCAATACACGTCTGACATGACGGTCACTCTGATTTCCGTGCCGGAAGGCGAAAAGCAGACCTTAATCAGATAAACGATGAATAATCCGGCAATCGTCCTAACTTTTGCCGATTGTTCGTTATGCCAATTGTTCGCAAAGTGGAGAGTTTTCGATGGTCCGGTGTCAATCTGCCAAATATCGAAATATCGCCGGTCAGGGGCTGGTAGAAGTCGTGGGAGTAATGATCTGCCTGGTGCCGGCCGTGCTTCTGGTGATAGACCTTGGCATGATTGCAATCGGCGCCGGACTCAACGACCAGGCTTGCCGAGATGCCGCCCGAGCGGCAGCGTCGGGGCCGCCCAGCCTGCTCACCGTTGGCGATGCTCGCGCGGTGGGTTCCGGTACACCGCCCCACGATCGCGCCAGTGCCGTGGTGAAAAAAATCTACATGACCAATTTGCCGATGAAAGTCCGGGACAACATCGAGGCCTTCGAAACTATTCGAGATGTGCCTACCGATGCCGGCGGCGCGGTAGACGGTGAGGTTTCCGTCAAAACCACAATTGATATTTTTCCTCCCTTCGTGGCGGGAGCGATAGTCGGTCATAACGGCGTCACCCTGACTTGCAGGCACTCGGTGCCCATCACTTACGTGATGCCTGCCAAAATTCCCAATCCATAATTTTCAATTTTAACGGCGCTAATGTGACCACTTCCGATTCTTCGGGAGTGGCGCATTGGTATTTGCATCGCCCCTGGTATCAAATGATTGTTTGACCGGACTTCCTAAAATGCGCCAGGCGCCCGTTGTTATCGATGTGAGGCTGCAGTCATTTAATTACAGGACAGCGGGAAATATGAAAGGCAAGACAAAAGCAAGGAATACCTCCGGAAGCTCAATGACCGAGTTTAGCGGCGCCCTGATTATCTTCATTCTATTCATGTTCTTGCCGCTGATTAATATCGGCATCATGCCGGTGCGGTATCTGATCGCGCATGGCACCATGTCGGAAATGGTTCACAGGATGGCCGTTTGTGAAAAACGCACTGACGCTTATAAGTTACTGCAAACAAATACCTGGTGGACTACCTTTCTTGGTAAATGCGGTGTGGCGGTGAAAAGCCCTGAAGCGACGATAATAATCGTAGGCAAAGACGGCGCCGACAAGACCAGCGTCAAACTCAATAATATGCTGTCAAATGACTTGTTGCCCAATGGGGACAAAGGACCATTCATGTACAGCATTCAGCTCAGTGCCAAATGCGATATCGCGCCGCTGTTTAACGGCGGTGCCGGTCTGCCCGGTTTTACCAAACCGATTACTTTCAACATGAGCAGTCAGGCTCAATGGGAAAACCTTGGGCGCGACCCGGAAACCAAGGAATTTTACGTCAACGAGTAACTCACGCAACGAAACGACAGGAGTAGTGTTCACGGATCGTGAATCATAAAAGTGAAAGAGATGAGTAAAAGAGCAGTCAGAAGAAAAGTCGTAAAAGCATCAGCGCCTGTCTTGCACGGACGCAACGAGCGCGGAAACATGCTGATTCTTGGCAGTGTTGTTATGGCAATTGTCGGTCTTGCGCTTTTGATTGGTTATTCATATGGTGGACTTGTGTTCACGCACAATCGCCTGCAGACTTCCGCCGATGAAATTGCTCTGGCCGGAGCCAGAAAACTGAATGATTGCGACCGCATCGGACAGATGAACAATATGATCGCCAGGTCGCGCCAGATGGTTTTCTATTCCAGAGAACAACTCGATGAAGCGACAAATAATTATCCTCACCTGGCGGCGATTGCATCGGAATTGCTGGATGACTCCAAAGATATGGCAATCGAATTGGAGCAGCAGCGCAAGCATTTGAGAAACGTTGCCCTCTACGAATCGATTGTCGCCATGGAGAAGAAATTCAATCAATTGAAGGGCACCTATCCCATGTCCTTGCCCTGGCTGAAAGTCGGCAAGCCGCAATTGGTGAGAATGAGATTGGGCCGATTGGACAAAATAGAATCGCCGGTTGAAGAACTGAAAAATATTGCGGAACTTGAGAATTGGGACAAAGAAAACGCCCATATCAAAAACAGCCCCGGTCTGAAACTTTACAAGCAGGGCAAGAATGCCAAACTCCCCGGCGCGGAAAACGTGCTCGACTTCAAATTCTCATCATTGGCACCACCCGTGGAGAAAACAGTATCGCCGGCGCATATTGCCCTTGACACTGCATTTAGAACTCATGCTGACAAGGAAATCGATTCAAGCACTGAAGTAGAATTGACTTTATCGGTTGCCACCGGTATTGGTGCTGACACGAAAACAGAAATGCGAGCCGTGAGCGCAGCAGCAGCAACCGGCGCCTCACCGCAGCAATAGGTTTCATCGAGTTTGTTGATTTGTTAAACCAGTTTCGGTTAACCACCTTTCATCTCTATTCGGGATCAATCCAGCCAGTCAGTCGTCTTCTTGAGATAGATGACGATCCGATTGCTGATTCTTTATCGATTCAAACCGGGTTGTCATGAGTTGGAGCGCTTGGCATGACCGTGTCGCGTGCTAAAATTGCCGTCTGGGAAGCGAGAAACAGATGTTTTTAACAGTTTCAAAGAGAAGCTCTGCAGGTAGCCGAGTCTCACAACGCCTGGTTTCGGCCACTTTGGCCGTCGGAGTTTTCACCACATCCTTTACTGGAATTTGGGCGCCGGCACTGGCATCTGATGCCAGCGATGTTTTGCCGGCCGAAGCGTCCGATTTAAAGAGCGAGACGCCGAAAGAGGCTTCGACAAGTGCTTCCGGCGCCCCGTCCGATGCTTCCACATCTTCCGAATTCACAGGCAAACTCACCTATCCCGGACAATCCAAGCCCGCCGGCAACCTCACTGTTGATGATGTAAAAATCGAAGGCAATCGTCTTGTGCCAACGGAAGACATTCTCGGCGTCGTTAAAACGAAGCGCGGTGATAAGTTCGACCGTGATGTGCTTTTGCAGGATCTCAAAGCGATCAACGGCATGGGATATTTCGACGATCGCAGCTTGCAGGCTTTGCCTGAGATGAGCAACGGCGGCGTGCTGTTGAAAATTCGGGTGCAGGAAAACGCACCGATCACCCAATTCTCATTTGAAGGCAATCAGGCCCTTGGTTCGGAAGAACTGTCGCATGTATTTGCCAATCAGCTCGGCAAGCCGCAAAACCTCAACGATCTTTCGTCGTCGATAGATAAGGTTGAACACCTGTATCACGAGAAAGGATTTTTGCTTGCTCGCGTTGTCGATGTAAAAGACGATCCGGACGGCAACATCTCACTGAAAGTGAACGAAGGTCAAATCGATTCGGTTCAGATCGGCGGCAATCGCAAGACCAAAGATTTCATCATCCGCAATGCACTTAAGCTGAAGCCGGGCATGGCTTACAACGAGAAACAGTTGACTGCCGACTTGCGCAAGCTTTATGCCAATGGCTATTTCCAGGATATCCGCCGCAGTTTGCAGCCTTCGCCGACCAATCCCGATAAATATGTACTCAAGGTCGAGGTGGATGAAAAACGCTCCGGCTCGGTTGGAGTGGGCGGCGGCGTCGATTCGGTCGCCGGTCCGTTCGGAAACTTGAGCTTCTCCGACAACAACTTCCGCGGTCGCGGTCAGATCGTATCTTTCAATTCTCAGATGGGCACCGGTATGTTCGGGCAGGGCGTCAACGCCATCAACAATCCCGGCAACGGCTACATGGTCAACAAAAACAATTATCAGGTCGAGGCTACCTTCATCGAGCCCAATTTCATGAAGACGGGCACATCGCTTGCAGTGTCCGGGTTTGGACGCAACTTCTCCTCGATGATGGTCGATCAATCCACACAAAGAACACTTGGAGCTTCGGCAACTTTTACCAAGAAGCTGCGCAACAATATGGCTCTCAACCTGGGCTTGATCGGTGAAAACACTTCATTGCGCGATTACAGCAATATGTTCGGCGCCGACGGTGCTTTGAGTCAGATGACCAATCGTGCTCTGGCGACCGGCATGGCATCCAGTCAGGCAGGCGCTGCGGCACTGGCTCAATCAGTCAGAGATCAGCAATTGAAGGGCGGTACTTTCATGACCGTCAATCCGTCTTTGACCTATGACACCAGGGATGGTGTCGACCCCACGAAAGGAACGTTCGCGAAGGCTTCGGTCGGACCTTCTCTTGGTATGGGCGGACCGAGCTTCATGAAGATGGGCGTGAGCGCCAGCAAATATATACCGGTCACCAAAGACGTAACACTGGCCACCAACGTGCAGGCCGGCTCGGCGCTGGGAGGCATGCCGCAATTCGCTCAATATAGATTGGGTGGATGGAATGGTGTAAGAGGATATCGAATGTTCTCCGACCTGGGCACCGGCACGGGAATGCTCATGGCTACAGCGGAACTGCGTTCGCGTCTGCCTTTGCCGCGCAACAGCAAAGTGGCGAAAGTCGTCGACAAGCACGTCAAGATTACTGCTTTCGCCGATGTCGGAAAGGTCATGGGCAACGGGCTCACAAATAACCTATACTCGCGCTCGAGCATGGGAGCATCGGTCGGTTTTGGTGTGCGTTTGAACGTGCCGATGCTTGGTCTAATCCGCATCGATTACGGTCTGCCGCTGGTTTCCAGCATTCTGGGCGATTTCACGCCGCGCGTTACGGTCGGCTTCGGCGATCGCTTTTAATAACCAATGTTTTAATTACTTGCCGTCAGCAAGCCGCCTTTGGCAACTGCTAATGGTGTAAACTGAGCCGTTTGACAGCGTTTTGTCTTATTTGAAAGTTTTGGAGAAGAGCATGCACACCTTGCAAAAGAGCCTCGTTCTGGTTACTAGCGCGCTATCGCTTACGTTATCGACGTTCCCGGCGTTCGCAGCAGACGCACCGGCAGCACCTGCCGTCAAAAGCGGCGGCGGCGGTATCGGCGTTGTCGATCCGGATAAAGTAGTTAAGGCATATCCGAAAGCAGAGCAATTGGCTAAGGATCTCAAAAGTGAAGAAGATCGCGTCCACAAGATGATCGAAGACGGCAACCGCCAACTCGAGAAAGCGAAGACCGATCACAAGCCGCCGGCTGAATTGGAAGGACTGCAGAGAAGACTGCAAGAATCCATTGATAAAGAAGTGAAACAAGTGCAAAGTCGCGCTCAATCACTGGAATCGCAACTGGAAACAGATGTTCAGAACGCCATCAAAGCTGAAGCGGCTGCAAGAAAGCTTGACATCGTTCTTCTCAAGCCGGTTGTCTTCATGGGCGGTATCGACTTGACCGACTCGGTGATGAAGCGCCTTGCCGCTGCCTCACCCGCTGCAGCCAAGCCTGCAACCAAGTAGTTGACAGAGGGGCGGTTCCGCATCGCAGTCGCAAGACGGCCGAGCTGCCCCACCAACTTGTTTGGCAAGCCTTTTTTATGTCCGGCTCGTGTTGAGAGAAGAATCTCGGAGATCGATAGATGAAGCTGCCCGCCGAAATGACGCTTGCCCAGATCGCCCATGTGATTGGCGGTCGTGTCGAAGGTCCGCAGGATTTGCTGAATTCGATAAGGGTCTCGTCCGTGGCGGTTTCGCCATTGCACGCAACTGAAGACGACCTGGCGCTTGTTTTCGATGAGAAGCTGATAGCCAAACTCTCCGATTGCAAAGCAAAAGCTCTGGTGGTCACGCCTAAAGCAGTAACAGAGCGTCCGAGAATCGTCGTCGAGCGCCCGATGGCTGCAGTGCAGAAGATGCTCTCCGCGGTCGCTCCCAAGCGTCATGCTCCCCCTGTCGGTGTTCATCCTTCAGCCGTAGTCGATCCGACTGCGGAGTTGGGTGAAGGCGTGGCAATCGGACCGCTTGTCGTTATCGGTCCCGGTTGCAAAATCGGCGCGAAAACAGTTATTCAACCCGGCACCGTAATTGGTGCCAAAGTCGAAATCGGCGAAAATTGTCATATCGGTGCCGGATGCCTGATCGCCGATGTCATAAAAATCGGCAATCGCGTCATTCTTCAGCAAGGTGCTGTTTTAGGTTCGGACGGGTTCGGTTACGCGACCGAACGTGAATCGAACTTGGAGCGGCGCCTGAGAGGCAATCGTGAACTCAAAGACGAGTCCAATCCGCATCTCAAGATTCCTCATATCGGAACCGTGATTATCGAGGACGATGTCGAGATCGGCTCTTGCACGACTATCGATCGCAGCACCATGGGAGCTACCACTATCGGGGCCGGCACCAAAATAGACAACCTGGTCATGATCGCTCACAACTGCCGCATCGGCAAAGAAGTATTGATCATCGGAACGACTGCCATCGGCGGTTCGTGCAATATCGATGATCGAGCCGTCATCTCCGGCAGCGCTTGCATTTCCGATCACATCAAAATCGGAAAAGATTCTATTGTCGAAGGAATGTCCGGAGTCATGGGCGAAGTTCCGCCCGGTGAGATTCATGCAGGCATACCTGCAACAGAACGCCGCCAGCAAATCGAGCAACTGATTCGCGTCAAAAAACTGAAGAATACTCTTGCAGACATCAAAGAGATGAAAGAGCGTCTTGCGAAGCTGGAAGCACTTGTGGCTGAAACCGCTCTCGTCAAAAAATAAAGAACAAAGGTCTAAGAGGTTATGAAATCCCCTTCTCTGAGCGCCACTGATAAATTTCGCGTTGAATACAAAGGACGCGGCGCTACTTCGAAAAAGGAGATTACCGTAGTTATTGAGAATGGTGTCCCCGGCAGCGGCATCAATTTTTCAGTGCTCGATGCTCGCCCGGAAGCCAATGGCGCTTTCGTGACCATACCTGCAAGAGCCGGCAGCGTCGTCAACACGCTGCGCAATGTAGTCCTTGGCAAAGATTCGGTGCGCCTTTGCATTGTTGAGCATGTGCTTTGCGCTGTTGCCATCTGGGGACTGGAAGATGTGCTTATCACTGTCGATGGACCGGAGCTTCCGTTAGGCGACGGCAGTGCAGCTTTTTTTATCGAATTGCTCAAGTCCGCAGGTGTTGAGCGCCGGGTGCCGGTCTCCGATATCGAATTGAAAGAAACTGTCACGGTCGGCAGTGGCGATCGCACAATTCTGGCTGTGCCCGACTCGAAATTTTCCCTTACCTATTTGATGGACTGGGATCATCCGAAAATCGGCAAACGCTGGCAAACTTTCGATGCCTCGAAAGCAGTTGAAGAAATCGCCAGCGCTCGCACATTTGCATCACTGAAAGAGCACCAAATGCTCGGTCTTGCCGAAGACAGTGTGAGCATCACCGAAGACGGATTTACCAAGCCGCTGCATTTTGATGATGAACCAGTACGTCATAAACTTCTTGATTTGTTGGGCGACCTTGCACTGATTGGAGTCAATCCGATGCGTGTGAAAGCCAAGTTCATCAGCATCAAAGGTGGGCATGAAATGGACGTTCAACTGGCTCGAAAGCTGGAACCGCTTGTTAACGCTTGATGCGGCTGTTTGAGAAAGCCCCCTCAGTGGTGGGTTAATAAGGCCTTTTGCAGACAACGGTATGATCTGAGTGTCGAGCGATGGCACACTGGTTTCCAGTAGGATGAGCCTCGGGTATTTCCAGGGAGGGAAGTGCGTGATCAGTTTTGCGAACAAAAAAACAGGCGTCAGGCGAGCTGCGTCGCTGACCGCGCTTTTGGCATTTTGCCAGGTGAGCCTGCCGGTTCTTGCCTTAGATGAAAAGAAGATTTCCGAGTCGTCGGGTGTCAGTCTTACTGTTTACAACCAGAATTTCGGTTTGGTTCGAGACACGCGCTCAGTCGAACTGGGCAGTGGCATCAATCATGTTCGTTTTGAAGATGTTGCCGCAAAAATCGACCCGACCTCGGTGAGTTTCACATCCTTGACCGCGCCCAATCAGGTGGTTGTGCGAGAACAAAACTATCAATACGACCTGATTGAGCCCACCACCATTCTTTCCAAATCCGTGGGCAAAGATGTACGCATCAAGAATTACCTTGCCGGCGGCGGTGTTTCCGACATCTCCGGCACATTGATAAACTCGCCGCGCACATATGTGTCCGACGCGGAAGGTCGCGTTTCTTCCACATATTCCGGTCTGGTTGTGAAAACAGGCAACGGCGTAATCTTGAACCCGCAAGGACAGGTCGAGCTTTCCGAGTTGCCGGCCGGTCTGGTTCCGAAACCTTCGCTTCTCTGGAAGTTGGAGACGGACAAAGCCGGCATGCACAAAACAGAAATCGCCTATCAAACGGCCGGTTTGAATTGGAAGTGTGATTATGTCGCTGTCGTCAACAGCGATGACACCAAGACAGATTTGACCAGTTGGGTGACGCTCGACAATCAGTCCGGCGCAAGTTATCGAGATGCAGCGCTGAAGCTGCTTGCCGGCGACGTGCATCGTGTCACGCAGCCTCAGACATATCATGCCAAAGGCATGCTGATGGGACGTGCCGCAGCCGCTGAGCAGCAATTCACCGAGCAGTCGTTTGCCGAATATCACCTCTACACTCTGGCCGGCAAGACTGATGTGAAAGACCGTGAAACCAAGCAACTGAGTCTTTTTAACGCGGCTCAAATTCCCACTAAAAAGCAATTTGTATTTGATTCTACAGGGCAGTTTTATGCGGGTGGTTGGACACCGTATGGAGCAAACAAGAAAATCAATGTCAAATTGGAGATGGAAAATAGCGAGAAGAACAATCTCGGAATGCCCATGCCCAAAGGAAAAGTGCGCGTCTATAAAAAAGACAAAGATGGTGCGTTGCAATTTATTGGAGAAGATCAAATCGATCACACTCCGCGCGATGAGAAAATTCGCCTCTACATTGGGGATGCTTTCGATGTCGTCGGTGAGCGCAAACAGATGAATGTGCAGCGTGTCTCTGACCGCGTTACACGCGTGCAGATGGAACTGAGCCTGCGCAATCATAAGAAAGAACCCGTAACTGTCACGGCTGTAGAGCATGCCTACGGACAGTGGAAGATCATCAATTCATCGCAGGATTACAGAAAGAAAGATTCAACTACTTTCGAGTTCGACGTCAAAGTGGCGCCTGACAGTGAAACCAAAGTCACCTACGAAATTGAGATGAAGTACTAGAATCAGCAGCCGATTACGAGATGATCGAGCGCGATTTCCGCTGCGCCGATAATGCCTGCCACATCGCCTAGAGAAGAGCGGTGGATGTCCAGGCGCTCGCCGACTCTGGGCATGCATTTATCAATTACCAGTTCTTTCAAGAGCTCGTAATTGACAAATTTTGCCATGCCGCCCGAGACGATAAAGCAATCGGGATCGAGTGTATGAGCAAGAGTGACGATACCCGCGCAAACATGCTCATGCCAGGTTTGAACTATTCTGCGAGCGATGATGTCGCCTTCTTCAGCCGCCGAGCAAACCTTGTCTACAGGCGGATCGGGCAGCAAGGCGGCAAGAGGACTTTGATCGACGGTCACGTTGGTGAGCATTTCTTTGGC
Source organism: Candidatus Melainabacteria bacterium (assembly GCA_020853845.1). GTDB lineage: Bacteria > Cyanobacteriota > Vampirovibrionia > Obscuribacterales > Obscuribacteraceae > QKMZ01. Next base: position 21,755 of record JADYYD010000017.1, read on the forward strand.
TGTCGCTCTGAAGCCTCGACCGGAGCCATATGC
>JADYYD010000018.1 GCA_020853845.1 Candidatus Melainabacteria bacterium
GGATCTACCTTTTTAAAACACTTGACCGCCACTTTAGTTCCACGCTGTTTGTCCCGAGCAAGGATTACGCTAGCCCGGGAGCTTTGCCCGAGAAGGGCAATAGGCGCGTATCTTTCAATTGGAAAACTACCCTGTGAAATCCCCAGAGAAACCGGGTCGAGAGCAACGGCATCTTGCTCGTTCGGCTTGATATGCGTCTGCACCTTTTGTGCATTCGGCTGAGGGCATGTGCACAGGTCAATGCGCTCGACCTGTCCTTCTATTGTCGGTGGAATACGCCTGCGGCAGTTGCCGCAAACATCAATCGAGAATTGCGCTTTTGGAGAATACGGGCGATCGCATCTGCAAACCGAAACCCATTGTGTTTTGGGCGGAACAGCCGGGTCAGCCGGAGGCCGAAAACACTTTTGACAATTTTCTGGTTGCGTATTGTCCATCTCGAAGATTATGCCACGCTGGCGCATAAAAAGAGCCCAGGAGATTAGCCTGGACTCTTTCAACTGCTTTTTAACCAATCGCCTTACTTGAGATCGTAGCGGTCATTGTTCATAACCTTCGTCCAGGCAAGAGCGAAGTCTTTTGCGAATTTGTCTTTCGCATCATCCGATGCGTAGACTTCCGCAACTGCGCGCAATTCCGAATTCGAGCCGAAGATAAGGTCAACAGGAGTTGCAGTCCATTTGGCCTTGTTGGTCTTGCGATCCAATCCGTCGTATATGCCTTCGATTGAAGACTTAGACCACTTGGTGGACATATCGAGCAGGTTGACAAAGAAGTCGTTGCTCAATGTTCCGGGCCGGTCAGTAAAAACGCCCAACTTGGAATTGCCTTGATTGGCATCGAGCGCGCGCATGCCGCCGACGAGAACCGTCATTTCCGGCACTGTCAGTTTGAGCATGGCGGCGCGTTGAACCAGCATTTCTGTTGGAGTTCTCTCGTTGCCTTTGCCGAAGTAATTTCTAAACCCGTCGGCAGTAGGCTCAAGCAATTCATAGGACTCAACATCTGTCTGCGCTTGCGAGGCGTCGCTGCGCCCGGGAGCGAATGCAACTTTGATATCGCAACCGCCCTTGCGTGCCGCTTCCTCAACAGCAGCGGTGCCACCGAGCACGATGACATCGGCTAGCGAAACTTTCTTTCCACCTGTAAGTTGTCCGTTGAATTCTTTTTGAACAGTTTCCAGGGTTTTCAAAGTCTTCGCCAGTTGATCAGGATCGTTCACCGCCCAGCCTTTTGCAGGTTCCAAACGAACCCGAGCACCATTGGCGCCACCACGCTTATCGGTAGCGCGGAAGGAGGCGGCAGATGCCCAGGCGGCTTTGATAAGATCCTGTCCGCTGGCACCTGATGCCAGAATCTTTGCTTTCAGTTTTGCAATATCTGATTCGTCAATCAATTTGTAGTCGACTGCCGGAACGGGATCTTGCCAGATCAACGCTTCACTCGGAACCTCAGCGCCCAGGTAACGAGACTTGGGTCCCATATCTCTGTGAGTCAGCTTGAACCAGGCTTTTGCAAAAGCGAGCTTGAACTCCTCCGGATTTTTGTGGAAGCGCTTGCAGATTTCGCCGTAGGTGGGGTCCATTTTAAGAGCAAGGTCGGTCGTCAGCATAATCGGCGGATGTTTCTTCGAACGATCATGCGCATCCGGCACCAGACCTGACTTCTCGGTGTCCTTCGGAATCCACTGAGTAGCTCCGGCGGGACTCTTAGTTTGCACCCAGTCATTTAAAAGCAAGTTGTCCAGAAATTGCATCGTGAAAGCAACGGGGTTCGAAGACCATGCACCTTCCAAACCGCTGGTGATCGTATCGGCACCATGCCCGGTACCGAATTTGTTTGCCCAGCCGAAGCCCTGCTGCTCGATGGTGCCGCCGGCCGGCGCCGGTCCGCAGTTGGAAGCGGCCGCAGCGCCGTGTGCTTTTCCAAAGGTGTGACCGCCGGCAATGAGAGCGACGGTTTCTTCGTCGTTCATAGCCATGCGACCAAATGCTTCTTTAATATCTTTCGCGGCAGCCAGCGGATCAGGATTGCCGTTGGGACCTTCCGGATTCACATAAATTAGACCCATTTGCAATGCTGCCAGCGGTTTCTCGAGCTTGCCGTCTTTGCTGCGGTTGTCGGCCATGAATTTGGAATTGCCCCAATAAACCAGATCCGGCTCCCAATCATCGCTGCGCCCGCCGGCAAATCCGAATGTTTTGAAGCCCATGGTTTCCAGCGAAACGTTGCCTGTCAAAACCATGAGATCGCCCCAGGAAAGTTTCTTTCCATATTTCTTTTTAACAGGCCACAACAATCTGCGCGCCTTGTCGAGGTTGGCATTATCAGGCCAGCTATTGAGCGGCTCGAAGCGCTGTTGTGCACCGCCGGCGCCACCACGTCCATCGTAGATTCTGTATGTTCCCGCGCCGTGCCACGACATACGGATCATGAACGGTCCATAATTTCCGAAGTCAGCGGGCCACCATTCTTGCGAAGTTTTCAACGTGGTCGCAATATCTTTTTTGACCGCATTGAGATCCAAAGTTTGAAATTCTTTTGCATAATCGAAATCCTTTCCCAAAGGATTCGACTCGACAGCGCCTTGACGCAGTGGCGTCAAATCAAGCTGCTCGGGCCACCAGAATTGAGGTGTATGCGGCGCGCCGTCTGCCCATACAGGCAGACTCTGTGCCAACATCGACACTAGAGCTGCCTGAATAAACACTGCATTTCTTATTCGTTTTTTCATCGGGGGCAAATCCTCTTTAGTTGCCTTTTTGCTCGCTTTGGAGCTTCTCGAACAATTTTCAAATCACCTATTCTGATGCGCCACACATAGCGGCGGCAAAGCATCCGGCACCGACGGATACACTAGCGCTAAATTTCGATGCGGGCTCAAGAGTCTTCGGCACGATCTCCATAAAAGGTGACCGTGTAGTTTTTGACCTTGTACTTCCCATCCAAGCTTTTTTCCAGCGTTGGCACTTGTTCAAAAGGAATATCGTAAATGCGCCCAGTGCTGGTATCGACGAAATGATGATGCCGCATGGTATTTGCGTCATAGCGAGCACAACCGCCCGGCTCCGTGTACACCTCCTGAATGACGCCGGCTTCAACCAGCATATTCAGCGTGTTGTAAACAGTAGCTTTGGACAATTGAACCGGCAGCGCATTTGCCACAGCGTCAAACACTTGCTCCGCGGTCGGGTGACAATCCGTATTCAAGAGATATTCGGCAATCACCAGACGTTGAGGCGTCAGTCTCACACCGCGCGAAATCAGCATTTCGTCTGCTGCAATAAGCACAATTTGTTTCCTTCTGGACAGACTGCTTTAGACTAACTCTAAATTTATCCTTCGTCAAGACTTCCAGCGCAGCCTGAGGGCAATTTTCTACCAGGGCAATCCATATATAAGGTTTCACAAGCATGCAGGAAAGGAGGCGTTGCTCAGGCCTCGCCCTTTCGGCGCTACTTAAAATGACCTTTTCACGATCTCTTCACGCCCCTGCATATAACGTGTACTAGCCTTACCATAAATACGACCCTCTTCTTCCCCATTCTCTCTGACCGAAGGACTGCAACTCTTTCGTCGCAGATTTTTCAAGGCAACCCAAGATGACGACCGAAGCTCAACCCAGAGTGGAGGCGACTCCACGTCGGGCAGTTCCAGATCCTGTTGAAGAAAAACCTGAAGTTGCCGAAGCAAAACCTTCGAGCAGCGAGCGCGGAATCGGATTGCTTTCCGGCTCGCTCCAGGATACTTTGGCTGAGGTTCGCGAAAGAACACGAGCGGCTCTCGCAGCAGCGATGCCGGAGGTGTTCGGCAGCTTCATGCTGCGCGCGAATACCGGTGATATTCATCAAATGTCTGCGCCGCGCCGCTCCGGAGCCAGACCGGGAGAAGGCAATACGCAGACGGTTACGGAAGAAACTCCGGGGCGCGGACTTAGAGAGCCCAAACCCGATCCTGAAACTGCTCGCGTGGAACGCACCCGCATCTGGGGCACAGGCACCGGCCGTGATACC
>JADYYD010000019.1 GCA_020853845.1 Candidatus Melainabacteria bacterium
CTGAACCGGCGCCGCTCCCGGTGGATCGGGCATCTCGACAAAGCTTTGCTCGCCGCTTTCTTGTCCGGCTCTGGCAGATTGAAGAGTTTCGATCTCATCAAAGGTCGGTCCCAGTGACTTGTCCTGAAGGGTCGAAACATCATCGAATTTAGACGTCGCTTGATTAGCCGGCGGCGCAGCTTGAGCTGGTGTTGCCGGTGCGTGTCCGGGCGGCGGTTGCAAGGAAAGAGGCTGAGCCATAACAGCGTTTGGCACTGCCTGTGGTGCAGGCTTCGGCATGACATTCTTAGCCCACTGCGCAATCTCTGCATCATCACTGTTGGGGGACCAGAGTTTAACCGCATTGTGAAACTCTTTCATTGTTTGATATCGCTCATCAGGATCTTTCGCCATCGCTTTGAGCAAAATACTTTGAGCAACCGTGTCTTCTTTCAGCGCCGGTACAATGTCGCCCAATTGAGGCGGTTCTTGCCCAACGTGCATGTTGCGCAATTCTTCCAGGGACGCCGCTTTAAACGGCAGTTGACCGGTCAATCCCTGATACATCACGACAGCAAGAGAATAGATGTCCGAGCGCGCATCCAGCTCTTTGCCCTTCCATCGCTCCGGGCTGATGTACGCAGGACTTCCGCAAAGCGTTCCTGACAGAGTAAGCCTTTCCATATCGCCCTGAAGCAGGGCAAAACCAAAGTCGAGCAAACGCACGCGCTCATCCGTTTTTTCGCGCGGCAAAAGAATGATATTGTCCGGTTTGATATCCCGGTGCAAAACGCCGCTGCCATGCGCATGCGCAAGACCGGCGGACGCCTGGAAAACAATGGCGCGCATGAGCTTTGGTGGAATCGCGCCGCGATCGGTTAAAAGCTCTTCCAAAGTATGACCATCGAGGAAGTCCATTACGAGGAACGGCTGCCCGTTGGTGTGCACAAAGCAGTCATACACGGACACGATGTTCGGATGCCTGAGCTTGCTGAGCGCAACGGCTTCCTTTTCAAAGCGCTTAATAATGGTCTGGTCTTCAGCCAGGTTGGCTTGAAGCGTCTTCATGGCGACGGAGCGGTCCATGAAAAGATGCTGACCTTTATAGACGATACTGAATCTGCCCGATCCGACAAGCTCTGTAATGCGGTAGCGCTCAGCAAGAATCTTGCCGATCAGCGGATCATTAGTAGTTGGAGTGAGTGTCATAGATCTACTTCTAAAGGCCTGAATATTCTCTATACATTGGGGATATACCACCCGCGCCGCCTAAACTCGCAAAATCGAGGTTTTCAGGGGCAAAAATGACTTTCGGGGCGCTTGTCGCTCGTGCCCGCGCCGAAAATCACTGAAATTCACTGAAAATCACTGAAATTCATTCTATTCCGTCTTATAAATTGCGCGCCAATGCGGGTTTCGTCGGATATCGGACGGATGTTCGACATATAGCGGGCGCATACAAAGAAGACTTCCCTCCCCGAGGAAATCTGGGAGGGAAGAACTTGTTTGTGGTGGATTAGGTAAGGAGGAAACACTGCACCTGATGGGGTTTCCATCAAATGCATTGTCCATCAATGATAGCAGCGGCACCCGGAGGCGGCTGTTAAAAAACTTGAAGAGCTGCGAATCAAACTCCCAGCAAGCGTTTGATGAAAATTCATTAACTATTGATAGACAGCGAGGCTGCCAAGCAGGGGGCGTTCGAAGAAATGGTCAAACAAACAGAGCCGACCCGAAAGTCGACTCTGAAAGAAGGTGTTCGAATGAATCTTGCGTCCCGGCTCTATGCGTTGGGCCAGGGTGAGCTCGATGTCGAAAACGGATTTGAGCTTGATGGTGAATAGAGAAAGTCAAGCGCCGCTCCGGTATCGAAACCAGGAACCGCTGCCGCCGATGCTGCTGCTTTTCCAGGTACCGTGATTTTGATATTGCTCGGGCAGAAGATGTACACCTGCTCGCTCAACTTATGAAAATCACCGTCGAGTGCGGCGGAGGCGCCGGCAACGAAATCAACCAGCCTGTTGGCATCAATCTTCTTCATGTTGCCGAGCGAAATTGTTGTCGCTGCGCGTGAACGCAAGCATTCAACAATCTCTACTGCTTCATCGAATGAAACAGGTTCGAACATTGAAATTTGAGTACCGATCCGCTCAGGTGCAGTTGAGCGCATTGAGGTCATAGGCACGAGTCGCTTTTCGGCAATCGCCGGAAACAGATCGACTTCCTTTCTGGCACCACGTCCGCTGTGTGTAGGCAGCGGGATTTCATTCATCGTATCTTGGGTGTCGTCAGCCATAGTAGTCCTTCTTCGATTCTTATCGTTGTAGGTATATTGTGTTGATAAGAGACCGACTTACTATCGCACAGGGTGACGCATCCAGTGTATATGCCACCTGAGATGGTGTCTTATCATGTCCATAATTCTAGTTCATTCGTGGTTTTTAGCAAGTGAAAAAAGCTGCCATCATCTATGGCGTCACGTCGGAAAAGCTCATGGACTCAGGCTTTTCATCAACGATTAATTGCGAGTGCAAGTGCCTCACATATGCGTAAGTCTTCTTTCGTGGTGATCTTGATATTCCATCGTGTACTCAAGACCACATTCACTTTATATCCGGCCATTTCCATTATTTGGGCATCATCCGTGGTGACCCACCCTTCAGCCTCGGCGCGCTCATGAGCTTTAAGCAACTCGGTAAAACGTGCTGCCTGCGGTGTTTGCACAATATGCAAATTGGTCCTGTCAACTGTTTTCTTTATGACAGTTCCGTCGGTTTCTTTCACCGTATCTGATACTGGTGTACCGACGGTGCATGCATCATTTTTTTCGATGCACTTGATGACGTCATCAAGTATGGTGGCAGTGATAAACGGCCTTGCAGAGTCATGCACGAGCACGGCATCCGGCGCAGAGCCTTGCGCGGCCAGCCATTTGAGACCGTTAAAAACAGAACCCTGCCTGGTTGCACCTCCGGTGGTGACCGATAATTTATGGAGTCCCTCAGAGATCCATTTGCTTGCGTCCGCGCGCACTTCCTCTTCCAGACCTTCCGCCACCAGGCAGATGACCTTTTCGATGCGCGGATGAGACAGCAGGCATCTCAGCCCCCAGGTGTATACGGGACTGCCGTTAAGGAGCTGATATTGCTTGGCTGATGAAGAGTCATCCCCAAAGCGTTTTCCGCTGCCGGCCGAAACGAGAATCGCCGCGACTGTATTAACCGATGTCACCGGAGCCGTCCGACATTCTTTCTAATGCAGCTTCTACTGCAGCCGGCACAATGGTTACCGCGGGAGTGTCATCAACAGAAGTTTCGTCGGCGGAACTTTCATCCGCAGAAGACTCTGAGCTTTCAAAATCGCTGTCTGCGGCTGCTGCTGCGCCATCTGCCACAATGCCGTCGGTGGCTTCGTCTTCCAGCTTCAACTGAATGACCAGTCTGTCCGATTCGCCGTCCTCGGCAGGAGTGGCATCGAATGTAGTGCCCTCTTCCTCTTGAGACTTCTTCTTGTCGGTCTTGCGCAATTCGGTGCGCAAGGACTTGGCATCTTGCGTAAGGCGGAAATAGTCCTGGAACTGCTTGGTGGTCGTAAGCAAGGGAGAGCGACCGTCTTCCTTCTTATTAATAAGCTCGCGAGCCAGCAATTCCTTAATATGATCGTAAGCGCCCGCTCCTCTTATCTTGATGATCTCGGCTTGAGCGACCGGTTGTTTGATTGCAATTGCCGAGAGAGTCCGCAGCAAAGCAACAGGCAGCTCCATCGGCAGAAATTCGTCGATAATCGATGAATATTGATCTTTGACCTGGATTATATATCCATCGTCGTCCGCAATTTCCAGAGCGCCATCGCGGTTTTCGTAGTCGCGGATAAGCTCCAGAATAGCCTGACGAACCAATTGCACATCTTCATTGACGATACGTGCAATGGCTTGAGCTCTGACCGGTTTTTCGGTCAAAAATAGAACTGATTCAATTTTTGCTTTTAGACTCACTGTTAATCACGTTATCCGTCGGAAGTGGAAGCCGGGATTCTAGGTTATTGAAACCGGCATGAACTGTCAATAAGCAGTTACTTTAAACGCCTGTCCTTCCGCTGGCGGTTCAGCGCGGACTATTTGAACTGGTCCATAGAATTCTTCTTGTTCAAGTACTATTTTACCGGCATTCGACAAAAATAGGATCGCCAAAAATGCATCGACCCAGTCGCTTTTCGGTCCGAGCATTCTGATCAACTTCAGCAGGGAGAGCGTGTCTCCAATCTTGATCGACTCTTCCAATAGCTGATCGACACGCGCAATGGTGACTTCTATATCTTCATCGTGAGCCAGTTCGAGTATGTCATCCACATCTCTTACGTCGATGTATCCATCGGTCTGGATGCGCTGACGCGGTCTTTTCTCCAGGCGCTCTTTCTCGAGCTTTTCGGCATCTTTCAGGGCGTCGATAAGTTGTTGGAGTGTAACTTTACGCTGGCGGTTTTGTTTGTTGTTTGTACGACGAACCAGCGCCTTCTCCAGATCTTTTAAAGTGATCTGCCTGGGCATATCGGTGTCCATCGCCAGCATTGTTTCATCGAAATCGATGAAATCGTCGCCGCCAACATCAAGCTCGGCGGACGCAGCAGCCAGGAGCGCCTCGGCTTTCATTCTGAGCAGAACGGAAGCGTGGAAAATAATTCTGCCGCTCTGACGCAAATTTTCCTTGGGGGCGGCTGCAATTGCTTTCAGGAATTTGTCGGTTACATCGATAATGTCGATGTTTTTCGGATCGATGTCGCCGGACTCGGCGAGCTTGATCAAGATTTCGATACCGTCCACTTGCGCTTCCGCTGCCGGAGCAAGTGTCGCTGCCGGACTGGGATTCGCGGTTGTGTGGTCAGGAGCTTGCATGGGCGACCTCAAGCGCTGGCAGCGGCTGCGTGCTGCTCTTCATCCGGAATGTGAATTTCTTTGATGCCCACTGTTCTGGAGAAACCATCGGCGCGCAGCGACACCCCGATAGCATGATCGGAATTTTCGATCATCGGACGTCTCAAGCTGACGACGACGAATTGCGCAACTTTCGATTGTGCCTTGACCATGCGGGCGAGGCGCTCGGCATTGGAGCCGTCCAGCATCATGTCGACTTCGTCGAATGCGTAGAAAGGAGCCGGTGCGTATCTCTGGAATGCAAACACGAAGGAGAGCGCCGTCAGCGATTTTTCTCCACCTGAGAGAGCCTCGATGCGTTGCATCTTCTTCTCTCTTGGCTGAGCGCGAATAATCAAGCCGCCGCTGAAAGGATCGTCCGGATTCTCCAATTCAAGCCGGCCGGAGCCGTGGGAGAGTTCTGCAAAGATACTCTGGAAGTTCAAATTAATGGCATCGAAAGCTTCCATGAAAGTTCGCTTCTTCAGCTCGTCATAACCGGCGATGCGCTGCAAGATCTCGTCGTGCTCCGTGGTAAGCACGTTGAGATGATCGTCCAGTTCTTTCTTGCGAATATCTGTCGCGTTGTAATCGTCCAGCGCTTTCATGTTGACCGGCTCGAGCGCGCGCATGCGTTTTTCGAGTCTTTCAACTTGATGCTTGAGCTGGTCGACCGTGCCCTGGTTAGGCGGCTCGTAGCCGGGGTTTTCTGCAAGCACGCGTTCTATCTCAGCCTTCAGTAGAGTGAGCGCATTCTTAAGATCAAAGTAAGCAAGCTTGCGTTCTTTGCGTTGCTCGGCGACGTGAATCTGTTCTTGATCGATTCTTGTGCGATCCACTTCCAGCCCGGTGAGCTTTTCGTGAATTCCGTCTTTAGCGGTACGCAGTCCTTCCAATTCTTCGGAGAGAACTTCGATTTGCTGTTCTTTCTCTTTGATAGACGCGCGCAAAGTATTGATCACTTGCTCGAATTGAGGCTTCTGAATTTCCAGGTCAGCCATTTCTTTATTGGCTTCTTCCAGTTGCACAGCCAGTTGCTGGCGATTATTGGTCTCCAGCCTTTCTTCGGTTTCGAGCTTATCTGTCAGGCGCTGAATTTCTTTCAGTTCTTTCTCGACGGCTTCCAGCCCTTCACGCAATTCTTCCGATTCGTGAATCAGCTCTTCAATTCTGGTTTTCTTGCCGGTGTCGCGCACTTCGTTGAGCGATTCTTCCAGCTTGGAGATCTTCTTGCCGAGATCCTTCAGTGATGAATCCAGACCGGTCATCTCATAATCGATTTTGTCGATTTCATCGCCATGCTCGCGCAGTTTGGGCTTTACGCCCTCGATATCGTTTTCCAGATCGATCTGAGCTTTGCGCTTCGCTTCGACTTCGACGAGTTTTTGAGTAAGCTCGGCGCGCAAAGTATTGGCCTTGGAGCGCTCGTCCGTGAGTGCGGCTTCGGTGTCTTTGAGAGACTCTTGAGCCCACTTGATCTGGTCTTTGAGATTTTTCGTGGTCTGCTTCAATACGGCAAGGTCGGTTTCACCACGCGAAGAGAAGTGCATCTTCGCTTTGTTGTCGACGCCGCCTGAGATACTGCCTGACTTGTCGAACAGTTCGCCTGACAGTGTGACCATACGCGCCTGGTTGATCAGTTTGCGACCGACTTCCATGTCTTCGACAACGATGGTTTGTCCGCAGGCATATTGCATGGCGCGGGCAAAACGCGGATTGAAGTCGACCAGGTTATATGCGAAGTCGATAACGCCCGGGCGGTTGGGCAGAAGACCGGGTGGCTGAGTTTGAATTTTGTTAAGGGGAACGAACGTGGCGCGACCGGCCTGATGCTGCTTCAAATAGTTGATGCATTCCTGGGCTATCTGATCGTCGTCCACGACTACGTGGCCAAGACGCGGTCCTATAGCGATTTCCAGAGCGGTCGTATATTCCTCGGAAACATTGCCGAGCTGTCCGATGGTTCCGTGCACTCCGGGAATATTGGCATTGAGTATCGCTTCGACTGCGCGTCCATATCCGCTTTCGCCGACCACTTCCTTGGTCGTTTCCAGCTCAATCAAGCGCTTTTGCATCGACTCCAGAGCCGAACGCTTGCCTTCGATTTCTTCTCTTGTCGATTGCAATTCGTCTTCGAGCTGGCGGATTGTTCTGTCGACTCCGGTGACCAGGGCTTCATGATCCTGGTATTTGCGCTCGAATTGAGCAACCGTGGTCTTCGAATTGGAAAGCATTCCTATAGCATTGGTTGCTTTGTCGCGAAGAGTGACCAGTTCTTTTTCGATATTCGACTTGGTGGTGGTCAATTCGGTTTTGCGGACTTCCAGCTTGTGACGCTCATCGCGGAGGTCTTGCAATTCCGTGTGCAGAGTCGCCACCTTTTCAGAAGAAGAATCTTTCTCCTGACGGATTACTTCTATCTCAGCCATGACCGCGCTGTAGGCGCCCTGCTTTTCCATCAAGCCGAGCTGCACGGCCTGCTGGTCTTCAGCATGCTGTTTCTTTTGCTTGACGATATCGTTCAGATGTTTGTCGATAGTCTTGATCTGCGCCTGAATGGATTTGATCAGTTTCGCTTTTTCACCGATGACGCCGGCCAGATTGCTCGCTTTGTTTTCTTCACGGGTCAATTCCCCTCTCTGGTTTTCCAGTTCTTGCCTGAGGAGAAGCTGCTCGTTGCCGCCTTTTTCGCGGATTTCCTGCTCGAGCTGTCCGAGTTCGGCGCGCAATTTGACGAGGTTGATTTCCGCCTCTTCCAGTTTTGCTGCCAGCTCGGCTTCTTTTAAATCGAGTTTTTCAAGCTCTTTGCGTTCGGACTCCATTTTCGCTTCGGTCTCGGAATGCCGGACGAAGACGAGGTCTTTCTCGAGAGTCTCTTTCTGAGTTTTTAAGTCCAAATATTTGAGCGCGTGGTCTCTGTCGGATCTCAGTTGTTCCAAACGCACTGCAATTTCAGCCAATACAATCCGCTGGTGATCGATCTTCTCGGAAACCGCTGCCAGCTCACTTTTAGCCTGGTCGATGCGGCGGTCGAATTCGGCCACTCCGGCCAATTCGTCGATGATTTTGCGGCGTTCCGATGCGCTCATCGTCACGATGCCGGTGACGTCGCCCTGCATAATGACGTTATATCCGGTTGGACTAACGTTGTATTTAGTCAGCTCGTCGTGAATCTCGGTAAGCGTGGCATTGCGCCCGTTCAGCATATATGTGCTGGTATAACCGTTATCTTTTACGCGGATACGGCGAGATACTTCTATCTCCTTTTCCTTATCGTCGGTGAAGCGAACAGTGACTTTCGCTTCGTTTTTGCCGGACAAATTATTCAAAAGATCCGGCAATCTTTCCGCTCGCATGGTCCGAGTGGAGGAAAGACCTAGGGCAAATAGTAGGCTGTCGATGATGTTCGACTTGCCGGAACCGTTAGGACCGGAGATGGTCGTGAACCCGTCTAGCAGCGGAACTCGAGTTACCTTACCGAACGACTTGAAGTTGTCAAGTTCGATTTCCTTGATTCTCAAAAGAGTCCCCCACTAACGCCATTTTGAAACGCTTCTTTCAGCCGAATTAGACTATACACTGCATCTGGTGTCAAGATTTTTCGTGATCGAGGTGATCGATCGGACATGTGCGACGTGATTTTCAGCCGTATTTTAGCGGTTTTTCAGTCGAATTGTCACCATTTTTGGCCTCACAAACTTCTGCTTTGATGCCACCACCGGTGATCCTCGCAGACTACTATCGGCAATCTTAGATATATGCCGGCGATCCCATGACAACACCGCTGATTATATGTCGCTAGACCTTCCGGCCGCTGGGAACATATAGAAAAGAACTAGTTTCTTGAAGATATGTTCTTATCTTCTGTTTGGTGTGGAACATTGAAAAAGTAAATTCGGCTATCAGGTAGCCGTTGGGAAGCCGTCCGTCTATGCAAAAGCCAACCAGCAAGGGTCCGACCATACAGCGACTGGATAGTCGCCCGCTTCTGAGCGACTTGCAAAAAATAGTGGCTCAATCCCTGGCGAAGCGCGGCAGCAAGATTGTCATCGCCTGGTCCGATCAGACCAGCGGCTCCGAATATACGTTGAGCGTCGAGACCAATAATATGGGCGACGACCCGGAATGGCGCATGCATATGTTCAACGAGTCGGCGGCCAAAATCCTCTGGATGTACGTCAGCGAAGACCCTCTGCTCGTCTACAACCTGGTCACCACTTCGCTTCCCGAGGACGAGCGCCATCCCCGAAAGGCGGACGGCAGTCAGGTCGAGGGCATCGCCCGTGAGCAGGAAACTACTGCCAAACATTCCACCAACACCAATGGCCAGACGAGCGGCTCGCATCATCTGCCGATTACCAAGAGCGAAAAGGGCGAAACGCCCAAGAAAGCGGTACTTTCCGGCGACCTGAGCCTGGTTCAGGTCACCAATTTGCTGCCTTCCATGCAGATGGCGCGCATGACCGGCAAACTCACCTTCGAGAGCGCCCACTGCCGCACCCACGTCTATTTCGAGGACGGAGCGCCTGTGCACGCCTATTCCGAAGAGGAAGAAGGGCAGGAGGCGCTTCTTGAAGTCCTGACCTGGAAGGAAGGTCATTTTAATTTCCAGCCGAAAGAAGCGGCCCCCAAAAAGACAGTCGACCAGGCGCTGGACACATTGATGCTCAAAGGCGTGAAAATTATCGACTGCGCGAATTATCTCGCCGCTGCCGGTATCGACGCCGATACGCTCCTGGACAAGAAACAGTCGAGTCTGGCTAAAGAGCAATTCGACGAGATGGTGAGCAATTCCAAGATCGATACGACCTCGCTCAAAAAGCTATACGAACGGTTCAACGCTACGACCACACTTGCCGAAGCCGCCCGCAGCCTGGGTCTTCCGCGCAGCAAGTGGGCGGGGCTGGTGGCGCAGCTTTTGCGTCTCGACCTGATTAAAAAGTGCGAGCCGAAAATGGCCAGCCGCACTTTGATGCCGAAAATCATCGATACCGAGGCTGTTGAAGCTATTAAAAACAGTATGCTCAGTGGCTCTACCGGGCTATATACCTACGAAGCATTCTTGTTTTTCCTTGAGCAAGAATACTTGCGGCGTTTTCGAACCGAGAGCGATCTTTCGGTGATCATTTTCGAGATGAAAACCGTAAGGCAGGGCTCGGTGACAGTCAGAGAGCCGCTCAACGCCGAGAATGTCAATGCATTTGGAAAACGGTTGAATCTGATCAAGCGACCGCTCGATCTTGTCGCGCATTATGAAAATCATGATTTTGCAATACTCTTGCCCAACACCGGCTCGCAAGGTGCCTTCGTCTTCGCCTCCCGCGTTGTGGAGAGTTTCAAAAAAGATCCGCTGGAAACAGCCAATGGCAGCGATATCGCATTGACCATGGGAATCGCAGGAATGCCCACCGACTTTCTCGATCCGCCTTTCCTTCTGGCCGGAGCGGAGGCTGCAAAAGAAGAGGCGCTGAGAAGCAATTTGAACATCGTTCAATTCAAAGACTTGCCTGATCCATATGGAATGTAGGCAGATAAGGCATTTTCAGAACGGCTGCCAGATATGGCGCCGCTATTGTTTTTCATCGACCTTTTGACCGGCTTGCAATTTCGCGAGCATGGACTTGGCATTCTCATGATCCGGATCATCCGGCGCCAGTTCCAAGAACGCCTTCAGCTCAGCCTCGGCGCGCCCGGTGTCGCCGGTTTTAATAGACAGCAGCGCCAGATTGTAATGCGTCTGCTTCAGGCTCGGATCTAATTTAAGGGCTGCTTCGTATTCGCTGAGCGCTTCCTTTATATGATAATCCTCCGGACCCTGGGAGAGCAGCCAGGCGCGGTTGTAGTGCGCTGATGCGGAAGTGGGAAATTGCTTTGCAAAATACGATGACCAGCGCTCGGCGCGTTTGAAATCATTAATGCGCATGATTGAGCGCAAGAGCGGTCCTTCGATTGCCATAGCCTTTTGCATGCGGTCTTTCGCAGCGGTGGAATTGAGCAAGTCCACTGCCGCTTCGTATTGAAGAGCGGCTGCCGCATCGTCGCGATTCTTTTCCAGATATCGTCCCAATATCTCGCGCACACTCGGATTTTCCGGCACCATAACTACCGCCTGGCGAGCGCGCAATATCGCCTCATCCAGATCGCCTGTCATGTCCAGTACGTAGGCGAGCTGCAGTACTGCGTTTGCATCGTTGGGTGCAAGCATGATCAGCTTTCTCAAAACGGTGATTGCATCTTTGTAAGATTTGCTGGCGATTAAAGTTTCCGCCTGCAAGCGCAATGATGCCGGATCGTTTTTCCGCGCCAGGCCTGTTTTTTCCAACATGGCCTTTGCTTCGGCTCCATCACCTTCTTCGAGCTTCGCTTTAATTATGCACATGCGCGCCGAGTTCAAATTCGGCTCGAATTTCAAAGCTTGATTGGCAGCCTCGACCGCCAGATCTGGTTTGTTGAGCGATATGGCCAGCCAGGCCCTGTTTGTATAAGCGGCAGCACAGCTTGGATTGAGGCGGATGGCTTCGGCGTATTCTTTTTCCGCATCGCCGCGATGATTCATCATGGTGAGAAGCACGCCGCGATTGTTGTGCACCCTGTAACTGTTGGGCGCTTCTTTGACGGCTTCTTCGATCGCTTTCAAAGATTCTTTGAATTTGCCGTCCGACGCCAGGTCGAACGCTTTTATAGCTAAAAGGTCGCCCTTGTGGAAGCCCACTCGTTCCGGTTTTCGATACGGCAAAGGCAATTGCTCGCCGAATTCGTCCAGCACTTTCACTTCGTCTTTGTGTTTTACAACGACAAAATTGCCCAGCGATATGACATATGGATAGGCGTGATCGATCATTGTCATATATACATGTACAGACGGGTCGCCGTCCCCATCAGGTTTTTGCAGACCGCCGTGCATCAGATGTGTTTTGGCGATGCGGAATTTGATGGTATTGCTTTTCAGAACGGTCGCAACATCGCTCTCGTCTTTCTGAGCTGTTGCCGCAGAGGCTGCCGTGCAGGCTACCAGCAGGCAGATGGTCAGGGCGGACTTTATTAGGTTTGTTTTGCTCGCATTGCGCATCGTTTTATTTCCACATTTGGCGCATATATTATTGATCGTTCGCCGGGCCGCCTGCTATGGTTTTTCGATGGCGGTTGAAACAGCTCTTAAGTTTGAATTGCAGGCGGTCTGCCCCTGGTCCGGTGCGCGCGCCGGCGTGTTCTCGACGCCGCACGGCGATGTCGAGACGCCTGTCTTCATGCCGGTAGGCACGAATGCCACCGTCAAGTCGCTCACTTACGAGCAGGTGGAAGCTTGCGGCTCGCAAATCGTTCTTGCCAATTCCTATCACCTCTTCTTGCGCCCCGGGCACGAGCTGGTCAAGAAAGCCGGCGGACTGCATGCGTTTACAGCCTGGAAGAAGCCCATTCTCACGGACTCCGGCGGCTTTCAAGTATTCTCTCTCGATTCTTTCAGGCGCATCGTCGAAGAGGGCGTCTTCTTTAAGGATCACAAGGACGGCAAGCAGCACTTCATCGGTCCGGAGCGTTCGATGGAGATTCAAAACGCGCTCGGCGCCGACATCATCATGGCTTTCGATGACTGCGTCAAGAACCCGTGCACGCACGAAGAAGCGGTGGCATCAATGGAGCGCACGCATAGATGGCTGGCTGTTTGTGCTGAAAAACACGCGCGACCGCGGGATCAGGCATTGTTCGGCATCGTTCAAGGCAGCATGTTCGAGGACTTGCGCAAGCAATCTGTGGATGCCGTCACGTCTTTCCCATTGCCCGGATATGCAATCGGCGGTGTCGCCGTCGGTGAAAGCCGCGAGGTGATCGAGCGTATCGTTTTGTTCACGGCTCCTCTTTTGCCGGAGAACAAGCCACGTTACTTGATGGGTATCGGCACTCCCTGGGACATCGCCTATGCCATCAGATGCGGTATCGACATGTTCGACTGCGTCAGCCCGACGCGACTGGCAAGACATGGTTCGGCCTTCTCATTCGAAGGTCGCCTGGCCCTGAAGAACGCCAGATTTACCGAGGAATTCAAACCGCTCGATCCGGATTGCGTTTGTTATACGTGCAAGAATTACACGCGCGCTTACCTGCACCATCTGGTCAGAGCCAATGAAATGTCCGGAGCGGCGCTGCTCTCCCTGCACAACATAACTTATTTGATCAAAGAAGCAAGACTGGCTCGCGCAGCTATTCTCGAAGGGACATTCAAAGACTATTTCGAGCGCATTCAATTGGCGTTGAACGGCAATTCGTAGCTGTTGCTTCGCTTACTTTTCGTTGATCTCTTTTACTTCTTGAGCGTCGACTTCGTCCGCGTCTTTGTTGGTCACTTCAATCAGAACGGGCTCTTTGATCTGGAGTTTTGGTGTCTCGGTCGACTTGCCCATGCTGCCTTTGAGTGCGAGCAATTCCATCTCGATGTCGGTTTTGCCTTCGAAATTCTTGAACTGTTTGTCGAGCTGATCGGTTCCCAGTTCTGCCAACGCAGCGGCACGAGCTTCGCGCTCCTGCACTTTGGTTTCCATTTTCTCAATCACATTCATGGCACCGGACGCGGTGGTCTTCGAGAGAATCTCGTTGGCTTTGCTGGTTGCTTGCGCAGCTTTGTCGCGAGCGATAAGCACTTGTTTTTTCGTATAAGCCTTTTGCACTTCGGCTTCCAGGTCGGTGAGACGCTGGCGCAGAGTGTTGGTCGTTTCCTTTTGAACTTTGAGCTGGGCTTCCAGGTCGGTCGCCGCTTGCTGATACTGCTGCTTGCGCTGGAGAGCTTGTTTGGCCAGGTCGTCATTGTTCTGTTGAACAGCCATCGCCGCCCGGTTATGCCAGGTTTCCGCCTGCTCTTTATTCTTCTGGAGCTGCGCTTCAAGCTGCTTTTCGGTGGCGATTGCCTGAGCCACTGCCTGGCGAACTTGAATCAGGTTCGACTGCAGATCTTGATAGGTCTGCTCCAGCATTATCTGGGGGTCTTCCATCCGGCCCAGCAAGGCGTTGAACATAGCCTTCACTAAGTTGGCTAGCCTGTCGAACATGTGCTGATAACTCCTTATAACTAATCTCTAGCTGAACTGGCGCTGGTCTTGTGGCTTTTAGCCTCTGATTTACGACTGCACGGCGCCTGCTTTCGCCAATATCGGTCGCCCAGGCCTCTCATGAATATGGATTAAATGTAGTGTAGCAAAGTCACACTTAACCTTATGCCCCGTTTTGGGACTATCTGCGCCCTGGCAACCCCGATCCGCAGAGGCGGCCGTCAGGTCAGCCGAAAGAGGACAATGACTTTGTACCCGGCTGAGCGCCGCTTGGCACTTTCGGCCATTTTTTTCAGTCCTCTCTGGGGTACGCTAGAAAAAAGACTCGGTCATTGCGATTTGGTTTCAAATTGACATCACCACCTCGGAAAAATTTCGATATATGAAGGGCATCAACAAACAGTTGGCAGGCATGAGCACGTTTCAGCGCGGCATGTTTGTGGCCGGAGACGCCGTCATCGGCGCGGCCGTTCTTGTGATGCTGGGCGTCTGGGGCGGCGGCTATCTCGATGAAAAGCTGCATACGGCGCCCTGGGGTTCGCTTGGCCTGTCGATTTTAGGTGGAGTGCTGGGGCTCTGGCGCATGATCAAGAAGGCGACTGCTCTTGACACTCCGGGAGTTCCTTCGGGCGCCAAGCCGATTCCTTTTGATACCGATGACAAAGACGACGATGGCTTTGCCGAATATGAGAAAACCGATAAGCAAGATAGTTAAGGTTGTGTTTGCGGCTGCCAGGCTCGCGAAAGTCATCTGATATTATTCATCTCCAGTGCGTTTCCAAGTTCGCTTGGCGCACCGGTCCGCTTCATTTCGTCTTGAAAATGGCTGATTAGCCAGCTTTTCATATGCTGGCGATGCCGACCGAATAATCAATAAATATCCCACCTCGCTGAAAACCCGGAAAAACAGATGCTCGGACAAAATTTGCCTCTCAAGGAAGTAGTACATGATGCCGCCTGGCTGAATGAGCCTTTTCTGGGAGTGGCAGCGCTGGGGACATACGGCGACATTCACATCGACACGCTTGTCACTAGCTGGCTCTGTATGGGTTTTCTCCTTACGTCATGCGCTCTTATCGTTCCTGCCATGACGAATAAAGGAGCAGGCTCCAACGCTCAGCAAATTCTGGAGATGGTTTATCAATTTGTAGAGGACCTTATCAAGGGATTGATGGGTCACCACTACAAAAAATTCTTGCCGCTTATTGCAGCAATCTTTATGTTTGTATTAACGGCGAATTTCATCGGTGTCGGTCCGTGGCTCGCATTAGAGCATTGGGCACCGAACCTCGGCATTACCTGGCCGCATGTCGACCACAAGCCCTTCGAAATTTGCTCGCCAACCACTGATTTCAACGTCACTTTCGGGCTGGCCACCGTTTCGCTCATCGTCTATGTGGGCTCCGGTTTCTGGGCTCATGGAGCCGGTTATCTCAAGCTCTACCTCAACCCCATCGAGTGGATGGATTTGATTATTCGCCCGGCCACACTGGCTCTGCGTCTGATGATGGTAATCACCGCCGACGAATTGATGCGTGCTGCGGCAATCGGCATGGTGCCGGCTGTCGTGCCCACCGGAGTGATGGCGTTCGAGCTTTTCATCGGTGTCATTCAAGCCTTCGTATTCGCGCTTCTTACCTCGATCTACATCGGTTTGACGCTCGAGCATCACTAAAATTCAACCTGCAAAATTTGCAGTTTTCTCTTGGAAAGGCATGCTTTCGGGCATGCCTTTTGGCTTTCCGGCGTCTTTCGGTATGAATGGAAATTTACCTGAGCGGCCAGTTGACGACCCCGAAAACCGCATAGATTCGACAGAAACGTCAGATCACCTCTTGTTATAATTTGGGCTGGTTCGATTGGTTCGTACCAAGCGGATGCGCTCACGCTCTTGCGCATAAGTGACGGCAGCGCAGACAACCGAATTTTTAGTACGGCGTAAGCCTGGCTAAGTTAGTCCAAAACAGACGTTTTAGAGGAGATCAACTGTGGACCACACACTCATTGCCCAAGCTGGAACAGCAGCTGTTGACAGCACCACCATGATCAAAGCTGCAGCACTCGTGGGCTCCGGCATCGCCGCCGTCGGCGTAATCGGACCTGGTATCGGCATCGGCGTTGCCGGCTCGAGAGCTTTGGAAGGCATGGCTCGTCAGCCGGAAATGGCTCAAAAGCTCCTGGTTAACGCGATCATCATCGCCGCCTTGATGGAAGCTCTCGGTCTTCTCGCATTCGTTATCGCCATCCAGCTCTTCCAATTCGGCAGCAAGGTCGGCTAAAAACGGCATCTGGAAAAACGGCCTGCATTGACAGGCCGTCCGCGTCCGGGTGAGTTGACGAGAGTCGGCATTTTTTGAATCTTGCAAATTATTGATTTAGGAAACAGTCTGCATGTTCGAGTTAAACGGCACATACATCATCTTTATCGCCAGCTTTCTCGTTTTCATGTTCTTGCTAAACGAGATCATGTTGAAACCGGTAGGCAAGGCGATTGCCGAACGCAAGTCTTTGGTCGCCGAGGATCTCGAGGTGAGCAAATCGGCGCGTTTGAAAGCCGAAAGCGAGCTTGTCGCTTATCAAGAACGGCTCAACACCACGCGCCACGAAGCCGCCGGCATTCGCAACGAAGCTTCTGTAAAAGCGCAAAAGGTTCGTGAGTCGAAATTGAAAGAAGTTCAAGATGAAGGCCGCAAAAAGCTGGATAAGGCGAAAGCCGAACTGGCTGCGGAAAAGAAAGCGCTTGTCGAAGGTCTTGTCGATCAGGAATTGGAACTGGTGGGCTCGATTTCCAAAAAGCTCCTTGGTGAATCCGCACCTGCCCCATCCCTGGACCGCGAAAAAGTTCGCGAAGTACTCGAGGAAGTCTGCTGATGTATCTCTTTGCCGCACAAGTCGAAACCCACTCGCCTGATGTCCACGAAACTCATGCCGGTGAAGCCGAGGCGACCCATGCTGAAGGTCATGAAAGCCATCACGCAATGGGACCGTTCGATAACAACTTCATCAACTGGCTTTTGCTGCTCGTTTTCCTGGGCTGGTTGATTCAAAAGAATATGCCCGGCGTTTTCAAATCGAGACGCGAGTCGATTGAATGCGAAATCAGAGCGGCGGCGCTGGCAAGACAAGAAGGCGAAGCTTTCCTTGAAGAACAAAGAAAGAAACTCGCCAATGTCGAGGCGGAAACCAAACAATTGATCGCTGATGCGAAAACTGCAGCCCAGCAAAGTGCGGCATTGATCGAAGAGCAAACCAGCAAAGAGATGGGTGAAATGCTCCTCAAATTCGAATCTTCAATCGCCAACGAAAAGCAGCTTCTGATAACGGAAATGCGTCAGGCTGTCGTGAAAGCGGCAGTGGCAATTTCGCAAGAGCAATTGCGCGGTCAGGTAAACGACAAAGTAAAAGGCGAACTTCTCAACAAGTTCATGTCGCAGCTCGACACGATTGCTCAAACGGGAGATTCTTCCGGTATGGGAAAGATTGAATCCACAGCGCAAAGCAGAAATAAATAAGAGGAGACTGGTCGGATGAGAACGGAACTGCAGGGAGTAGCGGCGCAGTATGCTGAAGCTGCACTCGATCTCGCGGTGGCAGCCGGTGGTGATACCGCCGATGCGGTCGGTCGTGATCTTCAATTGATCAATCAATTGATAAAGAACGATCGTCAATTCCTTACCGTGCTCGAACTTCCTTCCGTGAATGCCGAAGAGAAGAAAGAATTGCTCAAGAAAATCCTGCAAGGCAAAGTCAACGAATTGACTCTGCGCTTGCTCGATCTGCTTGCCGACAAGCGCCGTCTCGAGATCATCGAGCCGCTCGAGCATCAATACAGAGAATTGCTCAACAAGAAAAACAATCTTGTTTCCGCCAGTCTGGTCAGCTCTGAAAAACTGAGCGACGAGGCTGTGGCCAATATCAAAGCGCGTTTGACCGAGCACCTCGGCAAGCGTTTGGAATTGGAAGTGAAAGTTGATCCCACGCTTATCGGCGGAGTGGTACTTCGCCTTGGCGACCAGGTTATAGACGGCAGCCTGAAAGGGCAGTTGAAAGCGATAGAAAAAGCCCTATTGGCTGTTTAGTCCAACAAATTCTAGTAAACGGTAAATTCAGAGACTCGAGGTTCAAAAGACACCATGGCAATCAAGCCCGATGAAATCACATCCATCTTGAAGGCGCAGCTCGATAAGTATCAAGCGTCGCTCAACGTGAGCAACGTCGGCAGCGTGCTTCAGGTCGGCGACGGTATCGCCCGCGTATACGGTATGGAAAAGGCGATGTCCGGCGAGCTCGTCGAATTTGCCGATGAAGACAAAACATACGGTATGGTGCTCAACCTCGAAGAAGACAACGTCGGTGTTGTAATCCTCGGCGACGGCAAGAAAATTTGCGAAGGCATGGAAGTGCGCACCACCGGCCGTATCGCCTCGACTCCGGTCGGCGAAGCGATGCTCGGTCGTGTAGTCAACGCTATCGGTCAGCCCATCGACGGCAAAGGACCGATTGCCACCACTGAATTCCGCCCGATTGAAATCAAAGCTCCCGGCATCGTTGCCCGTCAGTCGGTTTGCGAACCGCTCATGACCGGCATCTCCGCTATCGACGGTATGATCCCGATCGGTCGCGGACAACGCGAACTTATCATTGGTGACCGTCAAACCGGTAAAACCGCCATCGCCATCGACACCATCCTCAATCAAAAGAATCAGCCCAACCGCCCGATTTGCATCTACGTTGCCATCGGTCAAAAAGAATCCAACGTCGGTCGTATCGTCAAAATTCTCGAAGAGCATGGCGCCATGGAATACTCCATCATCGTCGACGCTTCGGCAACGACCGCACCGGCTCTGCAATTCCTGGCTCCTTACACCGGCGCTTCGCTCGGCGAATACTTCATGCACAAAGGTCAGCATGCACTGAACGTATACGACGATTTGTCCAAGCACGCTGTTGCTTACCGCGCAATGTCGCTGCTCCTGCGCCGTCCGCCCGGTCGTGAAGCTTATCCCGGCGACGTGTTCTACCTGCACAGCCGCTTGCTTGAACGCGCATCCAAATTGTCCGAAAAACTGGGCAGCGGATCGCTCACCGCACTTCCGATTATTGAAACCCAAGCCGGTGACGTATCTGCGTACATCCCGACTAACGTTATCTCGATCACCGACGGTCAGATCTTCCTGGAAACAGACTTGTTCTACGCCGGTGTCCGTCCCGCTATCAACGCCGGTATCTCGGTAAGCCGGGTAGGCGGCGCCGCTCAAACCAAGGCCATGAAGATGGTTGCCGGTAAGTTGCGTCTCGACCTTGCGCAGTTCAGAGAATTGGAAGCATTCGCTCAGTTCGCATCCGACCTCGACAAAGCCACGCAAGATCAAATCCGCCGCGGTCAAAAACTGACGGAAGTTTTGAAACAGCCTCAGTTCCAACCGCTCTCTCTGGCGCAGCAAGTTTCCATCATCTACGCAGCCAACAACGGATTGCTTGATGATGTCGAGCAAAAAGACATCCAGAAATTCAAAGCCGAATGGTTCAAATTCCTGGCTGCGCAGTCGAAGGACCTTGATGCCAAAATCAACTCCGGCGACAAGCTGTCCAAGGAAGATGAAACCGCGCTTACTGACGCGATCAAGAATTTCAAGACCAACTTTTTCAACAAGTAAAAAAACATGGCAAACCTAAAAGCAATTAGAAACCGCATCAAATCGGTGCAATCGACGCAGAAAATCACCAAAGCCATGAAAATGGTGGCGGCGGCGAAAGTGCGCCGGGCGCAGATGAAGATGATGGCGGCAAGACCGTTTACACAAGCGGTCGTGGGCATGCTCAAAAGAGCTGTTTCGGAAGTTGCCGAAATTGATCTGCAAGGCTTGCATCTTTTGGAAAGACGGCCGATCAAAACAGTTGCTTTGATCATCCTTTCTTCCGATCGCGGCTTGTGCGGCGGCTACAACAGTGTGATCTTTCGCGAGTCGATGGGGCGCATCAAGAAGCTGAAGGATGAGGGCAAAGAAGTAAAACTGATTCTCGTCGGTTTGAAAGCGGCGGCATTCTTCAAATCGATCAAGATCGAAAAGCTGAAGACGCACACTAACTTGCCTGCGATTCCCTCTGTTGAAGTGGCCCGTTTGATTGCCAAAGAGGCTGCTGACTATTACATCGAGAAGCAAGTTGATTCGGTGGAGCTTATCGGCACCGACTTCATCAACCTGTTGCGCTCGCAAGTCCTGGATCAGCAAGTCTTGCCCATTGATCTGCCGGTAAGGGAAGACACCAAGCTTCCGTCCGCTGAAACGCTTTTCGAGCCGTCGATTGTTGATTTGATGAGACTCGAGCTATTGCCCAAGTACATGGAAAACGTCATCTATCAAGGACTGCTGGAAGCTTCCGCTTCCGAGTTGGCTGCCAGGATGAACGCCATGACCAACGCTTCCAATAACGCTCGCGATCTTATTTCCAGCCTCACTCTGGAATACAACAAAGCTCGTCAGGCCGGCATCACGCAGGAATTGCTCGAAATCGTCGGCGGCGCCGAAGCGCTCAGAAACTGATTGGTATATGCAATTGCGTTACGACTGAACGCATTCTTGCGTTTGTTCGCTGGTCCGTACGCGCTCGTCCGTTTCCTTTCGAAACCGTGACCTGAGCAACGTGCAAATAAAATGGAATCAATATTATCCGTCTAACGCCCAAAACTGGGCGCCCGGCGCTATGCGACTTGATCCTGCCCGTTTTCCGGCGGGCTGCCAATGGATATAATCTTGAAATGACGACGGCGGACAATCGAGATGAGATAGCGGCAGCTCTGGCTTGCGTCTTTGCGGTGATGAAATCGCAAGGAGCGGCGGCGGACCAGACTGAGAACCAATCCGGCTCGAATTGGGCGACCGCTTCGCGTCTTGAGGCGGTTGGCGAAGCCGGCCTGAGAGAAAAGCCGGTGGCTCGCACAGGCAATCGCAGTCACTGGTGGTTCGGCCGAAACGCGCTCCTGTCTGCGCTTCTGGCATTAAGCTTTGCAGCTTTCTTCAGTTCTGCCGCAGAGGCCGCCGACGACGGCTCTCAGACTGAAATTAATCCTGATGAGAATTTCCCGCCTCTAGCCGCACTGCCGGCGCCGTCTTTTGACCGCCAGAGTGCCGCCGTTTCTCAGAACGCGTCACCATATCCGGTGAGCCAGGTTATTCCTTCGCGCTCCGGTCAGATCATCCGCGTGCTTCTCAGCCGTGGTGCGAAAGCTCCAGAAATAGGCATGATTGACGGCGCCAGTATTGTCAACATGGCCACTATGACTCCTGTTTATAAGGTTGCGGCAGGCAGTCGTTTTCAATTGCACTGTGAAAACAAGCGACTGGCTTTTCACGGCACTGATTATTATTCGGTAGCGCAAGCTCCCTCCGGCAGCGCCATTCGCCAGGTTGTCGCCATGGCGCCGCGCTCAGCTCCGTTTTTGGCGCCGTCGTTTTCCGGTTTGAATCCGAACGCTCCGTCGCTCAACAGATTTTCCCTGGCATTTGCTCTGCCCCAACCGGTAAAACCCTCAACTGATGGTGTTTTATCGCCCGCCCCGCCGGTGCAGAAAGGCGGCATTAAACCGATCGGCTATCTGGTTGTCTCGAATGCCAAAGACGGACTGCTTTCCTACAACGGGCGTGTTTACCGGGGCGCCATCTGGTTCAAGCCTGTCTGTCAAGGAACAGAAATTACCTTTCAAGCGATAAATATTGTCGATCTGGAAGACTATTTGCTTTCCGTAGTCCCTTCCGAGATGCCCACTGTGTGGCACAAAGAGGCGGTCAAAGCGCAGAGCATCGCGGCTCGTTCGTATGCAGTCGCCAACTACTGGAAAAACGAAAAAGACAGTTACGACTTGAAAGACACCACCGACGACCAGGTTTATCTCGGCGTCGAAAGCGAGACTGCAGCAGGGAATCAGGCTTGTGATGAAACAGTCGGGATTGTTTTGAAACACAATCAAAAGGTGATATCCGCTTTCTTTCATAGCACCAGTGGTGGTGCGACCGAACACGGCGAAAACGTCTGGGGCAAGGAAATCCCTTACGTTCAGTCAGTTCTCGATTATGACGACAATTCACCGCACTTCGCCTGGCAGAGACGCTTCAATATCGACCAGGCGGAAAAGGCGTTTGGGCTGAAGGCGGGCACTCTTTTGTCCATCCAGCCGTTCTGGAAAGTTTCCACCAACAGGATAAAACAGGCAGCGATTGTCTCCTCTGGAAACACTACGGTGTTATCGGGTGAGCGCCTGAGGCAATTGTTCAAGCTGCCGAGCTCGATTTTTAATGTGTCGTTTGAAGACGGAAGTTACATATTCGCCGGAAGAGGCTTTGGGCACGGGCTCGGCATGTCTCAATACGGTGCCAGGACCCTTGCTGAAAGTGGCTATAATGCAGCCCAGATACTATCCTATTACTATAGGGATGTTTCTGTGGAGTACCTGAACAGGTCTCCTGGCATTTGAGGTCCATGTGGAAAAGGCTTTTGCGATATTTACAATGCTCGCGATTCTCAGCGTGCTCATTATTGTGCACGAGTGCGGGCATTTTCTTGTAGCTCGGTATTTTGGTTTTCAAACACCTGTCTTCGGCTTCGGTCTGCCTTTTGGTCCGTCCTGGACTGTTGGCAAGAAGTGGGGGACGGAGTTTAAAATTCACGCTTGCCTTCTGGGCGGTTATGTCGCTATTCCTGAACTGGGCGACGAATCGAACGCCGATGCATTCGGACCTCCTGAAAAACCTTTCCGCAAATTTCCTATCTGGCAGCGGGCTCTGGTCGCCGTAGCCGGTGTCACTTTCAACGTCATTTTTGCTTATTTCATTTGCCTGGTCATGGTTCTCTCCATGGGCGATCCTGCTTATGTAGTCATGGCAGGAAAGCCCAATCCTGCCAAATCTCCTGCCGGTATGGCCGGTTTCCGACCAGGCGACATCGTTCTTTCTGTCGACGGAAAACCCGTGACGACGGAAGGAGAGATGATTGCCGAAATAAAATCACACAAGAACGTGGAGATAAGCGTCGCTGTAAAGCGCCCCAGGACCAATGAAGACCTGGAAAAGCTGCAAGAGTTCAATCCACGCAAGTCCAGCGAAGCAGACTACAAGAATCTCGAGAATGCCATGGAAGCGCTCACTTTGAAGGTGACGCCAAGCGACAAAGGCACTATCGGTCTTGAGTTGATGCGCAAGGCTGTTTCTTACAAAAAGATCGAAGGAAATCCAATCGAGATTGCTGCCTACGCAGGAGCGAAGCTCAACGAGCTGACCACTCAAATGGTTACTCAGCTTGGACAAATGATTGAAGGGTTGGTTAGAAAAGCATTCGGAGTGAAAGGCAGTTCAGGCTCACCGGATGTGGGCTTCCAGGATTTGCATGGTGTACTTGCCGTTGTTGTATTCGGCGCGGACGTCGCGCAGCAGGACTGGACCCAACTGTTTATCTTCACCATCATGATCAGTATGGATCTGGCCATTATCAATCTTTTGCCATGGCCGGCGCTGGACGGTGGTCACCTTGCTTTTATGTGTTATGAGGCCATTCGCGGCAAGCCGGTAGAAGAACGTACTCAAGGAGAGATAGTCAAATGGGGCTTCTTGAGTTTGATTGTTTTGATGGTCGTAATCA
>JADYYD010000020.1 GCA_020853845.1 Candidatus Melainabacteria bacterium
AACTCTAACGCGGGAACTCGGTAGACTTTCGCCAGTCACTCTTGCCGACGCGATTAATCGGCAAGGATGTTCAATATGCCCAGAAAGAAAACCGCAAAAGTCTCCCCCCGAGCACTGACAAGCAAGACTGCAACAAGACGCAAGGCGTCCGCTAAAAATACAATAAAAACAAAAAATACAAGAAATACAAAAAGTACACCGAAAGCACAGACGCCCGCTGCCAGCGCGAGCGAAGAAAAGCGTGTTTTAGCAATCGACATCGGCGGAACCAACGTGAAACTGTTGCTCAATGGGCAGATTGATTCGCGCAAATTTTCCTCATCCAAAGAAATGACGCCCTCCGACTTTGTCGAAAAGGTGAAAAGCATCACTCAAGACTGGGATTACAACTGCATTTCAATCGGCTATCCGGGACTGACGGGAGCGAACGGACCACTGTCGGAACCGGGAAATCTTGGACCTGGATGGGTGGCCTTCGATTTTCAAGCTGCATTTGAAGTGCCGGTAAAAATTATGAACGATGCTGCCATGCAGGCATTAGGCAGTTATGAAGGCGGGCGCATGCTTTTTCTCGGTTTCGGGACGGGTCTTGGCTCGACCTTGATCTGCCACAGCACGGTGATTTCTCTTGAGCTCGGCAACATACGCTGGAACGACACCTACACATCAGGCGAAATGCTCGGACGCCGCGCGCTCAAGAAATTGGGAAGAAAAAAATGGCGAAAGATTGCCTGGAAATTTATCAACAGCGCCATTAAGTCATTCAATGCCGACTACATAGTTGTTGGCGGAGGCAATGCAAAACTCTTGGGCAATCTGCCGCCCGGTGTCAGACGTGGGCACAATCAAACAGCCTACAGAGGCGGTTTCCGTCTTTTCGGGGTAGAAGATATGCCCAGAGAAAAGCATGAAACACTGGAGCACGATAAGAACTGGCGCCTGCTTTGATCCTCAGTCTTCAGGAGAGAGGTGCTCGTATTCGGAGGATCCAATCACCCAGAGAAACGCCTGGGTGTCCATATGATCTTTTGGCTTTAAATCGGCAATTTCTTTTTTGATCACTTCCGAGAAGTGCAGCAACCGGTCGTACGTCCCGAAGTTTGGCTTAGATGAATAATCCAGATCGTAGCCGAGTTCTGCCGCTGCATTTCGCATAGCAGTTGGTTTCATGATGATGTGTTTTGAAGGTTGTGCGATAAATGGAAAAAGCGTCACAACAGGCCAGGACAAAACACGAGATTTTACCCTGGGCAAATCGCTGACGCTGACTATCCATTGCACAAACCGCTCTTTGAGCGGACCGCGCTCATGAAGTAGTTGGAAAAGCCCTTCGGAAAATGTGCGCGCCCCCTCTCGAGACTTGACGCCATCTCTCAACGCCATTTTTTCAAAAGAGAAAAGAAAATTGGTTTTTGCTTCGACACGCAGCGCACGACCGGCGATCTCTTCGTAGTCTCTGCTGGCAAGGAGCGCCCTGTAATCGCCCTCATTCAGCAGTTCTGCCCATAAGTCATGGGCGGTCATTTTGTAGGTGACTTCCCAGTCGATATAACGCTGATCTTTAAAAGCTCGCGGAAAAAATCGCAGAAATCGCTTTCGATGTTTCGCCAGCGCTCTCTGATTCAATTCTCCGGTCTTAGACTTTGCAGGCACTTAACGGCTCTTTCGTCTTTGCTGAAAAGAACATCCATGGTTATTGTGAAAACAATAGCGAATGCCACAAACAACAAGATAAATGGTATCCACGAAATAATCATAATCGAACCTCCATTCACTTGGCTTCAGTGACCGTTCCGTCTGACTTGAATTTTATGGTGCGCGTAGCCCCCTTTTTGTCTGTGATTGTGCTCGTGTAACTGCCGTCCGATTCTCGGTTTGTGCGAACTTGAACAACATTGGAGACTGCAAATTGCTGACCTCCTACCCCGACAAACTTCATATCTTTAGCTGATTCGTATTTGATGAAGCTGCTGACCAGGTTGTTGTTCGCATCCAAAATTTCTTGCCCTTCAAAATTGGTATCACCGTTCAAATTGAGCGTCCATCCCGAGCTGTCTTCAACTTCTCCTTTGTATTTATAAGTAATCTCGCCGTTTGATGCGCGGACAATTTGTGTTTCTCTCCAATCAAGAATGTCATTGTCGGAGCCTGCCCATCCGGGGATCGCGCCTCCAATCCCGATGGGTCTGGCAACGTGATAGACGTCGCCGCTGTTCTTGAATCTGTCGACATTGGCTTGCGTCAATCCCGGCGCTTCCGATGCCGGCTTTGTCTGCACTTCTGTGAACTTGATCACTTTGCCTGTCAGATCAGTTTCAGCCTTAAAAATTGAACCAGTGCTGCACTCGATTTCAGTTTCGAATTTTTTAGCAACTTCGTTGTAGGTAGTCGTGATCTTGCGCACGTTCTCCAATTCTCTGGGACCGGCATCAGTCTTCACTTTGTAATTGAGACTGCCGTCATAGGTGAGCGTACGCCGCAGCAATTGTCCGCTTGCACTCAGTGTCTCTTCGGCGGTGAAATTCGTGTCGCCGTCGAGCCCGAGCAGCCAGCCGTTACTGTCATCGATTTCACCTTTGTAGCGATAGGTAGTTGCACCTTGAGAGTCGGTGGTTTTAGAACTCAATTCACGCCAATCGATGTCCCAACCGCCTTTACCGTCTTTCTCTTTTGTGAATGCTTCACCGGCAGCGGATTCACCAAGACCGGGAGGTCCGGCCGGACTGTAGAGGTCTCCTGACGGTCCAAGCAGTGTCAGATCAAACCGATGAGCCGGTTGCCTGTTTTCAGTTGGTACGGGAGAGTTCGGAACTGGAGGTCTTTCTGGCGGACGTTGCTGCTCCGGTGGTCTTTGCGGACCGACAGGCGGTCTTTGTTCCGGTGGTCTTGGCGGACCGACTGGCGGTCTTTGTTCCGGTGGTCTTTGCGGTGTGGATGGAAATCTTTGCTGTTCCGGTTGCCGATTGGGTTCATAAACCGGCGGCATCTGCGGCTCGTACGGATTGTATTCCAGTGGTCGCCGCCCTTGATTTTGAGTCTCGAGCATACGACGCTGTTCGTCAGCAAAGCGACGGTTTCTTTCCATGTACGCGCGTTCGCGATGAGCATTGAAATAGTAATCGCCTTCAATAGAGGGATTCATTGCGACCGCTTGCCTGAGCAAATTCTCGCCCATCGAAGCTAGTTGATTGTTTCCTCTGGCAATGAAACAGAATGCCGCATTGGCTCTTGCATACACTGGAGCCATGCGCAAGTTGTGCAGAAACTGCTGACGTCTTTCCAGCATTATGCGCTGTTCGTCCAATGCTTGCACTTGCTGATGAGATGCGCCGCTTCGCTCTGCGCGCATCATTCTCTCTTCATTCATCATGATGGCGCGATCATTTCTCTGCATATCGCGCGAAACTTGACGTTGATCAATTCTGTCTGCCGCTGAAATAGCCGCATGGTACTCGCGCATCGCTGCTTGAGCTCCGTTTCTGGAGGCAATCTGGTGAGCATTCTGCAAATGCGTATAAGGATTATCGAACGAACGGCGATCGTTGTAATCGTTTATCCGCTCAAAACGCCCGTCACGTGCGGAAGAACCATCGAACTGATAGTAAGAAGCTCTTGAATCGAAACCATTCTGATTGAAATTGCGCTCCCAAAGCGGCTGTCTTCCTTCAAACATCTGAACGCTGAAACCATTGGTGTAGTCGGCATTGCCGCGCTGCAAATCATAATTTCGCCCAACAGGATCTACTAGCTCGAATTGTGGAGCCATCCTTAGTTCCTCTCTGAGTTTGCCTGTCCGTTCCAGTGGGATATATACGTAGTCCCCTGAAATTAGACAAGCAAAATTCAGACTGGAAATCTAAACAAAGAAAAACCCTACCACTGACCGGTTTCGTAATTCAAACCCGTGCTGTCCGGTCTGGCTTCACCCATGTAGCCGAATTTCGTATTGCGCACGGTGAACCCGCCCGAAGCGGTTTTCTGCACTGTAGTCGTCGTATTGTCAGGGCGAAAGATTGTAACGTCATCGCCGTGTTTGACCATGCGCCCGCGCGTATTGTTCGGATATTTGACCAGATAATCACCGGTATCTCTGCGCGGAATTAAAACTGTGCCGTCTGCAAAACCATCTTCGATTGCATAGCTACCATCAGGGAAGCGGCGCAAAAAGCAGCT
Organism: Candidatus Melainabacteria bacterium; assembly: GCA_020853845.1. Taxonomy (GTDB): domain Bacteria; phylum Cyanobacteriota; class Vampirovibrionia; order Obscuribacterales; family Obscuribacteraceae; genus QKMZ01. Next base: position 4,174 of record JADYYD010000020.1, read on the forward strand.
ACTGCCGTCTACCATGGTGCACTTAAGGACGATTGCCGTGCGGTTTTTCGGCGGTCCTTTTTTCTCATAAGGATCAATATCTTGAACTGAGAAGACGAGAACCATGTCTTTGGCGAAATCGGCGGCGCTGGTGCCAAGCTCTTTCGCCGTACCTTTAGCTATACCTTTAATAAGTGATCGCACCGGCCCCGTATGCTTTTTCTTGTCCGTTTCTGCATCATCTTTTGAGAGCCATGGCGAGTTGCGGGTTTTTGCCCATTCTTCAGCTTGCCATACTTTCACCTGCGCATCCGCAGCAGTGGCAGCTTCGCCGTGATCAACAGTACCGGAAGCGATTGCAAAAGACTGTGCTGAAAAGATCGTCGCACAGGCTAACAAAGCGGTCCAAGAAACTCGCATAAGCATAACTCCATCGCCAAAACGCAAACGTCACCGGACGGCGACAGCTAGAGACCTTAACACCAACGAGAATACAGCTCAAGGCTGACTTGCTAATCTGAACCGGCAGCAAATTCGGATTTTACTGCGCGAAAACCAAGGTGGTTTTGACTCGAATCTGGCGATGCTTTCATGCGCGCAGAAGGGCGGTAGCTGGAACAATATTGCTCGCAACAAAGGAATGAACCGCCTCGTTTCACCCGCTTGGCAATATTGGGTTCGCCAGGGTCATAGCTGCTTTGAGGACCCTCGGGATTGGTAATACTTGAACTGGCAAGACCACTGTAGTAATCGGAGCGATACCAGTCCGAGCACCATTCCCATACATTGCCTATCATGTCGTAGAGTCCATAAGCATTCGGCGCGAATGATCTTACGGGAGCAGTCAAAGAGTATTTGTCCAAACATTTATTGTCGTATGGAAATCCACCCTGCCATAAGTTAGCGGGGATGCGCTTGCCCTTAGGCATTTGCTTGCCCCAACTGTATTCCTGATTCGCCTTTCCAGCGCGCGCAGCATATTCCCACTCAGCTTCTGTCGGCAATCGTTTATTTGCCCATTTGCAGTAAGCAGAGGCATCGTCCCAGGATACTTGAACAACCGGATGATCGTCTTTGCCGTCAATGGAGCTGCCCGGTCCTAAAGGATGCCGCCAATCGGCTCCTTCAATCCATTTCCACCAGCGAGAAATATCGTTTAACGGTACCGGACCGCTTGTAGAAATAAAAACCAGAGAGCCAGGAGCAAAATCTTTTTGAGGCTTCTTCGCATGCGGCGGCAACTGTTTTTTGATCTCTTCCCAGTCCGGCTTCTTTTCGGCAGTGGTCACATAGCCTGTGGACTCGACGAATTTTCTGAATTGAGCATTTGTGACTTCGGTTTCGTCCATGAAAAAACCGCTTACTTTCACCTTGTGCACAGGAAATTCATCAGGGCGAGCCAACTTTCCCACGCCGCCCATTTCGAATTCACCGCCGGGAATCCAGACCATACCAGGCGGGCAATTTTGTTTTTTCATTGCGCGAGATTGAACTTCTTGCACCGCATTTGGTGCAATGACAGAAACAAGCAGAACAAATAGTGCAATCAGGTTGCGAAACATCGCCGAATCAAAGTCACTATTGCGGAGCCTGTGCTTCACCTTCTGGTGCGGACGCAGCGTTATCATCAGCCGATGGTGCCGGCAACGCGCATGTGTAAGTCCAGGTTGAATGCGACTTCGAATCATTCATTGTCAAAGTGGGAATCTTTGCTCGCTCCATATATTCTTTGACCGGATTGATTATTTGATGGCGGGCATTGCGATCGTTGAGAGCCGTATCTACAGTCAGTTCGATAGGATTAGGCGAGTTTATGTCACCCGGTTGGCCTGCCACAGTCCAGTTGAACTTCCCTGTCGCTCCAACAGCAGTGAGGCCTTCAGTAATACGCTGCTGCACTGTTTGCCTGGCTTGAACATAATTGATTCCACCGAGCGGATCCGGAGCTTCCGGACCGCGACGCATCACCTGTCCTATCCAGCTTCCGTTAAGTGCAAAAATCATCGTGGCGCCGAGAAGCAGAACTCCCAGTACAAATGGCAGAGGATTTACACCTGGTGCTTGCTGCCCCCCGTACGAGCGTTTTGAATCGCGAACAACCTGTCGTGTCCCGCAAGACGGGCACTCTTCCTCCCAGCCATGCAGCGGAACTTTGCAAGTTGGACATTTATGCATCTTCTATACCAAAGCGAGAAACTGCGACCTGTATGAACCTATACCATACCTAGACACCGGTCAACCGCACCCGCTGCCAAGAGTGCAAAAGTGCGATGTCTTGTTTTCAATTTAAACCGTTAACGGTTTAGATTGAAAAACCTCAGTGCCCCTTGATATTTATGAAAATGCCGATTAGAGCCCAGGCTGTCATTATGGCGATGATGATAAGAGTGGCCCGGGTCGGATCGGCAAAGTGAGGTTCTTCTGCTTTGCGCCTGGCAAGAAAAGCCTGTTTTTTCGTGTACGCCTTCTGAATCTCAGATTCTTTGTTTTGCAGCTCATTTCCGACAGCTTCCGAAACCGATCTTTGCTTAATAAGCTCAGTCTCCAAATTGGCGGTCGCTTCAGGAGAATTGCCTTTGTTAGCCAGCTTGCGTTCCAATTGCTTTTCCCGGGCAATTGAGGCGGCGTATTCTTTTCTCAAACCGATAACCTGACTTTCGAATTCTCGATAGGACTGCTCGAGCATCAGCTCAGGATCGTCCAGTTTATTCAGCAATTTTTTCAGCCATTCCGGCATTAATCAAAGCTCGTCAACGTTTAAACCGACAGGCATCTCTATTATCATCCATTTGCCGCCCCGCGCACCTCAGGCAGTATCACTCTTGAGCGATTGTTTTTGAACTATACTTAGCCCTTTATCGCATAGAGGCGCCAGCATGAAGACGGAATATCTTGATTACACCTCAGGTCAAAACACCTTCGAATCTTATGTCGCATATGACGACGAAAAATCAAGCAAGCGACCGTGCGTTGTTATTTGCCATGCCTGGGCAGGGCAGTCAGACGCCGATCGAGAAACTGCAGGGAAGCTGGCGCAATTGGGTTATGTAGGATTTTGCGCAGACGTTTACGGCAAGGGCAAAAGAGGCGACCCGACCGGTGACAACAGCCATCTCATGCAGCCGCTGCTTGATGATCGCGCAGAGCTGAAGGCACGCCTTCTGGCAACAATTGATGCCGCGAAAAATCATGCTTCAGTCGACGCTTCGAAGATTGCCGCCATCGGCTACTGCTTCGGTGGATTGTGCGTTCTCGACCTGGCTCGTTGCGGAGCCGACGTCAAAGGAGTAGTCAGCTTCCACGGTTTGTTCTTCCCGCCCAATCTCGGCCCGCAAAAGGAAATCAAAGCCAAAACATTGATTCTGCACGGCTGGGACGATCCAATGGCAACACCCGATCAAGTAGTGGGAGTCGCAAAAGAATTTTCGGATGCTAAAGCTGATTGGCAAATCCACGGCTACGGCGGCACCATGCACGCCTTTACCGCTCCCAAGGCGAATATGCCGGAGAAAGGCATTCTTTATAACGAGACCGCGGCAAAAAGGTCCTGGAAAGAAATGGAGAACTTCCTTTCGGAAGTTCTCGCATAGAATTCAATTTGAACTTTCGGACCGAAAACCTGACTAAGCTTTGGGTTCTCTTCTGCCCCGGCGCTCTTCACGCCAGATGGTGAATGAGTGCTTGATTGGCTTGCCGTCTTTGTCGATCGCTTCGCCGATCAAAGTGCTTTCCGGAAGGCGGGTCAGATGGTCATGTTCAAAACGGCTGAGCACGCCGTTGAAATTTTGATTGCCCAGAGCTTCGGTGACAGGCACCCATTTGACGTCTTTGCTGAACAGAGATTTGATGGCTCCGGCGCGATTGTCCTGCCCTTCGCCTTCTTGGTTGTCGAGCTCAACATTGTAGGAATGACCGACGAAAAGATATTTGGGACCGGGATAGGCTTGTTCCTTCTTGTAGAAAGTGAAGTCCGGTTGCGGCAGCGATGCGCGGCGTCTTTCTACCGCCGGGCGCTGATTCTGTTCATTTTCTTGAGTGGCTGTAGCGCCTTCATTCTTCGGTTCTTTCATCAGATTCTCTCTATTAGGCAGTTTTGGGTGGCGGAGCCGTAATTATATGCTTCTCGGGGTTGCCAAAGACTGCTGACAACTATCACTTGGATGTCATTTTTATCTATAATTCTTATATCTGATATTTGGTGCGGGATTATCGTATCAATTCAAAACTGTTGGTTCGCGGCGGGAACTGAGCCTTTAAAATAGGGTCTGATCGGGCGAAGATTTCGGCCGCCCATTTAAATAGGAAGCCATTCAAAATGAACGAGAACGACCTGGAAGATTGCGGTAATCCGAGTTGTGGTTGCACATGTCAACCAGATGAAGACTATTGCAGCAAAAATTGCGAAATAGCAGGGGCTTTGCCGGATGCACCATGTCAGTGCGGACACCCCGGCTGCGCAAGCGGTCCTGTCTCCTGAACAGTTTCAACAATAACCAGAGCGTAATTGCGGAGGAATTTATGAAATCCGGCAATACTGATTCTTTGTGTAAAAACCCCCTGTGCCTGATCGTAAAAGTCAAAGCCGTAGCCGGAAAAGAGGCTCAGCTCAAAAAGGTTCTCTCGGCGATGCTCGAGCCCACGCGCAAAGAGCCTGGCTGCATCACATATCAGCTCTATGCAAACGAGGGCGACAACACATTTTACTTCTACGAATTGTGGGAAACGCAAGCGCATCTCGATGCTCATACAAAGACAGAACACTACCTTCAACTCGTTAAAGACAGAGTAGGTTTGGTGGACGAAGGTGGCGAGCTGAGCCGTCTTTCTGAAGTCTTAGTTTGAAAAAAGATCGAAACTAGTTTTTTTTGCCCATGCCTTTCAGGCAGAATTCCACAAGCGAGCCTGTTACATGCTCAGGCTCCCAGTCCCTGTCATTGGTGTAGCGCAATCGGACGGGTATATGCCTTGTCAGAAAACAAACGATTAAACTGAGCATGAATTCGAAATACCATTGATATTCACCCTCTTCCAGATCAGGCAAGAATTTTCTAAATGCATTGATAAATTCATTTCTGCAAGCCTGATAGTGATCGTCGATGAGTGAAAAGACCGGCTCAGGCTCCGTCTGCGCGCGTCCGAGAAACATGGAGAGAACTTCGCCCTTCTTTCCCATCTTCTTTATCAGTTTGAGCGGCGGCTCGTAAAAAGCACAAAGAACGCCTTCCAAATTGGCACCGTCTTTTTTTACTTCTGCGCGCAGGCGCTCTAATTGCTCTCTCACCACGGGAGCTGCAAATCGCTCCGTGACCGCCTGGTACAACTCTTCTTTAGTGCCGAAGTGATAAGCGATGGCGGCGACATTGACACCGGCATCTTTAATAATGGCGCGCAATGATGTTCCGGCAAAACCATCGCGAGCAAAATGTCTTTCCGCGATATCGAGTATGTGCGTTTTCGTATCGGATTTGCTTGGCATTTTTCCAGCCTAGCTTGACAGAAAAAACAAGTCAAATGTATGATTCAATCAGTTGATTGAATTTCAACAACGCCGCCAAACACAAAAGCGGCAGGGATAAGCTTTATGGGACACGAGACCGAAGCCACTCCGATAGTAAATTTCGATATGCTCCGCCTCATCTTGGACAATATGGTGGATGGAGTAATTGTTGCCGATGAAAAATGCAATTTCATCGTATACAACAGCAAAGCAGAAGAGATAATCGGCAGGAGTGCGACCGATAGCAAACGCGAGGTGTGGCCCAGTTATTTCGGAATTTTCAAACCGGATAAAACTACCCTTTGTCCAATTGAAGAGCTGCCGATGACACGCGCTATCAATGGAGAGACGGTCTTTCAAGAAGAAGCTTGGATACGCAACGAAAACGTTCCTAATGGAGTGTGGGTGAGCATCAATGCCACTCCGCTTCGTGATAAAAACGGACGGATTGCCGGAGGAGTTGGTGTCTTCCGCGATATCACAGGACAAAAATTGGCGGCGCAAAAAATCGAGACGGCGGCTCAGGAGTTGGCTAAATCGCACAAAGAATTGCAGAATCTTGCTTTTGCTGTATCGCACGAATTGCAAGGACCGATCAGTATTGTCACAAGCTATTTGAACTTACTGTCCATTCGCTACAAAGACCGATTGGGAGCGGATGCCGACGAATTTATAGAAAAGGTCGTCAACGCGAGCAAAATCATTGAGCGCATGCTTGATGATTTGTGGATCTATGCACGCATAAATAAACAGGAAACGGAGGCGCGCGAAATTAGCCTAACCGGACTTGTCGACGATATTTTGAACGAAATGCGCGCCAAGATCGAATTGAATAATGCCGGTGTCCATCGAGCGATACTGCCGATTATTCTCGGGCATAAAGCGCAGATCCATTATCTTTTCAAAAGCTTGATCGACAACGCAATTGATTTTAGAAAGCAAGGTGAAGCGCCGGTCGTAAGTATAGAGGTCGAAGACAATCCAGACTGCTGGTGGTTTTCCGTGCAGGACAATGGCATCGGCATCAAAGACGATGAGTGCCGTGAGATTTTCAAATTATTTCATCGCATCGACGGCAAGCCGGAAGGTGGCAGGACGGGCATGGGATTGCCTATCGCTAAAAAGATTGTCGAGCATCACAAAGGGCAAATTTTTGCCGAGTCAAAATCTGGAGTCGGTTCAACTATCCGTTTCAGTCTTGCTAAACCTTCGGCAGAGCAAATTCGTTGACTGCGACTTTGAGATCGGTTCTTTTTTTCGGTTGCAAAAGCAAACCCAAAAGAAAGCCGAAGACCAAGCCTCCAAGGTGAGCCATGGACGCCACGTGCGGCAAGAAGCCATCAAGCACTATTTGAGAAAGAGCCAGTCCTAACATCCAGGCCAATTCCTGACGTCTGACGCCTTTAGGAAGGCTGTCTTTCAGTCTCCAGATTCCGGCCGCTACCGCGCCGAAAAGCCCCATGACGGCGCCTGACGCACCGACAGCAGGCATTTCGGGAGCGAGAAGCACATGACTCATACCGCTCAATATTCCTGACGCCAGGTAGATAAAAACAAATCGACCCGGTCCGTAAATATTCACAGTCATGCGTCCGAACCAGAACAAACCGATAACGTTCAACAAAGCATGTGAAATATGTGCATGCAGAAAAAGATAGGTAATAAGTCTCCACCATTGACCCTGCATGACAAAGTGGGCATCGAGGCGGCCGAACAAGTGGCAAAGGTTTATGACAATCGAACTTTGAGGAATTGGCCTTATGGTCTCCAGTGCGAGAATCAGAACGACAAATATGGCGACGACAATAGAGGTCCTGGTGGGAAAAATCACTTTCTCAACAAATTCGCATTGCTCAAATACTTTGCGCCCGCGATTCAAGGCGGACTGCACGTTTCCACTCACATGCACTATCTCTGATTTATTGATGCGATCGAGTTGGTTTTGCACTCTGGCCAACCAGTTTGCTGGTCCACTCTGCTCCTGTATTAGTTGTGAGCATTTTAGAAAGGCAATTTTCGCCTCACCGATATTCTCCGCGGCGACCTGGCAGCGCGCCAGCCAGTAAAGTTTCACATATTCAGGCAAAGCCATTTTTCCGCTGTCGCCGACGGCAAACATTTTTTCCGTGTCTGAAGTAGAACCCAAGAGTGCAAAATAAGGAAGCAATGTCAAAGCGACACTTTTGGTGCTGGCTCTCGATTCGTTTAACTGAGATTTTTCCAGGGTGTTGGCCGCCTGATCGGCGTTTCCCACCTCGAGATAGGCTCTAGATGCGGCAAGCGACAGACGATGCGAAACATTTTTCTGCCTTGCTGCAGCCGCTTCATACTCATCGACAATATACTGCCACTGCCCGAGCATTGCTCGGCCTGACAATCTGTAGGTGTGGATAACGTCACTCACCGCTTTAGGCAACTTTTGCTTTTCCCAACTGGAAAGAATTTCCAGCGCCTCATCGACCTTTCTCTCGAGGAAAAGAGAATTGGCGCGCGTCATATCTATCCAAAATTGACCGGGCTGACCCCAGTAGAAATATTTGAGTTTGTGCGCATACTCAATTGCTTGATTGGCGCGCAAAAGGGAGACGCAAGTGTCGAGTCGAGAAAGCAAAATTCGCGGGATGACGGCAAAAAGAACGAACAGTATCCAACCTAAAGGCGCAAATATCCAATCCGGACCGACCGAAAGTCCGAGTATGCCGCAGGCGCCGATGAGAGAAACTTGCACAACGAAGCCCCAGGCCCAGGCAAGACCGAGCTGCAGGCGCATGATCAGCGCCAGCACGGAAAACAAAATCAGCGGGTATAACCAGAAGCTGAATTGCGTCTGCATCGAAAAGTGTCACCCCTGTCTTTCAGTGACGGTCGCTCTTGCGAGCCGGTATGGCATTGACGAATCTTTGAGTGATAAGTTGCGGTCGGGTTATAGCAGAGCCGACTACAACGGCGTGTACTCCGATGTCAAAAGCGCGCGTCACTTCTTCAGGATGCCAGACGCGTCCTTCTAAAATCACAGGACAATCCATATGCTGGCAGAGGTCTTTCAAAAGTTCAAAACTTGGCCCCTGCTCAGGCGGCAATACCGTCTCTTCAGTATATCCATACATAGTCGACGAGATCACGTCAGCTCCGGCCTGACGTGCGGACACGCCTTCGGAGAAAGTGGCGACATCCGCCCAGACCGGCAGATTCAGCTCATCGTGAATTCTCTCGATTTGCTCTTTCAATGTCAGCCCGTCCGGTCGAGGTCTGCCTGTCGCATCAAGAGCGATAATATCGGCGCCGGCAAGAGCAAGGGACTGCGCATCAGCGAAAGCTCCCGTGATATAGACCTTTTTCAAACGCTCCGAGGAGGGAATGGTGTCATCTTTGGTGAGCCCGATGATCGGCAATTTCGTTTTAGAGCGAACCAGTTTTATATTATCGACACCTTCCAGTCTCAAGGCGCCCGCACCACCATTGATGGCAGACAGCGCCAGGGCAAGAATATGCTCAGGCGAGCAGAGAGGTTCTCCCGTGCTCGCCTGGCAAGAGACTATGAGTTCACCTGCGACTTGTTTTACAGCCGGCCATTTGCAGCCGTCTGAAGCAGCATTGCCCATAGCGGCTTCCTCTACTTGATGTTCAAATTCAAGCAAATGAATTTGGGTTGAGTCATCTCGTGCACTGCGTAGCGCACTCCTTCCAGACCCAGTCCGGATTCTTTCCTGCCGCCGTAAGGCATGTGATCGGAGCGGAATGTCGGTGCGTCATTGACCATGACGCCGCCCACATCTATCGTCCGAGCAGCCTTGAAGGCGATGTCGAGATTGCTTGTGAAAACACCGGCTTGCAGTCCGAAGCGACCGTCATTCATCTTGGTGATGGCTTCATCGATGGTGTCATATTGCATGATTGAAACGACCGGTCCGAAGACTTCCTGGCAGACAACGAGCATGTCCGCTTTGGTATCGGACAGCACAACCGGCTCGACCAGGTGATTGTTTATCACTTTGCCGCCGCTCAAAACTTTGGCGCCTGACTTAACCGCTTTGTCCACCCAATCGAGCGTTTTCTCGACTGCACCGTCATCAATCAACGGACCTACATCAGTCGAATCATCGAGCGGATCGCCGACCTTCAACGTTTTAACCAGCTCGACAAACTTGTCGACAAATTGCTTGTAGACATTCTTCTGCACATACACTCGTTGAACGGATATGCAGGTCTGCCCGGCGTGAGCGTAACCGCCGCGCACAGCACCACGAACAGCCAGATCGAGGTCGGCGTCGTCGTGCACGATTACACCGGCATTGCCTCCCAATTCCAAAACCAGGCGCGTGCCGGCATGCGCATCACGGCGCATTTGCCAGCCGATCTCAGGACTGCCGGTAAAGGTGAGAACAGCAAGACGCGGGTCCTTAACGAGCGCATTGCCCTTGGAGCCGCGGCAAGGAATGATTTGCAAAACACCATCGGGGAGTCCTGCTTCTTTGAGAACAGCGCCTAACTTTATGGAAGCGATCGGTGTTTGCGAAGATGGCTTGAGAACGATGCAGTTGCCGGCGGCGATAGCTGGAGCAACTTTGTGGGCTACAAGATTAAGCGGGAAGTTAAAGGGCGTGATACCGCCGATGATACCGAGCGGTTCACGCAAAACGAGACCGAGGCGATTTTCATTGCCGGCAGTAACGTCCATGGGAATCTGCTCGCCGTCCAAACGCATAGCCTCATGGCTGGCAAGAAGGAAGGTATTGGCTGCGCGGGCTACTTCGATGCGCGCATCTTTAATCGGCTTGCCGCCTTCCAGTGCGATCGTGCGCGCGATGTCTTCTTTCTTTTCGAGAAGCAACTTTGATGTCTTATGCAATATTTCCGAGCGTTGATGCGCAGGCATAGAGCGCATGACGTTTTTGAAAACATCTTCGGCAACGCTGAGAGCTGCATCGATTGCTTTTTCATCGGCTTGTCCGATAGCGGCAATCACATCACCGTTGAACGGGCTTTTGACTTCATTGAATTCTTTGGACTCGATACCGCGGATCGAGAGCGGATACTTCACTACTTCTTTCAACATGAGAATTGATCCTGATTTAGATTTGGCTAAGAGATGGCGTTCAAAATGGACAAAATGAAAAACTATAAATCCGCAATGCGAAAGCTCAACTGCCATTTTCGGCAATGTTTCCGCAATTAAACCGCTAAGAATTATATCCTGCCCTCATACCTAAGATAGGCATAGATAGCCCACTTTATTTCGTTTCGGTAGATTCAGCGGCGGGGATCTGCCAAAACAGATGGACGCGAAGGTCGTGGCCAATCGGCAATCGTGGAAAAAACTGCCGTAAACTTAAGCCCTTATAGACTTAATGGCTTTATAAACTACCGAAACTTCCAGCTTGGCAATGGTAAACTCATCCTTACCCCTTACTGACAAGCAGTCTTTTCTTGACTACCTCAGTTCTGCAAACCCGGCGTCCGTTTGAACAGCCGCCAACCGCCAGAAAACTTGCTCAGTAATAGAAAGGAAGCCCTCTCAGGATGTCGAAGTCGAAATCCAGTTCTCGAGCTCGAACCCGAATCAATACCGGTTCTGCAAAACGCTCTGTCATATTCGGCGCTGCAGTTAGCATGGCCGTGTGTTTTGCCGCCCAGGCGCAAGCCACCAATAATCGCCTGCTCGAAAATCCGAATGTTTCCTCAGAAACCAAAAACAAGCTTCTGCAAATAGAAAAACGCCGCAAGGAATTGCATGAAAGAGCCGCGCAAGCTCGGCAAAAAGAACAGTTGGCGATGATCAAATTGTCGAGCATTACTAAAAAGCTCAACACGGCAACTGGTCAACTCGTCGACTCCAAACATCAACTAAAGCGCACGGAAAATAAGCTCAACGAAACAGTTCAAGTTCTCAGCGTCACCCAGACAAAAGAAGAGAAATTGACAGCCGGTGCGGCAAAGCGCT
>JADYYD010000021.1 GCA_020853845.1 Candidatus Melainabacteria bacterium
GGAGCATCCGGAGATCTCGCCCCCCTTTCCCATTTGGCGCTCGTCCTCATTGGTGAAGGCGAAGCATTCTTCGAAGGAAAGCGCATGTCCGGCATGGAAGCGCTCAAAAAGGCGAAACTCACCCCCATCGAACTTTCGGCAAAAGAGGGTCTGGCGCTCATTAACGGAACACAAATGATGTCCGGCGTGGGAACCCTTACCCTTCTCATGGCGGAAAAATTGGCGAAAGTCGCCGACATCGTAGGCGCCATGTCCTTGGAAGCTCATCTGGGCTCGGAAAAACCGTTCGCGGAAGTAATCCAGCAAGTCCGCCCCCATCGCGGGCAAGCCAAATCGGCTGCCAATTTAAGACGCCTGCTTGCCGAGAGCGAACTGATCAAAAGCCACACTGGCTGCACTCGCGTTCAAGACGCTTATTCACTGCGCTGCATGCCGCAAGTGCACGGCGCTTCCCGCCAGGCTTTCGAGCATGTGCGCCAGGTACTCGAGATCGAGATCAACTCCGCAACCGACAACCCGCTGGTGTTTGACGGTTATGCACTTTCAGGTGGAAACTTCCACGGTCAACCGCTGGCACTGGCGATGGACTACATGTCGATTGCCATCGCCGAACTGGCAAACATTTCCGAGCGCCGCGTCGAACGCCTCCTCAATCCCGCGCTCTCCGACGGACTCCCGCCGTTCCTCACCCACAGAGGCGGCTTGAACTCGGGCTTGATGATCTCGCAATACACATCGGCAGCTCTGGTTTCCGAAAACAAAGTTCTCGCTCACCCGGCCAGCGTCGACTCCATAACAACGAACGCAAACCAGGAAGACCATGTCTCAATGGGATCCATCGCCGCTCGCAAATCGCGCACGATATTGGAAAACGTCCGCAAGTCGCTCGCGATTGAACTCGTATGCGCATGCCAGGGTCTGGATTTCCGCATCGGCAATTGCGGCGATGCAATCACTCACGAAACCTGCGATCAGCAATCAATTGGATTGGCTCCCGGCAAAGGCGTCAACGCCGCATATAAATTGGTTAGAGAAATAATTCCGCACATGGATGAAGATCGAGAAGTTCATATCGATATTGAAAAGGCGGAACAGATAATCGAAAGCGGCGCATTGCTCGAAAGCGTCGAAGCCGTCCTGGGACCGCTCGACTAAAAACTCGCGGTTCACTCACGGCTGCGCTGTTACTGCATTGCGCAGCTCAGCGAATCAGCTAAGCAATCTCGCCTTTCAGCATAGCTATAAGGTGGTTGAGAACCTTCTCTCCGTCTTGCCTAATGCCGTCATGCTCATACTCATTGGTCAGCCAATACTTGCAACCACTAATGGTGCGAGCAGTTTGCTCAGCAAAAACCCGATCGACATAAAGGTCCCCGTGGTAGATGGTGCCTACACACGGAACCGTATTCTTTTTCAGAACCTTAGCATCATAAATCGAGGGCCAGTCCGAGAATTCAGCCAGCTTCTGCGCAACTTCTTTTGATGACTTCAAACAATTGTACTCATCGAACATCCACGGATAAATCATTTCTCCAGTGAAGAAAATTCTGTCATTCTTCAAATCGAACTGCGGAAATTCTTTCATGATGCGTTGAGCCGACCAGTTAGAAGCCTCGCCCTGACAGTAAATTGCTTCATGAAGGATCGAGTAGATCGGATTGGTATTGAAATCAAAAAGATTCTCTATTCCGCGCAGGAAAATGTGCGACAGCGTCGGTTTCGACATGCTTGGAACAAACGCCGACTCCAGTAAATAGTGAATCGTATTCATCGATTGTCCGGCCGATTTAAAACCGAAGCAAATTCCCAACTGCAGAAAACGTCTTGCTGTCAGGGTTTCACCACACGGCAACTTAACTTCATTTGTTTGAAGATGCTTGACGATGCGCGACACGATTTCAGCATCATCAGGAAAACGCGCGTAAAATTCCTCGTTCTTTTCAATGAGACGGGAATAGCAAGCACGATAAACATCATCGGGTGAGTTTACCAAAGGCGGAAAACCACCGGTAAGAATAGCTCCTTCCAAGCCTTCCGGGTGCATTGACAGATAGGTGGTGATGCAGAACCCGCCATAACTTTGTCCAAGTACGGTCCACTTTTTTCCTTTTCCAAGAGATTTGCGAATGTGCTCGCAATCTCTGACGATATTGTCGGCGCGAAAATATTTCAAATACTCGACCTGTGAGGAAACATCGGGAAATTCGCTCAACGTCTGGTGCGTCACCGGTGTGCTTAAACCCGTACCGCGCTGGTCGAGCAAAAGAAGTCGATAGTCTTTCAGAACCCGTTTGATCCAACCACCATTACTTTCCGGTCTTGGAGATTGATTGCCGGGCCCACCCTGAAGAAAAATGAGGAAAGGCATGTCGTCTTTATTTGCGTTTTCCGTCGAGCGCACTTCGCGTGCGAAAATCTTGATACTTTTGCCGTTCGGTTTTTCATAGTCCAACGGCACATCAAAATTGTGCCCCAGCAGCGTCAATCCGGGAATGTGCTGAACGCTTGGCTTGGTTGCTGTTTCACTTTTCATATAGACCTCAACGCGCATGAACTGACGCAGGCGTAACACGGTCAACAAAAATACCGCACCTGCGCGCAAAGATATACTTAAATAATGCCTGCAACAACCATGAACTCA
>JADYYD010000022.1 GCA_020853845.1 Candidatus Melainabacteria bacterium
ACAATCCGCGCAGTGTGGAGCGGAGCGCAATACTTTCTTGCATGCCAAAAGCCTGCTCTGGCTGAGCCTTTGCTCAAAGAGCTGGTAGCGACCATTGCAAGTCATAAAATGACGAATGAAAACAGAAGCATTTTGGCTCAGGCAAGAGCGAAACTCACCAGGCTCGAACAGATTAGAGAGAAAGTCAAAGACAAAGGCGACTCGCGCACCGATATTGCTGTGCGCTTCAGAAATCCAGTCGGCATCGGGCTCAGGCAGTATTAGGCTCGCCCGCATTTAAAGTGAAAGAGACCGATGTACTTGAAAAAAATCACTCGGCAGGTACAAGTATTTTCCTGGGAATTTACTTGTAGGTGACGGGCGAAAAAGTCTGAAAACGCCTGATTTTTCGTGCGGTCTGTGTTCGGATTTTTGCTTGCCATAGCGGCGAGAAATCGCAAAACCATTGCGCTGCAAGCGCTCTGCGCCTACAAGTATTTTCCTGGGAATTCAATTGGGAGTGCGGCAGGTTTTTTTGGGGATATTTACCCGAGACAAAAGTTTGAAAAAAATCCCAGAATTCCAAAATCCAAAATCCCAAAATCCCAAAATCCCAAAATTCCAGAATCCAAAAATCCCAGAGGAAAACTATAAAATATAGTAAAAATCACAACAAATGGAAAACAGCAAGAGAGGCTGGTGCCGCTCAAGCTGTTTCCAATTTCACATTCGAAAGAAGAACACCAGGAGCCCGGCTCTTAAGCCTGTAGACTCCCGGTGTCTTCCGTTTCCGAGCAAACTGACGCTTGCCTGGTAAGCGCGGCTAGTGCTTTTCGCCGTCTTGGCGATGCTCCACCGGCGGTTCAGCGGGCTGGTCGGCTCGATGTTCCGTTTCCGGCGGATTGGGCACCACCGGCGGTAGCGCTTGCGTGTCGATGGTCGCCGGAGCGAACATGATTGCAGCGTCCGCCAACTGGCTGGGCTTGCCCATGAGGATGACCACGTCGTCCTCGTGCAGCACTTCGTCGGAGCGCGGATTGGGAATGAACCCACCTTCGCCCCGCTGAATCGCGACCACCGTCGTGCCGGTCTTGGAGCGCAAGCCCGACTCGAAGAGCGCTTTGCCCGCGATTGGCGATCCTGCCACCACCTTGCGCATCTCGACGCTGAAGTCGGCTGGCAGGTTGGTGTTGCCGTCGTGCGGATGAAGCGACTCGAAGAGAGCCTGGTAATTGGCGCTGTGATCGCTGCGCAGTCCCTGCAGTTTCTCATCGATGACCTCCTTGCTCAGGAGATACTCGTTGAGCACGTAGGAGACCATCTCCAGCGAACCGGCGAACTCTTCGGCCACGACGCGATTGGCACCGACCTTGACCAGCGGTTCCACTTGCAGAAGCTTGCGGGCGCGGGCCACGACATGCAACTGCGGATTGAGGCGGCGTGCCATTTCCACAGTGCGAATGCCGCTTTCCTGGTCGGAAACCGTGATGGCCAGCAGCCGCGCCTGTTTGATGTTGGCGTGTGCCAACACTTCCTGGCGCGATGCATCGCCGTAGAAGATGGTGATGTTTGCCATCTCCTGCCGAACGACAAGCGGGTCATTGTCGATGACGACAAAGGGAATCCCAAGCTGCTGAAGCGTTTTCACAACGCTCCTGCCGACGACACCGTAGCCGACCACGATGGTGTGGTTCTCCGGCATCTTGTGGCGCGGGTCTTCCTTGATGCGACCGGCAAGCCAGCCGGGCGGAAGAATTCTCTCGACCAGTCCCACCGTTTTCTCACCGAAAGTGAGCAGCGCCGGCGTGATGAACATGGAGAGAATGGCCACGGCGAGGAAGAGCTGGTTGAGCCGGTCGTCGAGCAGCCCGACGCTCAGTCCGAGTTTGGACAGAACGAACGAGAATTCCGAGACCTGCGCCAGCGCCACGCCGGTGAGGATGGCGACGCGTGCAGAGTGTCCGGCGATGGCAGTGACGCCTGCGCCGATCACCATCTTCACTCCGACAACGACGGTCAGAAGCACCACCACCAGCCACGGGTCAGCGATAAGCGTCCGGATGTCGAACAACATGCCGATGGACACGAAGACCAGGCAGTTGAAGACCTCACGGAACGGCAGAATTTCGCTGAGCGCCTGATGGCTGTACTTCGAGTCCGAGAGGATTAGACCCGCGATGAACGCGCCCAGAGCCATGGACAGACCGAAGTTGGAGGTTGCTACGGCAGTGCCGAGGCAGAGCAGGATGATGCTCAAAACGAACGCTTCGCGCTTCTTAGTCTTTGCGACTTGCCCGAGAAGCGGCGGGATGATGTAGCGAACGAGCGTACCGGCCAGAACCACGAACAGAATCGCCTTGCCGGCGATCAGTCCGACGTCCCACAAGCTGCCGCCCTTGCCGCCCAGGAAGGGCGTTACGAGCACCAGGGGGACGATACACAGGTCCTGGAAGATGAGGATACTCATCGCCGAGCGACCGTGCGCGGTGTCGAGATCGCCCCTGTATTCCAGGATGCGAATCACGATCGCCGTGCTGCTCAGCGAAACCAACATGCCGAGGAACGCTGCTTTCTGCAGGTCCATGCCCGTGTACATGGCAATGACCGCAGTGGCTGCGATTGTTCCTAGCATCTGCAAGCCGCCTGCTATGAGCAGGAAGCGTTTCAGTCGTATGAACGTCTTGACCGAGAACTCGATGCCTGCCTCGAAGAGAAGCAAGACCAGTCCGATTTCGGCAAGCGTTGCAACGGCGTCGATGCTTTCCACCAGCTTGAAGCCGTATGGACCACAGACGACGCCGGTGATGAGAAATCCAAGCACGGGCGGCAGGTTGAGGCGGTGAAAGATCACCACCATCACCACGCCCATACCGAACAGGACCATGAGGTCCTGCAGGAAGTGCATATCGTGCATAGGCTGTACTCCCAGTTTGAGAGTTAGTTGAGATTGCTACGGAGCGGCGAAAACCGGTATTGCGCAGTTTTCGTCGAACTTCGTATGTTCAGATTCGCTGCACTGGCAAAGTCCTTAGTCCTTCCCCGTCCGCCCGAACTGAAGCGTGAGCCGCAGTTCAAGCCGATTTCAAATCGACGCGCGCGCAGATTCAAACCCCGGTAACAGGAGCTGGAAATGCGCGAGTGAGATAAGAGGGTTTGTTATGGACGTATTGGAGGATTTGCAGGCAAAAGCTAATTAAAAACGAGATACTGGTCTAAGCTACTGCCAACAAGCTGACGACTCAAACAAGTGTTAGAGGCCGTTTAGAGAATTCCATCTCATGATTGCATAAGAAGTTAGCGAAGCTAGATCAAGATTCCGTAAATAAAATCGGCAAAGTAGTGATAGACTCAAGCGGTAAGCGTTATCTTGCAAAACGCTTGCTGCGAAGAACGCCTTCTGGAGCTGAATCCGCTCTCACATTTGCCGTTCTTTGCGAAGCTGTATTTTGTATCGGCAAAGTTATAAGAGGGACATCATGTCTACGCTCACTCTGGTTCGTGACGATGAGTTTCAAGAGCATCTGACTCCGGAGCTTCACCCGGAAGCACCCAACCGGCTGCAAGCCATCGATAAGGCATTTCTCACCAGCTCGCTCGATGACAGCGTCAAGCAACTGGCGCCCCGTCCTGCTTCAGAAGACGACATCACGACGGTGCACAATGCAGCCTACATAGAAGAGTTGGAAAAAGATTCGCGCATCGCCAAAGATCAGGATCGCATCGTCCAGATCGATGCCGATACTTTCATGAGCCCGCGCACTTTCGATCTGGCAAAACTGGCAGTGGGCGCCGGTATGGTCGGCGTCGATTCGGTTCTCGATACGGAAGCGAAAAGTTGTTTCGTATCAGTGCGACCGCCCGGTCACCACGCGCTTGCCGACAAAGCCATGGGTTTTTGCTTCTTCAATAACGTCGCAGTCGCCGCTCGCTATGCGCAGAAAAAGGCAGGGCTGAAGCGGATTCTCATCATCGACTGGGATGTTCATCACGGCAACGGCACCCAGGATATTTTTTACGACGATCCCTCGGTCTGTTTCATCTCCTTCCATCAATTCCCTTTCTGGCCGCCGGATTCCGGTTGGTACACCGAAGACGGATCGGGTGACGGCAAGGGTTACAACATCAATATTCCGATGCCCGCAGGCACTGGCGACAGAGGCTATTTGGAAGCGTGGAAGCGCATCGTGGAACCGGTGGCGATGGCGTACAAGCCGGAGATGAT
>JADYYD010000023.1 GCA_020853845.1 Candidatus Melainabacteria bacterium
CGCCCGCTGCCGGCAATTGTGTGTTGATTGCGTTTGAATAACCGAATTCGCCGGACGAGAAACCTCCGCCGGTTTTCTGAACGAAACTGGAGCCTTCCGAGCCCGATTTCGATTTCAGTTCGCTGCCCATCTGAGCAGCGCTTCCCGGTTCGATTCTGGCTTTTTCGAAGGTAAAATCGCCGCCCGCTTGCGGCTGAGTGAAATTGGTAAGCAGGTCGTTGCTTTTAAGCGCCTGCTTCCTTTCGGCGGGGTCTTCATTGAAAGTGCGATGAGCACTGACCCCACTGGACCCGCTGCCCGTTTGCTGGAAGTAAGTGCTTTCGTCCGCCGCCAGCTTTTTGTTTAAGGTGGGCTGCTCCGGGAGTAATTTCTTCTCGTAGACGACAGGCTCCATCGCGCCGCCCGATTTAGATAATTGAACTTCGCCGTCGGGCAGTTGTTTCTTCGCCTGCATCAAAGCGGTTTCTTTCTTGAGCCCGGGCATCCCGAAAACCTGCCCGTTGGGCTCCTCGACCACGCTGCGCGCCATCGAGCTGCCGCCGAATCGTTTGGGCTGTAATTCGACACCCGCCTGCCCGCTTCCCGACTCCGGCAGAGCGCCTTGCACTGCATAGCTCGCCGGTTCGTAGCCGTAGCCGAAGCCTTCTTCTTTCTCCTTCTCTATCGGTTTCGTCAGGCCGACCAAATCCAGGCCGGAACCTGCCGACCCTGCAGCAAGCAGCTCTGTTTCTTTCTTAAGACTAGTAAGTTCGGCGCCGGACTCGGCGGCCTGATCTTGAAAGCCCATGGAATTCTTTTGGTGGGGAAGAAACGAGTATTTAGTAATACTCACGTTTAGTGTATATCCGCCCTGAATGTTTTCAAGACATACAAGAGCAAAAAAGACGCCATATCAGATTAATTCATGACAACCGGCTTAAGCCTTCACCTGCGCCAGCGGTTGGCGAATTTCGACGAGTGTTCCGTGACCCGATTCCGGGTCGGGAGAAAGCCAGGAAACCGCCGCCCCGACCAGACCGGCTCTGAGTCTCATATACCTCAGCCCGCGGGAGTCTGCGAGCTTTTCAGATGCGATTCCTTTGCCATCATCCCTGACTCGGATCACCAGTTGCGAGTCGTCGTTGGTCAGCGAAATGCTTACCCGCTTTGCGTTTGCGTGCTTGCAAGTGTTGGTAATCGACTCTTGAATCAAGCGGTAAATCAATTGCTGTTCCACCTGGGACAGACCTTTCAAGACTTTCGAGTCTGCTTTGTTGTCGAAGTCGATCTGATAGCCCGCCCTCTGAGCGCCACGCTCCAGGCACTCTTCAGCCGCGGATGCGAGTCCGAAATGTTCCAGAACCACCGGCGAAAGAGCGTCCATTATGTTGCGAATTTCCACCATCGAACTGTCTACACCGGCGAAGATCTCCGCGGTGAGTGCGTTGTCGCCTGTTTTAGCAAACTTGTCCACTTTCGTTTTGAGCGCCTTCAAATCATTCAAAACCTGGTCGTGGAGGTCGGCCGCCAGCAGTCGTCTTTCCGTTTCATCTTGTTTCACCAGAGTCATTCGAGAGTCGAGAAGCTCTTTCTCACGCAGTTTGAGCTCAATGAATTGCGCCTCTGTTCTGCGCCGCCGTTCTTCGAACATTTTGAGAATCCAGCCGGACATGCTTCCCAAAATGATTGACAGTACAAGCATTGCAGGTTTCACTCCAAGAGGCGAAAACATGCAAATCAGACCGGCAAGCACAATTGAAAGCAGACAAATCTGAAAGAGGACGATGACCCGGACGGCGCCTTTGAGCGCGTATCCCGCTGTTCCGGCGCCGAAAGCAGCGCTTGCCGATAAGAAAAACATGCAAGCTTCCGAAGCGACACTGACGCCGGGATGTTCTGTAATACCGCCGGAAAAGGAGAGCGCATATTGCAGCGCGGTTGCCAATTCCAGGGCAAGCTTGCTTTCGTTCACAAGCAATCCGCCTGAGAAGAGCCGAGCCAGTAGCGCAGAAGCAATTGCCGCTGCTGCCATTTTCAGCATTCGCTTCGTCTTGGGATTGGCGGTGTTTTCTCTTGTATTGGTCGACATGGCCCCTTAATTTTAGCTCAATGCATAACGCCTCAAGCTCGACAGCCAAGCTCAGGCGGCGTTCCAACCACCGGGAACTCTCAAATATCAATACGGTCGAAAAAACAGACAGATAAGTCTGAGTAAGCAGGCAAAGTGCTGAGGTGTTTATGAGCCAGAAAAGCGATAAGAGACTGAACGAAGAACGGATTGAGAAGCAATCGAAGCAACCGGGTGAGCAATGCGATTATCTGCATCCGGAACAGTGCCAGGATAATCAAGAAAAATCCGATCTGAGTGCGACACGAAAAGAAGTAGGCAAGGAAGCGGACGAATTTATCGAAAAGAAAAATTCCTAGCCGAATCTATATAAAGGTAGGCTGGCTGCGGCTTTCGGCGGATCTGCTAGCACAGTATAGTAACAAAAAAGTCTCAGAGCCCGAAAGCGCGTTTTCGAGTGTTAAAAAGCAAAACTGGGAACAACTCCAAACAAGGCTCTTAAATGCGCGCTTAAATGTCCCTTGTATCGGGAGAGGTTTGCATTGATTCGCATGCACCGGCAGATCGCCAAAAGCACGTCTTGCGCGCTCTCTTTGATGTTCTTTCTTTCAAGTTCTCTTGCTGACTGCCGTCCGGTGTTTGCTCAGGCCAAGGCAAGCAGTGATAAGCAGCAGTTTTTGAACGACGTGCGCAAGTGCATGATTGCCGACAACTGGAGCGAGTGCGATGCAGCCAGCGAACTGTATCTGCGCAAGCACAAGGACGACGGACTGGGTCAAGCAGTGAAAGCCTATGTGCTGATGCAGCAAGGGCGAGATAAGGATGCCGTGCCGCATTTCAATGCCGCCATCAAGGGCGACGTCACCAGTTTGCCCGGTGAGCTTGCTCTGGCACATGCCAATAATCTCTGGTCCTGGCGCGGTTATTCGCTTATGCGGTCGGGCAAATTCCAAGAGGGAATCAAGGACGTCGAGAAATCTCTGGAGTTAAAACCGCGTACTTGCCTGGATCTTCTCAACCAGCGCATTGACTGCAAAAATATCGCTGCTGCATACAGAAAATTAGGTGACATGGGGAGATCGACCAGTTACGAAAATGCGGGCGATCTCAAAAAACAGCAGTACCACCATGTTTTCTACCCTCCTTTGAAAAGTCCTGCCGAGGCTAAATCAAATGCGGCTAGCGCAATGGAGGAAATGAAAGCCGATCCCAAGTCGACAATTGCACTGTGCAAATACGGAGCCATGCAGATAAAACTGAAAAACTGGCAGGAAGCGCTTAAATACCTGGATAAAGCTATTGCAGTAGAACCGTATTTGATGCCTGCTCGCTTGTTGCGCGCACTTGCTTTGAAAAAATTGAACCGAACAGCCGACGCCCAGAAAGATCTCGCGGAGATTCAGAAAAACAGTAAAAGGGCCGGAATCAATGTTTGGGCAGTCGATCAAAAAGAGTTGGGCGAGGTATCGCGCCTCTGATGCAAGGTTTCACTCTGGTGTCCAAAACAAAATATCTGGTCGGCTGTTGGTCGATGGCTCTTAGTTTTACTCTCAGTCAAACTTTTATTCAAATAGCCGAGTCCAAGGGCAATACTAAAAATGCTGATGAAAAGGCGTTCCACACTGTTATTTACAAGGCGCTGGCCGGCGAACGATGGAAAGTTTGCGTTCAAGTATGCGACGATTATCTGGCAAAACATAAAACAGATCCACTGGCTCGCGCCTTGCGGGGCTACTCTTTGATTGAAGTAAGCAGGGATGCGGAAGCTGCCGCCGACCTCACGGCTGCCCTCGCCGGTGGTGTCACGACGATTCCGATTTCCATAGCGGAAGATCATTGCAATAATGTTCTTGCCTTGCGCGGATTTGCTTTGCTGCGCCTGGGAAAATTGAAGGAAGGCATTGCCGATATTGAGAAGTCGCTGAATAAGTCGATGTTGCTTAGCGAGTACCTCAATCAAAAAATTGATTATACGAATTTGTCCACCGCGTATCGAAAGCTGGGCGACGCAAAAAAATCGGCTTACTACCAGCAGCTATCGGCGGAGCGCGATAAAGATACGCTCCGCTGTTACATGCCGAACCAAACAGACAATGCCAGCCTGGTCAAATATGTGAAAGAGCAAAGGGCATATCTGGCGAAACATCCGGACGACAACGTCCAGACTGTGAAGATGGCAGCTAATCTGTTGTTTCTGAACAAGCCGGCCGAGGCGCTTACTTACATCGACCGCGCCATCGCCAAGGAGCCGTTTTTGATGCGATCTCGCTTCCTGCGCGTTGAGATACTGCAAAAATTAAACCGCCAGAGCGATGCCAAGCCGGATCTGGATGAGGTTTTGAAAAACCTGGAGCGCCCCAGCGGCAGTGCGGTCACGGCAGGCGGCAGGCTGACCCTGGCTGCCAGAGTGGTCGAGTTTTATCGCAAGACCGGCAATGTGGACGGGCAAATTAAGGCATACGAATGCCTGGTTAGAACGGGCTCGGCGGGAGAGCCGCAGTTGTACGACCTGGCGCAGTGCTATGCCTTGAAAAAACAATGGGCGAAGGCCATCGAAACTTACACAGAAGCGCTCGACTACGCCGTTGATAATCGACCTTTGATTTACGAACAGCGCGCCAAAGCACACAGGGCGCTGGGCCATTTGAAAGAAGCGAAAGCTGATGAGGCGGAAGCCGGACGATCGAGACAAAGGGGACAGAAACTCTAGGTCGTGTTGGTTTCGGCCCAGGTCTTCCGCCTGCAACAGCTAGCTGCAACCCTTAGCGCAGTTCCCTTAATGCCCGCCCGCGCCGCGATACATAGTTTCTCGAACAACTGGCGCACCGTCGCTAGTTTATGAGAATTTGGTTATCTAGGCTTCGCCAATAGCAAATTCGTGGGGGGGAACTCCCACTGAGCGTGGCACCACTGGTGGTAGCTTTGGACGGAGCGAGCCGGAAGCGCTCAACAGTTCCTGCGCTAAGTAAATTAGCCATAGCAAAAAACTTTTGCTGGAAACGCTCTGAGACTTGGTCTTTACGGGCCTGTTTTGCTACAACAAAGTACCCATCTCATGAATCTTCAAAAGTATCGACCTCTCCCAAATAGCTTAACTTTGCCCTCCTCCAGCTAATTTCCTCGCGTTTTCCGCCGCGCGTTTTCACACGCATACGCTCGAGCGACCCTGGAATGAAGCAAGAATGGCAAGCGCAGCTACGCAAGAAGATCGACCACCGCAGGGTGCAGTGAGTGAATGGGCTTCTTTAATCTAGGCAAAGGAATTCGGAATGAAACTGATCAAGGACTATGTCGACCTGCGCAACCTGTTCCGCTCCAACTCGGATCGGTTCTCGCCGCTGTTCGACACCTACATGCCTGGCTTTGAAGCCGCGTTTCCTGACGAAGACGAGCGCGAAGACGAAGACACCTACAAGGGTTACTTCGCCGACGACTCGTTCGACTGGCACATGCTCGCTCTTCTCTCCGAAGACGGCGACGTGCTCGGCGGCATTCAGTACCAGGTCCGTGGACGCTTCATCTGGGGCGAACACATCTGGCTGACGCCGGAAGCCCGCTGCTACACCAACTTCCGCCAGCTCCTTCGCATCGCGACGGATGACTGGCGCAAGACCGGTGCCAAGTACGTCTTCATGGAGTTCAACGACCGCTCGAAGATGACCTGGGAGCAGCTCAAGGCTGACGCCGCCGCCGGTCTGGCTACCGAGAGCCGTGAAGTGCTGTGGGCCCGCATGGGACTCTACGTGCTGCACGACTCGTTCGGGCGCCTGCCGGTCTACTGGCAATCCGGAATGCCCACTGTCGGCAAAGACGGTGAGCCCTGCAAGGGTGCCCCCGTCAAGTACCTCTCGCTCGGGTTCTACCCGCTCGATCAGGACGCCGACGGCAAGGCGGTCGATCTCACGGGCGCCACGCTCGATGTCCAGGAATACCTGGACCTCTGCATGGAAGCTCACGAGACGATTCCGGATGTCGACCGCGAGACGGACGAAGCCATTCTCTGGTACCGTCCGCAACTCGAAGCGATGATCGCTGCCGGCGAAACGAAGCTCACCTTCGCCCGCCTGGCTGACACGGTCGTCGAGCGTCTCGTGCGCAACCGGTTCGCGCCGCGCCCGCAGGACGTCGAGAAGGTCGAGAAAGCCGCCTGAGAAGGCATGGCTCGAGGAGGCGCGACGCAAGTCGCCCTCTTCGGTTGTTCTTTGACTTGCATCCAAGGGGAGGGTCGTCCAAAGCGACTCTCCCTGCGGGGCATTTTTTAAATATCGTTGCTACTAAAGAAAATAGTATTCGGGGGTAGCAAACAACATTTGGGCACATTCTGAAAAGCAAAGTGCCAAAGCACGTTATTATTACCTGCCTATATGACCGACCCCAGTACCGCAACAATCAGGATTTTTGTCGTGGAGGACCACCAGGCTACCCTCGAGGGGCTGAGTGGCGGATTGGGGCGCGAAGAGGGTTTTGAAATCGTCGGGCTGTCGGAAAACAGCGATGATGGGCTGCGTGCCGCCATGCACCTGCGACCCGACGTGATTGTTCTCGACCTGCACTTGCCGGGAAGCCTTGGACCCAAGCAAATGGTCGATGAATTTGTGCGTGTGCCTGGCGCCCGCGTGGTGGTGTTTTCAGCCGAAAGCCGCCTTGCTTTCATTCAAGCTGTCTTGTCGCAGGGCGTGTCCGCCTATTTGCTCAAGTCCGAACGTTTGAAAACCGTTGCTGATACGGTGCGACGCGTGATGCGCGGCGAAAAGGGCATCGTCTCGCAGGAGCTTACTTTCGACCACAAGAAACTGACTCCATCGGAGCAGGAAGTCCTGCACATGCTCGGTCGCGGCATGAAATATCAGGAAATCGCCGACGAGAGAATGACCTCGGCCGCCACGGCACGAAAACAGTGCGAAGTCTTGCAGCTAAAACTCAATCTCGAGAATCGAGAACAGCTAATCGCCTGGGCGGTGCAAAACGGTTACGGAAGTCGGGAGCTGGGAAATTAGGGTATAGCAGCGTCCGCATCGCCAACCCGGCACATTAGGAAGCTTGACGCAAGGTGAGTTTTGCAAGGTGAGACCCCGGGATAGCTTCGATGAATAGAGTCGGCTCGTCAGTGACAGTGGGAGACCTTTTGAAGAAGGTCGGGCTGGTCTCGGACTCCCAGCTCGCGCAAGCCAACTCGATTTCCACAAAGACAGGCGCGCCGTTGGGCAGCGTTCTTGTGGATACGGGCATCCTCACGCTCGACCTTTCGCGCGCCGCTTTGCTCGCGCAGTCGCTCGTCAGCGAAAATGTTTTGCCCACGGAAGTGGCGGCACTGGCGCTTAAAGTTGTTTTCGAGCAGGGCATCGGATTTGAAGAAGCGCTCGGTACTTTAGGCTGGCGCTCCGAGTATTACCAGGTGACGAACTGGCTCGGACAGTTGCTCTACAAGGCGGGCGCCGTCTCGGAAAACGGCATACAAGCCGCAGTGGAGGCCAGTTATGCGTCCGGTCTTCCGCTCGGGCGCGTGCTTGTTTTGCGCAAAGTCATTCCCGAGTCGGTTGCCTATGCGGCATTGACGTGTCAGGTCCTGGTGCGCGAACGCAAGATCACGCAAGAACAAGCCGTCGACGCTCTGCGCACGGCGCTTTGCACGCGCAAGTCGATTGAAGAGGCCCTGGAGCTGGAAGGCTACCAGCAGGAAAAACAGCGTAAGTCCGTGCGCTTGGGCGAGCTTTTGATCGTCGCCGGTTTGGTTTCCGAAATCGATTTGCTTTCTGCAGTCGAGAAAGGAATGCTCGATAACAAGCCGATTGGGCAGGTTCTTCTGCATTTGAACTTGATCGATCAGGCCACTCTGGACCGTGCTCTCAGTCTGCAGGGCATGATCAATACGCAGGCGTTGACGCCGTTTGAAGCAGCCGCAGTTTTGCAAGATTTGCAGAATCGCACCGCCAGTGATACCCAAGATCTGGCTGTCATTGATGTCCCTGATGGGCAAAAACCGCCTGGTATCGGGGAAATACCCGAGCTGTTGAAAGTCTTTGGATTGTACGACGAGAAAGATCTTCTCAAGGCTGTGCAAGATCTACTTCTGGAAAAACAGAATCTCGCGTACAGAATGGTCAGTCAGCAGGAGGAGATGAAAACCCGCCTGGCAAGAGACTTGCATGATACCGTCATTGCCGATTTGATGATGTTGAAACGCTATCTTTCGGGTGATAAAAAACTTTCGGAAGAACAAATTATCGAGATGGTCGATCATGTCGTGCGGCAAATTCGTGACATCTGCAGCGATTTCGCGCCGCGACATTTGAAAGACTGGGGCTTGAAGATGTGCCTGCAAGATCTTCTCGAACGCATGAGTCAGCGCACAGGCATCAACGTAAATCTTGTATGCGATGCCAACCTGCCGGAGATGCCCGATCCCGTAGAATTGCATATTTTCCGAATTATTCAGGAAGGTCTGAACAATGTCGAAAAGTATTCCGGCGCCTCACGCGTAATCGTGCATATCGAGCGGGTTGACGAGAGAGTAATCCGTTTTACTCTAATGGACAACGGCAAAGGTTTCGATGCGGAAAAACCGGAAGACCGCCCGACGAATGTAGGCGGAATGGGCATGGGCGGCATGAAAGAACGTGCCGATCTGATCCGCTGTTTCTACCCGACGACCTTGACCGTCGACTCGCAACCTGGTGGCGGCTCTCGTGTAACTCTTGAAGTGCGATTGACTTGATCATGTCGAGACAGAGCCGATGAAAGTGTCAAAAGTTTCAAATCTGCCGATTCAAGTTTTATTCTCGACTCTTTGTATTGCTCATTTGGGCTTGCTCCCAGCCTGCGCAAAAGAGCAAGCCTGGCGGGTCGATTACAACTTCCACGACTGGGGTGATCTTGACGCTCTGGTGATGAAAGATCGAGTGCATATCAAAGACAAGCTTCGCTCATGGGTGATGATTCTCAATCAGCCGGGCTGGCAGATTACGTGCTATTCACCGCAGAGGAAAACGATTGCCACCCTTCCGCTATCGGCTTTTCGAAAGGCGCTCGGTGAGCGGCTCGGCATTATGACGGCATCTGACGTCGATCCCACTCACTGGAAGAAAGTCGGCCCGGCAACCATCAATGGAATTCGCACCACGAGATACGATCAAATCATCGATACGAGCGATCCTCGAAAGCCCACTGCGCAATGCTATGTAGCTGCCGAAGTTCCTGTCGATCCTCAAGTTGCAAAATTCCTCTGCAAGTTTTACGACATGCCGAATTTCGGTACTATTCCAATACGCATGACAAAACGAAAGATCGAAAAGTTTAAACTGGATACCGGATCGATCAAACCTGATGTTTATAAAGCCTCAGACTTTGCCATTCCCAAAGGATATAAAACAAAGACTCTCGAAGAAGTAATGTTCGCGCAAACATCTTTTTATTGAAGTGAATTATGGACAAGAAGAAAGAGATCATTTGTGTGGCGGGCGCCACGACTGCAGCGATTCTGCTGATAGCGACGCAGATAGGTGAGCTGTCTTCGATGTTCGATGAATTGCGAGCGCCGTTTGCCTGGGCTTTGCCGAAGGCGCATGCAAAGCCGCTTCCTGTGCCGGTTGTCGAAGACAGCGATGTGGTTGTAAAACTTGAAAAGTCCAACGTATCGCGCGAAGGTTCTCGTAAGTTCACAATAGATAAGCTGGGCATGCCGCATATTGATTTGAGGCGGGAGAAGCTGTCCAAGGGCGTTTTGAAAGTTGGCGCTGAGGAAGCGGAGATCTACATCCCGCAGAACGGACCGTATCCTTTAACTACAGACGAGAAAGAGTACGGTAATACATCTATGCGAATTTCTGTCGACTTCGACAAGAATGGAGAATTGCCCGATCACGAATCGTGGGTTTCCTCCAATCCGGTGCGCATCGGCGACCAGATGTTCAAGGTGAAAACCGTCGATCCCGGCGGCACCTGGATAGTTTTGCAAAAAGCGCTTGTGCCTCTTTCCGGGCTTGTAATAGGCAGGCGCTGCCCGGATTTCGAGTTTTGGACAACGGATGGAAAGAAGGTCAAGCTTGCCGACTATAAAGGTAAGTTTCTGCTTTTAGACATCTGGAGCATGACCTGACATAGCTGCTGGGAAGAGTTTCCCTCCGTGAAAGGGATTCAGCAAGAGATGGGAAAAGACAAGCTGCAAGTGCTGCTGCTTAGCGTGGACTGCGGGTACGGACTTAATCAAGCGAGTGCGATTGCCGGCGACCTCAAGGCGATGAAGCGGCAAGGCGTTGAAGACTGGCCGAACGTGATTTTGAAGGATGGCTTTAAAGACGCGCAACGGATGTTCAATCTGGACGGATATGGGCTGAGTCTGATTGGACCCGATGGAGTCGTGCGCGGTATCCATCTTTTTAAAGACGATGTGAAGACATTGCTGAAGGACATCGAGAACACGAAATCCTAATTGCGTGCGGCCAATTTTTTCTCACGTCTTTTTGACGTGTTGAGTCCTATTGTGGGGAAACCCAAACCCACATAACGAGGAGGCGCCATGCCTGCTGCGGATGCTCTGCATGTTTTTGATGCGATGCCTAAGGTAAGTGCCGACGCGCATTTGTCCACACCCACACCATTTTCTGCGGAACTCGACCATTTGTATGGTGCAAAATTCGAAAGGGCAAGTCTCACATCTTTTCCGAAAACCACAGATGAACTATCAATGCTCGAAGGTGCCGCGGCTGTCGAGTATGCGGTCGAGAAAATATTGCATGATCTAAGCGACAACACAATTGATTCGGCGCAAATGGAATATTTGACACGTCACGTTGTCGGCAGTTATGGCGATGTGGGGCTTGGAATCATGAGCCTTCAAATTGCATCGGCGGAGAGATTGGAGAGGGCGAAGTCTCCGTGGACCGTTGATTTGAGCTATGACAAGCCGAATGAAACCGTCGGCATGCGCTGGACGCACCGCGATCCGAATGTTTTAGGCGCCGACTTGCGATTCAAAACACACGAGACCGATGCCTGAGGGCTGTTATTGATTTTGGGAGAAAACACAAGAGAACCGCATTCGAGAGAAGTGCGGTTTTTTTGCGTGCCTGAAAAGTTTTTTGCGATTTAAGGTTTGGGTTTTGCATGCGAAAACCTGCATCAAAACTGGCACTCCTTCGTTTTATACACGAATTCGCTAATCCGTATTTGCGAATTTCAATCCTTGACGGACCGGCTTACTATCTAAGCGTCGAACAGCGCCGCTCGGCACTGCAAAGTTCAAAAGGCGCAAGACAGAGGACGAGACGATGGAACCGGCAAGACAAATGAACAACCTGCGGTCGTTTCAAGCCGGTGGTGCTGCGCAAAACAACACTGCGTCCATGGCGCATCATCGTCAAGTCAAAAGAATGCGTCTCGGTCAATTATTGATCGAGTCGCAATTGGTGAGCGGAGAGCATTTGCACGAGGCTCTCACAATCTCCGCGCAGACAGGACAGAAGATGGGCAAAGTTCTGTCCTCTCTGCAATATGTTACCGACAAGAATATGCAATCCGCATTGCTGGCGCAGTCGCTGGTGACAGAAGGCATCTTGGATGAGCGCACTGCTGTTGCATCGTTGAAGAAGGCTGTCGAGGCTGGTCTCTCGCTGGCGGAAGTTCTCGATGAAGCGGCGCCTGAGAAGGCCGCCGTCGAGCGAGTTCTTGAATTGGAGCAGTTGGTTGTCCGCGCCAATCTTGTCAGCCAGCAAGCTTTCGAGGTAGCGTTGGATAAGAGCCGCAGTGAAAATCTGCCGTTCGGACGCGCGCTTATCTTAACCAACGGCATCGCATTCGCTCTGCTGAGCAGTGCTCTGGAAGCTGTTTTTCAAGTGCGCACAGGAACAATGGACGCAAGCGATGCAGTCAAAGCGCTCAAAGAAGTCAAAAAGAATCAGTGCTCGCTCGAGGACGCACTTCATGGTCTCAAGATTTCGCCGAAGAGCACCGTCAATCGAATCAAGTTGGGCGAACTTCTTACCTCCGGTAAAGTAATCAGCGAAAGAGACAATCTGGTAGCTGTGGAACGCTCGCTTATCGAAAGGCGGATGCTCGGTGAAATTTTGGTCGGTTCCGGCCTAGTGCCGAGCGGCATCTTGAACGACACTCTGGCTGTGCAAGACATGGTTTTGAAAGGCGTTATATCCGTAGAAGCTGCCGCCAAAGCCGTACGCATGATGAAGGACGAGCGTATCGGGCTGCAGCAAGCAGCCGCGGAGTTGAAACTTTTCAACGATGAGGCCGACGCGGAAGAAACTATCACCCTGCTTATCAAAGCTAATCTCGTCAATTCCGACCTTTATTCTCGCGCCGTCCGCATGCAAATGCAGCATCGCATGGGACCGCTGAAGGCGCTCGTCGCATCGCAACTTCTCTCTGCTGCAACTCACAAAGCAGCCATCAGCGCCACCAAAATGGTTGCTACAGGCGACATCAATGAAGCCGAAGCGATTGTTTGCTTGCAGACTGTCGACAGAAAGCGCTGCACGCTGATAGAAGCGCTCTCGGAATTGCGCGGTGAGAC
>JADYYD010000024.1 GCA_020853845.1 Candidatus Melainabacteria bacterium
AAACCGGCTTTTGTGAAAGCGTCGAGTCGATTACTCAAGTTCACTTTTCCTCTACTTTTTATTACTGGTGGTTTTTTTGCGTGGAATGTTTTGCTGTTGTTCTTTTTTCATGTCCACCTTACAGCCGCGCTCTTCCTCGAGACTGTTCTTTCTTTCCTGTTCTTGTTTTCTTACTTTAGTCTTCTGGCAATTCAGTTGAAGAATAATTTTACGCTGCGCCAGTGGGGTTTGTCGCTTCCTCTTCTATACATCTGCGGCACACGCGGGAAACTGACTTGGAGTTGGCCTCAATTGTCGGCATTAGTCTTCTCGCGAAGCGATTCGAGTGTGGGAGCTGCCGATCAGCTTGTGCTGCGATTTCAAAAAGGTGACGGCGAGCATAACAATGTTGAAATTGCAATGAAACTTTCCGAGATCGATCAACTGGATTTGAAAAAGCTTGTTTATGCAATTGTCACCAATGCACCACATGCGGTGATCGAGCCGCCACTGGAAAAAGTGGCGCTGGAATTTCCCACTGTTTCCGGCATAAAACATCTCAACTTCAGCAGTTTTACGAGCATGTGGGATGAAGAGTTTTCAACCCGTTATTCTCCGACTTTGTTTGTTCCTCTGGCGCCCGAGGCGACTTTGCGCAGTGGAACAATCAAGATAATGGAAATGGTTGCTTCTGGTGGATCGGCTGCGATTTATTCGGCTAAAGATTCGAGTGGACGACAAATTATCGTCAAAGAAGCTGTAATTCCTAAAAACTCACCGGAAGCATTAAAAGCAAAAGCAATCGAGTTGTTCAATCGCGAGGCTTTATTGCTGAGCAAACTCCAGCATCCTCATATCGCCAAAGTGTTGGATCACTTTGTTGAGAGCGAACACCACTATGAGGTGCTCGAGTACATTGACGGGCTTGATCTGCGGCGGTTCGTGAAAGAGAGAGGACCGCAGCCGGAAGATTTCGTGCTCAATTGGGCGGAGCAAATCTGCGAAATTTTGGAATATCTGCACACGCAAGATCCTCCCGTAATTCACAGAGACTTGACACCGGACAATTTGGTGCTGCGTGTCGATGGTCAGCTTGTGCTTATCGACTTCGGCGCGGCCAACGCATTTGTTGGCACTGCTACGGGCACCATGATCGGCAAGCAGTCTTACATGCCGCCGGAACAATTGCGTGGCAAAGCTGTTCCGCAAAGCGACATTTATTCGCTGGGCGGCACCTGTTATTTTCTCTTGACTGGTCGAGACCCGATTCCCCTGGAGGTTTCGCAAGTAAAAGAAGGAAGCGACCTGCCGACCAGTCTCAACGCGTTTCTTGCCAGGTGCACTGCGCCGGAATCGGCAAAGAGATTTGCCTCTTCCGGTGAAGCACTGCATGAAATACGCGCTATTCGCAAGCAGAGAGCTTTAGCATCTGCTCTTCGGCAGCCGGAGCGTTGAATTGAACGGTTCGTTGAAGAGGCTTCTAGAACTGGAAGTAAATGAACTTCGGCGTTATGTCCGGCGAAAAGGCGATGAGAAGACAAATTGCAACTGTCAGATAGGCAACTTTGAGCGGGCGGTTGAAAGGCATGATGCCGCCAATGCAGTCCTTATTCTTGCGGATTTGCGTGCAGATTATCTGACCGGCAAGAATCGACAAAAGAATAAGCGGCAAGAAGAAGTAGACACCGGGTTGGTCCACGTTTGGCAAAGTCACTTGCCAGAATTTCAGTTCAGGCATGTGATCTATTAATAGCAATTTTTTGATGATGCCGACTCCGATCGGAACATTGTCTGCGCGGAAGATGACTTCAGTAAGGCAAACAGCGTGGAAGGTGAGGAAAATGGCAAAGACGTGGAAAATTTTGTTGGCGGTCAACGTTTGCAGAGTCTTCGATTTCTCGACGACGTGGCGCCATTCTCTGTGCAGCACCAGCAGAATTCCATGCAGCGTGCCGAAGAGAATGTAATGCGTTGCCGCACCATGCCACAAACCGCAGAGGGTGAAGGTAATGAGGATATTTCTGTAAGTCATCCATTTGCCGGCGCGGCTTCCGCCCAGGGGAATGAACAGGTAATCTTTGAGCCACGTCGAAAGAGAAATGTGCCAACGCCGCCAGTATTCGGTAATCGATTCGGCCATATAGGGCAGGTCGAAGTTTTTCGGCACTTTGAAGCCGAGCAATTGCGCGGAGCCTCTGGCGATGTCCGTGTAACCGGAGAAATCAAAATAGACCTGGAACGCGAAGGCGTAAGTGGCCAGCCACATGTCGAAGCAAGTGAATTGATTCGGATTGGCATATGCGGTTTGAACAACAATTGCCAGGTTGTCGGCGAAAATCACCTTTTTCACGAGACCGAAGATAATCAGCTCGAGCGCTTCATCGAATTGCGATAGAGTCAGCTTCGTTTTCACTTCCAATTGCTGCATAAAGTCCTGATAGCGCTTGATAGGACCGGCAATCTGAGTGGGGAAGAAACTGGCGAAGAGGGCGAATTGCCACGGTGATTTTACCGGTGCGCTGCCTTTATAGACATCGGACAGGTAATGGATAAACTCGAACGCGAAGAAAGAAATGCCGAGCGGCAAAATAATTTGAAACGGGATCGGCATCAGTTCTTGGTTGGCGAAACCAAGTCCCCAATTCAAAGAATCACGCACAAAATATGCATACTTGAAGAAGCCGAGCAAAAGAAGATTGGCTGCGATGGCGACGACAAAAAGCATCTTTCGCTTCGCTTGCGCGCGAGCGATCCAAAGACCCATCCCATAATTGATCGCTGTCATCGCTGCGATGAGGAGCCCGTATTCAGGCTTCCAGGACATGTAAAAAATGTAGCTGGCAAGTAGCAGGAGCGCTGTTCTAAACCGGAATGGCACCACCCAGAAGAGCGCCACCACAATCGGCAGAAATACGAGGTAAGTAAAGCTGTTGAATAGCATTACATCGCCCCTCTTTTACCGGCAATTTTCGATTCGCCTTCGCCATCTCCTGGTTTTGCAGGAGCAAGAAGAGCACTGCTCAGCCTTGTGTCCCTGCCGATTTCGGCGGCAACGAAGTCCATGACTTTTCGTCCGCCGGATGCGTCCATGTGGCAGGAGTCAGTGAAGTCCTTAATATCAAACGCGCCTGTTTTTTGCAGGTCGATGTACGCGACTTTCTCCGTCTGCGCGAGAGCCTCAACGCGTTTTACCAGCGCATCATGAACACCTGCAGGCAGGATTTTCAAAGCAGGATCCGGCAGCGGTACGTTGACGATGAGAGGTGCGATGTTCTTCTGCCTGCACAAATCAATGCACTTCTTCAGCCAAGCCATTTTGATTTTGCATTTGTCCGGCGTGGCGAAACGGTAGCGTTTTTTGAATCCATTCGAATTGTCATTGAAATAATCGATGCCGACCGGCTGCGCAAGCCAAATGCCCGGACCGACTTCATCCTGATATATAGCGTCTTTCACGTCCCCTTTTTCCTTCGTCGAAAGAGGAGCTGCAGAAAGCGGGCCTAGATAACCATTCAACTTGTCGCGCACTGAGCCGATGACTGAGCCCTGCACGTCATGTTTTCTTCCGGCCAGATAGACGGATTGGTTTGCCAGATACTCTGTTCGCTGCCAGGGTTTGGGCATGGAAAGATCCAGCAAATCGCGGGTTTCAGTAAACTTGGCGAGGTATTTGTAATGGTTTGAAGAAACAGCGCAATAGAAATCGTCATCGGTCATATCGAGCGGCGTCAAACCGATTACAACCACTTTGGGTGTTTTCCCTTCTTTGAACATTGTGCGGATGATCATGTAATCATCCGAGACCATTGCTCCCGGCAGCGCATAGTTGAAACAGGCAAGCTTGGCGCCTGGCAGTTTTTTCTTGATGGCGTCTTCGAGATAATGGCTTCTTCTTTCGACTACTATATCGACCGTGCGATTGAGATGTTCCGCCTCGAGCATCCAGAGCGGATTCATAAAAATAGAGGAGCCGAGCAGCACCACATCCGGTGCGGCTTTCTCCTGGAGATAATCTTGCGTCGTCCAGTAAGCCCAGTGTTTTGCCGACGGGATAGTGTTGGGGTCTACACGACCGAACGGGTCTTTAAGAGCCAGAAAAACATTGACGATCAGCACCACCGCCACAGCCAACAATATTGGACTCTGGCTTACGGCGCGGGCAGTTTTTTTGAGCGGCAAAAGTGCAGACAAGATATACGGAGCTTCCTTGGAAATTCCGTCGCATTATAGCTTGACAGCTAAATTGCTTCTTTGGCTTTAGCTAATAGTTGTTCTCCAAGGTGCTATAAACGAGCTAGGACTGGGAAATCACTTAGTAGTCAAGGTAGTGAAGAGTTCTTACGCGGATGCCATCCGCCGGAAAGAACTTGACACCGGCAAATGCTAAAAATTCCCAATAGGGAGGGGATACGCGGATTTTGTGTATTGAATTTAGGGGCAGGGAGTGCCTCTTGTGAACATTAACTCAATTGGCTTAGAAGTCTCCGTCATCGTCATTCTCGTTCTAATTAATGGGGTGTTTGCCCTTTCGGAAATGGCTCTGGTGTCCTGCCGCCGCCCGCTTTTGGTCCGCTTGCGGGAGGAAGGGCGCAAAGGCGCCAAAGCTGCGCTTGATTTAACCGACTCGCCCAACACTTTCCTTTCGACAATTCAGATAGGCATAACGCTGGTGGCTATTCTCGCCGGTGCTTTCGGCGGAGCTACCCTGGCGGACGAATTGTCCGACCAGTTGGAGGCGTTCGAGCATCTGCGCCCCTATGCCGACCAAATTGCTTTTGTTTTCGTGGTTGTCTGTACTACTTATTTGTCGCTGATTGTCGGCGAGCTGGTGCCGAAGCGCATCGCGCTTTCCAATCCGGAAGGCATTTCCTGCGTCATCGCTCCGACGATGAAATTTCTGTCGAAAGTGGCATCTCCCTTGGTTAAATTCCTTTCTGTATCCACCAATCTGGCTGCCGGTGCTTTTGGTGTCGAAGACGACAAAGTCCGAGAAGTGTCCGAGCGCGAGATTCAAGCCATGGTGGACGAAGGCGCGCGCGTGGGAGTTTTCCAGGAAACCGAGCACGATCTGCTCTGCGGGGTTTTCGGGCTGGACGATCGCAAAGTTTCGACTGTGATGACGCCTGTTACCGAGCTTATCTGGCTTGATATCGATGCGCCCTCGGAAGACCTCATGAATAAAGTCTTTGCGCATCCTCACACCAAGTATCCGGTTGCCCGTGGCACTCTGGACGACTTTCTCGGAGTCGTTCGTTCTCGCGAGCTTTTGACCAAATGGGGCACAGAAGGAAAAATCGATCTGGAGAAATTAGTGCGCAAGCCGCTCATGATGCCGGATACGAAAAGCGCGCTCAGTGCCCTCGCCGATTTCCGGCGCGAGAAAATGAGCGGTGCCATGGTTATTGACGAACACGGCACCCTGCGTGGTTTGGTCACTGTTTCGGACATACTCAGCTCAATTGTCGGTGATGTGCAGATATCGGATGAAACGGTGTCGCACCTGACTGTGATTAATCGCGACGACGGCGGCTTTCTGGTCGACGGAATGTTGCCGATTTCAGAATTTAAGAAACGCCTATCCGCAGCAGAGTTGCCGGATCAGAACTCGGGGGCGTACCAAACCGTGGCTGGGCTTGTCGTTCACATTTTGGGGCATGTGCCGTCGGCGGGAGAAGTGGCGACCTGGAACAATCTGCGCTTCGAGGTAATGGATATGGACGGCTTTAAAATCGACAAAGTAGCCGTTTCTTACCATAAGGCTTCGTGAGTAAGCATAGGCGCGCTTTGGTATGATGGTTAAGAGGGCTCTAATTTAGCAACAGGCCACATGGACGACACAGTCGACACCTTGCTGCGCATGCTACCTGAAAAAGAGCAGGAGATGGGAAGCGAAAGCACCCAACTCGCTGACTATTTGACAGTTCTTGCGCTAACTCTCTATCACGAAAGCCGCTTTCCCGAGGCGGAGAGCATGTTCATGCGTGCTCTCAACATTCGCGAAAAGGTCCTGGCCGTCGACCACGCCGATATCGGCGTGTCGCTCAATCATCTGGGCATGGTGATGCTGGCGCAGGGGCATTTTTCCTCAGCCGAGCCTTTATTTAAGCGCGCTCTGACTATCCAGGAAAGAGCTTTGGGATTCGAGCATATCAGCCTTGCGGCCGGGCTAAACAATCTGGCCGAGCTGTACCGGATCTTAAATCGCGGCGACCAGGCAGAGAAGCTTTATCGACGGGCACTGACCATACGCGAACGTCACCTCGGCTCGGATCATCCGGAAGTTGCCGAAGTGCTCAACAATCTTGGATTGCTTTATTACGATCAAGGAAGAAATGCTGATGCCGAGCCGCTGTACAGAAGAGTGCTGGCAATTCAGGAAAAGTATCTAGGCAAGGATCATCCAATCGTTGCAACCACCTTATCCAATTTGGCAGCTCTATTTACCGATAAAGATTCCTTCGACAAAGCAGAACCTCTGCACATTCGCGCGTTATCGATTCGCGAGCGCATTCTCAGCACCGAGCACCCGAAAGTCGCGGAAAGCTTGAATAATCTGGGCTGGCTCTATCATCAGCGCGGCAACTACTCGCGCGCAGAATCCATGTATTCCCGTGCCATCCAGATCTGGGAGCGTTCTCTCGGTCCTGAGCACTCGAATGTGGCTGCTTGTCTGGAAAATTACGCTGACTTGATGCGCAAGACCGACCGAGAGATAGATGCAGTCGCGCTCGAGCAACGTGTATACGTCATTCGCAGAAAAAACTCGCATTAGGCTCGCGGATTTCATCGCATATATAAGGAAAGCGATAGAATCTAGAACGGTGTCTGCGTTCCGTCTCCACATGCGAAATAAATGATTTCCACTAAAGCAAACGAAAGAGAGTCCTTTACTCTCACGAAAGTCGAAATTGAAGGCATCCCCAACGCCAATATTCTGGAAAGCGACTCGATCGACAGTTTGCTGGTGGCGCCGGGTCGCCACTTGTTAGGCTATCGCCGTCAAGTGGCGGCTTTCACTGCCACCGTCACATGGATCGATGCACTGGCAGCGGCCGGAGAGTTGCCGAAAAATTTGAACGACCTTTGCACAGTTACAGTCATGGCGGAAGGGTGCGGGCACAATTTGCCCGGCGCGCTCGGATGCGCACTGGATGGAACGCATTATCGCGGCGACAACTGGATAGGCGTCAGTCGCTTTGCGTTGCCCAAGGACAGCAGCAAAGACTACGTCGATTTCGATGCAAGCGTGAAATACATGCGCATGCATTCGGTTGCAGACAACTGGCTGATGCTGGATACGATCGCCACCGGTGCAACGCTGGTCAAAGGTTTGACGGCTACTTTTGAAAACTGCAAGAAGCCGAAGAGAATATTATTGGCGGCAACGTGCGGTTCGATTGTAGGAACGCGAAAGGTAGTCGAATATCTGGCATCCGAAAAGATTGATGCGCACGTAACCTTTTGGGGCGCCGCTTTTGGGCTGTGGCATGATGGAACAGGTTTGCCCTGGTGTCACCCTGATACCAAGATTTCCGGCACCACGCGTGGTGTGACCAACCGGCAGATTGCCGGGCGCTTGTTCAATGAAATTCCAGGCTTCTGCGCAGTGGGAGATTGCTCCTCGAATTTCTTCGATGTGGAAGATGCGAAGAAAGTTTTGAAGGAAGAAGAGTTCCGCTTTAACTGGCGTTTGCCCGCTATCTAATCAGCTTGCTCTCGCAATAGATCGGCTCTGATTTCCGCGGCGCAAGTGTAGCGATTTTTGCCCGCCAGCGCTGTGGCTTTTGCGACAAAACTGTCAATGTCATCGCTCAATGTATCCAGAGCCTTTTTGGGGTGAGAGCAAGTGATAGGCTCCGGATCCTCACCAGTGAGTAAATAGAACAAGGTCGCGCCCATTGAATAAATGTCGCTTTGAATTGTCGGTTTTCCTCGGAATTGCTCCGGGGCAATGAAGCAGTGCTTGCCGACGACAGTTCCTGTAGCAGTCGATTCCTGTTGTTGTGCGACGTTGAAATCAACAAGCTTTAGCGTGCCGTCGCGAGAAAGAATCAAGTTGTCCGGGGTGAAATCTCTGTGCACCACAGGCGGTTCCAGCCCGTGCAGGTATTCCAGCATCTGGCACATTTGCAGTGAAAGCGAACGCACTTCACTTTCGCTAAGCGGACCTTCGGCCGATACCTTTTGCCGAAGAGACATGCCGTCAATGCGCTCCAGAACAAGATAGCCCCTATGGTCCTCGATGAAGAAATCAATAAGTTTGACAATTTTCTCGTGATTGAGCTTGCTCAGAATTTCAGCTTCGTTTTGCATTTTTTCAACTGACTGCCGACGCACATTTACGTCCACATAGACCGGAAGAATAAATTCTTTGAGCACCACCGCGTCGTTGCTGTCGGTTTCGCGTGCTGCATATGCTGTGCCCTGTCCGCCAACGCCCAGGCGTCCGAGTATTTCGAACTGACCTTCGCGCAGCAATGCACCCTCAGTCAGTGGAGTCAGTCGTTCACGCTTCGGCGGTTGCGAAAGAGCTTGCAACCATAGCTCCGTATATCCATGCGTATGCGGTTCCGAAAGCATGTCGGATAATTCGGGCGCACGCGATGCATGCGGCGCCCATCTGTTTATCGCATCCATCAGTGACTGTTTGTCGCTGATGGACGGCAGTGCGCCATATTTGAACTTTAGTGGTTCGCCATCTAATGGTGTGAAACATAGGAGGCTATCTTGCGGCGACGTTTTGTTGGGCGGCCATTCCACACCAATCCTGTGCAGGTTTTTCCATGGCACAGTCTTGCGCAGCCACTCGCTCTTGCGTTTCCACACCAAGGAAATGCCGGTTGCATCAAGAACGACTTGGGTCGGATGACGCAGGTAGAAAAACATCAGCGCCAATAGTGCCAGAAACAGAATAAACGTCATCCACTGGACAATCAGGATGTTAGACATCATCAATTCTTGATACGTACCGTCTTGCGGCAAGTTCAATTGGTTGTGCGTCAGGGTCGTAAC
The DNA here is from genome assembly GCA_020853845.1 of Candidatus Melainabacteria bacterium. GTDB lineage: Bacteria > Cyanobacteriota > Vampirovibrionia > Obscuribacterales > Obscuribacteraceae > QKMZ01. Next base: position 8,992 of record JADYYD010000024.1, read on the forward strand.
GATGAGCTCAATGACTTTCCCCGGACCGCCGAATCCGAAGAAGGTGACAACGAGTATGGTGGCAAACCATGTCTTGGGTGCGCTCCAAGCCGAAAATCTGTGAGCAAGCCACTTTTCCGTGCTGGCATATGGTCTGTAAGGAATTACTATCTCCTGAGTTGTTGCACTGGTTTTTGGGTCTATTGAAGCCTGCGCAACTGAAGAACTTTTATCCGAGCCGTTTGCCGATTCTTTTGATTCTTCAGGCTTTACCGAGACGACAAAACCAACCACTTCAGCACGAGAGGCTTTGTTCTGTGATTCTTTTATTTCAGGCTGCACTTCTTGCAGTTTTACGTCTTTTTCTTCCATCATGACGCAGTCCCCTCGGAACCATTTCCGTTTTCGCTGCGAGCGCCTATCTTGATTCTCAATTCGGCAAATTCATCTGCAACTTCACCTGCGGATTTCGGACGTTCTGAATCTTCCATGCTTGTCAATTTGAGCACCATCTTGTCCAGCTCATCAGGAACATCAGGACGAAGTTCGCGCGGGCTCGACTCGGATAAGGGCTCCGGATCTTTGGCCGTGAGCAGATAGTGCAAGGTGCCGCCAAGCGAATAGATATCGCTCAAAGTGCTTGCTTTGCCGCGCAATTGCTCCGGTGCCATATAGGCTTGCTTGCCGACGAGGGTACCGGTGGCGGTGCCTACGAATTCATTGGCGGCGCCGAAGTCGATAAGTTTTACAGAACCGTTTTCATTCAAGACAATGTTTTCCGGCGTCAGATCTCGGTGAATGATCGGTGGTGCCTGTTCATGCAAGTAATTGAGAATGCCGGCAATTTCGTGAGCCCATTTCACTACATGCGCGGTTGGTTGCGGTCCGTTTTGTTTTACCAACTGGCGCAAATCCTGCCCACGAACATATTCAAGCAAAAGGTAGTGCCGCCCTTCTTCATGGAAATGATCGAAGACTTTGGCAATCTGATCGTGATCGAGACGGATGAGAAATTGCGCCTCACGAGCAAAAAGCTCCATCGCCTTTTCGCGCGCTTTATCATCGGTGCCCTCGGGAATAACCGCTTCTTTCACAACGACCATGTCTTTTTCATTCAACTGAGCCAGATAGATCGCTGACAAACCGCCGAAAGCCAACTGTTTTACTATTTTGACTCGACCCCCTTGAAGTTTGCGATCCGGCTCCAGCGGCACGAACGCGGTTGCGCTGAATCTGCGACTCAGCTCTTCTTCCCACATCTGTGTATAGCTGAGCTTTTCAATTCCAAGGTTTTCATTTTGCAATTGATCGTGAAATGCGATGAGCTCCGGTGTGCGATTGCACGACGTCCCCCAAACTTCCAGCGAAAGAAGCAATCGCTCCAAATCGCTTCGCTTAAGGCTCTTCAAAGGAATGTCTACATGACCGCCGGAATTGAAATGCAAATCAAGCTTGCCGTGCGGAAGTTTTTCTTTGCTCTGCATCTGGCTGTCTGAAATTAGTAAACGCGCTTCTTTCAAATCCGACCACATTCTTTCTCTGCGAAATTTCAGCATAGGAAGAAAAAGAAGCGGAAATGCAAAACCTTCTTTGCTGACCAACAATCGGTCATCTTCGCAGACGGCCGCAATCATAATGGAGACGACCGGTATCACCATAAGGACCGATAGGACAAGAAGTGCCATCAGGGGAGGAACGCTTGCAGCTTGACGCATCAATAGCGAGATGAAGAAGCCCAGGCAGAACGGGACTACAATCGCCCAGAAGGGCATAAGCGCGCCCATGACGAATAAGCCCACTCGCTGTGGAGTGCTCTTATACTCGATGACGACTTCAAGTTCCGACACGGAATCCCTGCGGCAAAGGTGAAAGCTTCTTCTTATTCTAGCCAAGTGCGCAAAAAAGAAACCGGAATTCTCCTGGTTTTTACCTCAGATCAATTTTTTTCAGGCTTATTGCTGGAATCAGAGATTTCAGAAGGTATGCGCTTTGCCATCGCGAAAACCGCCGGAGGGCATATGCCCGCCAGTCTTTCAAAGATCTTGCCGGGGTGGGTGAGAACTATTTCCGAGCTGCCTCCCTTTTCGAGAGCCTTAACGATTTCTGCCGAGCACTCTTGCGAGCTTATTGATAGAAAGCTGCGCATAATGAAACCCTGGATGTTGTTTCTGCCGGCAATTGAGGTCGGGTTTTTCGCTTCCGCCACGCGGTTTTTCTCGAAAAACTCGGTACGCACCCAACCCGGGCAAACCGTGATTATGTCGATATTTTGCGAGGCCAGCTCTGCCGCCATGCCTTCCGACATGCCAGTGAGCGCGAATTTGCTGGACGCGTAACAAACGCTTCCGGGAAATGCGATTTTTCCTGCTACCGAGGAGATGTTGACGATTTTGCCTTTGCCGGCTTTAGCAAAGTGCGGAAGAACAGCGTAAGTAAAGCGCAGGGGCGCGAAGAAATTAACGGCGAAGACCCGCTCCCAGTCCTCGACTGTGAGTTTCATGATTGTGCCGGGCGTGGCCAGCCCCGCGTTATTGATCAGCACATCAACGCCGCCGAAGCTTTCCAGGCAGGCGTTGACCGTTGTTTCAACCACGGATTTATCGCTTACATCGCCGACGACTTTGACAGCCTTTCCGCCAGCTTCTTCGACTGCCTTGCAAGTAGCTTCCAGTTGCTCTTCGGAGCGAGCATTCAAAACCAGCCTGGCCTGGTATTTGGCTGCCAGTTCCAATGCCATTGCTTTGCCGATGCCGGACGACGCACCTGTAATGATGCCCTTAAATTGTCCGCTCAGTCCGCGCTTCGAAGCCATTGTCTTTCCTCATATAAATGAATGAGAGTTTCGCTCAATTATAGTGCGCCTGCACTCTCACATAGTTTTCACAAGTCGACCTTAGTATGGATTCTGAGGGGAAATGGGTTTTTTATTGGTTTTTTAAAAATTGTATGAACAGCGCGCTTCTGTCCGAGTGTCTCAGAGAGCTTAGCGCCAGACTGGATTCGCGGGAAATCTTGTTGTCCGACGCACTCCTGAAGGCACTAAAAGTGCTCAGAATTTTCTATGGCAACGAAAAGTTGCAGTTTTTCAACCGTGAATTGCTTGGCTATTTGCCGGAAGAGATGGCCGATATCGAACTGAGCAAAAGGCGAAAAGATGAACTGCTGTCCAATGAAGAGCCTTTGGCGGCGTATCGGTATCTGACCGGTCTATGGGTGGACGAGTCCATTTTGAAACGCGGAGTAAGAACTATTGCCTGCATGCCACTGCACAAAACATCACTTTTCTGCAATTACGGCGTAGGCGAAATCGAGCAATTGATTGCACGGCTGCATTGCGACGATCAACATTATGTCGGTATCAAACTGTCCGAGTCGTCGCCCAGAGTGTTTCTTTGTCGCGCCAGCCAGATTTATCGCTTATACAGTTCGACCAGGCATCAGGTAAAACTTAGAATCGATGAGTTGATTGAAGAATTGAACGACGGTTCCTCACGCTAGCAAAATCAAAGCTTCGATTCCGTACAGCGCCATGAGCTCCGAGAAAACCGGGTCATAATCTTCTTCTTTGAGAACTTGTCTGAGCGCTGTTACCGGGCGCATTTGTGACAAACGTATTCGTGATTTCTCGAGTTCTGCCTCACCGTACTTTGTTGCAACTTCGGTCCTGGTCAATTTCCAACTGCGCAACAAAAGTAGAAAAGCCTTCAGGCATGGGAATGCCAAAATCACACTGACGAAAATTAAAGCCTGTGGATTTTGAAATGCGAAAATTTTGAGCCAGAGAAAACCGCACGTGAAGAGCAGTGTTGATGCGCCCAGCGCCAGCAATGAAAGTGCCACGAACATCGCTTTGCGTGCCGTTTGCAAAACTCGCAGCCGCCAACTGTCGCGATTCAGAACTTTGGCAAGGTGTTCGAACTCGGTCAAATACGGCAGAAGCTCTCTCACCGCAAAAATTGCGGTGATGAAAAATGCCGAGACAATGGCGGAGCCGGTGACAATGGTAGCCGCCACAAACATAAGCGGAATGCCGTTGGCGGTGCCGACCATCGCCAGAGAAAAGAGAAAAACTGCGGCAAAAGTAGAGAAACTCGCGAGCGCCAGTTTCTTTGCTGCTTTGGTGCGAGCCTCTTCCTTCACAAGGTAATTGTTTTCCACAAGATAGGTTCGTAATGCATTATTGAAAGCGCTCTGATAGCCGGCTGAAATGAAGTCGGCAAGCAAACGCATGACGCCGCCGGCGGAGAAATAACGCTTCAACTGGCGAGGGTCGTCAATTATGTCTTTGACGACCAGCTTCAATGACTTCGTGCAAAACGTATAAATGTCGTAGATTTTTTTGACAAATGCCGCCGGGTTCTTTTTGAGGTCGCCCGGCAAATGAGTTTCCACCTTTTTCATTGCCCAATCTTTTGCGGCGTCCTTTGCCATTGCCCACATTTTCTTTTCGTATTCGGAAGGCTCAGGAATAGCTGCTCCTAACTGCAGTTTGGCCGCCCTTTGCAGAAGATCGACACCCATCACCAGCAAAGCATGATTGGTGTCTCCGCCTCTGAGCATGTATCCAAGTTCCACAGGCCGAAGCGCGCTCTTGTTTGCCAGCGCTATGGCAGTGGAACTTGGATCGGTTGTTATGAGGTTCGAATTCGATGCCGGGGGACCAGCGGGATCACCGCTTTTCATGTGAGTTTCGACTGCACTCTCAGTCCACGCCGTCACCACTATCGCCGCCAGCGAAAACGCAAAGGATGAGACGTACAAAATTTCCGCGGTCATGAAACTCTTAGTGCACTGGAGTCAGCGAACATCTCCAGTGTAAACCAGCACAATCCACTTTGGGATCGTGCTGGAGACGACGCTTTGGCGGGATAAAACTTCCAGACGCCCTGACTAACCTGCCATTGTTGCCGGAACATACGCTGCTGCAACCGGGGTAAGCCTTTTTTGTGCAGACTTGCGAACATTTTCGGTCAATTCTTGAAGTGAAAGTTTTGGATTGATATATCCATCAAGATCTTTGCCGAGAGCGTATTCCATAGGTGCGATATCGCTTTCATGCATTACCAGAATTGCAGGTGTTGAACTCACCGACTTGATGTCAGCGGCGGTGCTCTTCTCATCTTGCGCCATGAGGCTGAAGTCGAGAAGGACTACATCCGGCTGATGGAAGGTAGCGCAATTGACGAGCTTGTCGCCACTGCAGGTGGTGCCAACTACTTCCATATCCGAATACTGCTCCAACCACAAGAGCAGAGAGACGAGCTTGGCGCCGTCCGGCTGAGCTATAAGCAGTTTGGTGCGGGGATTCATATGCACTCCGATAGAAGCGGAAAGGGGAACGGAAAGGGCGAGAACCATATATACGAACAAGTATGCGAACGGGGACCAGGACTTACGGAGTAAGTTCCCGACTTCGTTCTTAACTCGAACACACGAAAAACTAAAGACAACCTAAATATTGATACAAGTGTATACCTTTATCTAGCGTTTTAGAACATCCAAGTAGTACCAGGCAATATTCGCATGGAAGTACTCTAGATGCACACACATTCGCAGGTTGACCGCGCTGTCAAGGGAAATTGTGGAGAGAAAGTTAATCAGTCACAATTCAAAGACTAACCGCAGATACGCTGCGTTCCATGGTAGTGAAGAGGGCCGATCCGGCACTTTTCGCGCGCCAGGCACCACGCTCAAACGTAAAGCGGGTCAGGTATTTGACGCTGTCGGTGGATGCAAAGTCTGACCTTACATGACTGCCGCGACTCTCTTTTCTCAATGCACATGCTTTGGCGATCAACTTTGCCACCAAAAGCATGTTCGCTGATTCGCGTTCATATCTGTCGATGCCTGTTTTGTATATAGAAATGGAATCAAGCTGGATCGCAAGCTGCTCGAGGCTCTTAGCATCGCGCACCAAACCTGCTGCGCGGTACATCAAATTCTTGAGGACATCTCTATCGGAGGGCGCTGCAAACGGTGTGCAATGCGCCAGCCATGTTTCTGCCAGCGCCGCATTCCATTTATATAGAATTCTATATGGAATTGATTTTAACGGTTGGGAGTTGATGTGTCGTGCCAATTTCAATGCCATGACTCCGGCTTCCAAAAGTGAATTGCTCGCCAGTCGATTGGCACCATGCAGGCCGGTCGAGGCGCACTCGCCTACGGCGTACAAAGATTGCAAGCTGGTATGTCCTGT
>JADYYD010000025.1 GCA_020853845.1 Candidatus Melainabacteria bacterium
ACGCTGTTTATGGCGAACGGGGAAGTGATACGCAAAACTATCGCGATCGCGCGACGACATGAAGAAGTGGCACAACTTCGCCGACCGGACATACTCATACCGGAAGAACTCATTTACAATCTAGCTTTAATGGCAAAAATTTTGCCTAAGCAAGACGAGCCGAAAGAGACGGTGGCAGAGCCGGCCCAAGAGGCTCCCAAATTGAAAATGCCGGCGCGAATTTCTGTCCCGGATTCGAAGGCTTATTCTTTCTCGGACTGGCTGAGGGGCGTTCTCAATCTCTAAAGCGACTGTCAGGAATTCACTTTGGAAAACGGCGCCCAATCAGAGCAAGAACAACCGCAAGAGGAAAAGCCGAAAGCAGGCTACATGACACCTGCCGTCAGTGCTCTGATCGCGGCTAACATTATCGTTTTTGCGGCAATGGCGGTGACGTCCGGCTCGGCGGCCATCTCTGGACCATCGAATCTGGTGCTGCTGAACTTCGGCGCCAACTACGGCATCCGCACAATGTTCGGTGAATACTGGCGCATCTTCACCAACATTTTCGTGCACCTGGGTCTATTGCATTGCTTCATGAACATGTGGATGTTGGCCGTAATGGGACCGATTACGGAGAGGCTTTACGGAGCGCTGAAATTCACCGTTGTTTATTTGTTTGCCGGACTGATCGCCTCTTTGACCAGCATTTTCATAAGTCCGCAGGTCATCTCAGCAGGCGCATCAGGAGCGATTTTCGGCATCTTCGGATTATGGACCGGTTTTCTCGTCGCCAACAAAAAAATACTGCAAGAAAATTTCGTAAAGTCGAACATGAAAAGCACCGTGGTCTTTTTGATCATAGTGCTCGTCTCCGGATTCATGCGTTCGGGCACCGACAATTCCGCACACGTAGGCGGCCTTATAGCCGGCTTCATCAGCGGCTTTCTTCTTTCTCCTCTTATTCCAGATCAGCCCAGATGGAAGGGGAAAGATTCAGTCGGGGTGCTGCTGATGTTGCTCGTGCTTGGCGGCAGTTTCTATCTTTCTTACACGCGAACACATCAGTTTACTGCTGTTCAATCAGTCGTTCTCAGCCCGGCTGATTTGAAAGAGCCGACCACACTTTTGAAAAACAATCAGCCGCAAGAAGCCTTGAAGATTCTGGACGCTCTTCTGCTCAAACAACCTAACCATCCACAAGGGCATTACCTGAGAGCACACGCTTATGCTCTGCTCAACGACGACCGAAAAGCCCTTGCCGACATCGATGTTGTTTTGAAAAAACTGCCTGATCTTTTGCCTGCGCTCTTGTTTAAAGCACAACGGCAGCTCAATCTCTTGCAATTCCAGGATGCTCTCGTCACGGCGAACAGAGCCGTTGAACTAAATCCCAACGATCCGGTGGGATTTCTTTTGCGCTCTACAATTTACGATCGGCTGGACAATACGGCAAAATCGCTGGAAGACAGTAATGAGGCTGTGCGCCTCGCACCAGAGAATGCGAACGCATACAGTAATCGAGGTTATTCGTACATCAATTTGGGATTGACGGAAGATGCGATTAAGGATTTCACAAAAGCGATCAAACTAGATCCGAGCCTGATTGGAGCAATGAATGGACGAATGTTTGCATACTTCATGCATGCCGATTACATAGAATGCGACAGGCAGTGCATGGATATACTTGCAAAAGTTGGTTTGCAAGATCGCTGCGCACCATATGCGGTGATGATGTCGGCAATTTGCAGAAAACAACTTCATGAAGATCAGTTGCGCAGCGCAATGATGGTTCAAGCAATTCAAAGACTGCCCGCCGATAAATGGCCGTACCCAATCGTTCAGTACATGGCAGGTCAAGCCACCCCTGATGCGGTTTTCCAAAAAGCCACGGACAATGACAAAATGACCGAGGCAAAAACCTATATTGCATTTGATTTGCTGGCGGACAATAAAGGCGCAGAAGCAAGCCCGATGCTTCTGTGGGTAAAAGAACACGGCAATAAAACTTTCAACGAATACGACCTGGTCAGCTCGTTGCTTTCAAAAGCCGGTAAATAGCCACTTTCGGCGCGACCTTGAACGTTTAATGTCAAGCGTTGAACTTTTTGCCTGCAAATTACGTTTCTACATTTGTGAGGGTTTGTTCCTCACATGCAACTGACTTTCATAAGGAGATGAACCTATGAAAACCACTAGAAAAACCCTTGTATTCGGAACCGCGCTTGCCGTCCTCTTCTTCGCTGCACCCGGGGCGGAATCGAGAGGGGTTCATAAAATCCGAACTAAAAACTCAAAGATGCAAGAACTTTCCGGAGTACAAGCAGACAAAAAGTTTATTGCGCACAAAAAGAAGAAGTCATCCAGGGGCAAGTCCAAAGAGCGCACCAGCAGCACGTCTTTCAGCATGGTGACAAAGGACACCTAAGACAATCAGCCCGTTGACGCGAACAACCCGACTGCGCGCAGTTTACTTTTTAGATACGCCGACCATTATTCGTCCAGATGTTGGTTAAGCCAATTATTGAAGCTTTCGTACTGCACATCCATAAAATTGTGCCCGCTCCATTCATAGATTTTCAAAGTCGAATGCGGCATCGACTTGTGAATATGCTCGACGTAAACACACGGAGCAACAGGATCGAACCGACCCACTGAAAAATGAACCGGACAGCTAACATTGAGTTGGCGGTCTACAAAATTGACGCCGCCGAAATTCTCAACGATCTGCTCCAGCGTGTGCACTTTTGTTTCCAACAAAGTACGCTCGCGCCATGCCAGGTTCTTACCGACATCCAGAGACTGCAACTTTGGAAATGCGCCTTTTAAGAACCATCTAAAAGCCACTTCCATTGCCTTCGGCACTCTGCCGGGCAGGGACGCAGCGAATACTCTGCGCACCATGTCCGGGTGACGTTCGGCAATGGTCATAGACAAGATAGAACCCAGGGAGTGTCCAACAAAGACAATCGGAAAATTCAGGCCGAGAGTCTGCAGAGTCTCCATAACATCAGTAACGTGGACTTCCAGGTCGGTAGTGTCGAGCGGCTCTTCACTCAAGCCGTGCCCGCGCAAATCAAGCGCATACGCTCGGTGTCCTCGGGCATGCAAAAACTCGAGCTGCCTGTTCCACATCTCACCGTTGGAGCCGGTGCCATGGAGAAGCACCACGTCTGGATGGACATTGGTGCTTGCTGAATCGCTTTGATAAGTTCGAACGTGCAGTTTCATCTCTACCAGGACATTTTAATTGGCGAGAAAAAACTCGCCGATTTCGTCTATGTAGTTTGTCCCTGCGAAATGTCGAGTATCGGGTGCATTCCGTAATCGGCCCGCACAGTTTCTCTAATGCTGCCGGAGGCCGGATCGAACACAGGAGAAAAACTCGGATCGCAGAAGCCCAAGATCATTCTAGCAATATCGTAAACCGCTTCGGTTCTGTCCAGGCTGTAACGTGTCGGCAGCTTGTAATTTGCTCTGTCTTGGATGGGCGTGAAATTTTCCACGATTTGAAGAATTTCTTCCGCCTTCTCGACTTTGTATGCCAGATTCTCTTTGACAAGAAGCTGAACCGTGCCCATTTCCTGTGGCATCGGGTGAGTAATGGTGTCAAAGACGAGAGGAAGCTTTTTGGCAATCGCCTCGAAAGTCGTCAACCCGCCGGCTTTAGTCACCATCAGGTCGACATGAGACATGATGTCGGACATCCGGTCGTAGTAAGGCATAACAGCGGTGGGAATCGGACTGTTTGCAGCAGCGTTCTTAACCTTGTTATAGAGCTCTTCATTACGCCCGCACAGAAAAATGATTTGAACGTCCTTCTTGGTCTTGCTGAGCTGGTGATACATGTCGAGCATGTTGCCGCCGCCAGCCCAGCCTGAGTTGAGAAAAATAGTCGTGCGCGTACCGTCCAGTCCAAGCGATTCCATAAACTCTTTGCGCGTAGTCTTAGGCGGTTTCAAGAACTGTGGATTGACGGGCATACCGACGATTCGGATTTTCTCCGCAGGCACGCCCCATTCCACCAATTGCTGTTTGGACAGTGAATTAGGAACGACTGTCAGGGCGGCATCGGGGCAAGCCCATCCTCGCCAGAAATTGCCATTGGGATCGGTAACGACGGTAAGCAGTTTGACTCTGTCTGCCATTCCTAAGTCCTGCAGGACTCGGGCGACGTACTGGTTTGTCATCGGATGGACAGAGACAATGACGTCAGGCTCCGACTCCGAGAACAGTTTTGATAGATAGCGCTTGACGATCAAATAACCTAATTCAGAATCGTTCGGTTTGAAAGTCTGGATAAACCAGAAGTAGTACTTCATCCAGTCCTGCCGTTTAGCAAGCAGGAAGTTGTAAAGATCCACAAACTTTCTGTTTATCGGATGGCTCTTTTCAACGATGGTGTCTGAACTTAGCTCAAATGTGTATCCGCGGGATTCGCGACCTATCAATTCTTTTACCGCTGCATCGATCGCGTTAACGGCACTCCTGTGTCCGCCTCCGGTGTCTGAGTAGAAGAAGGCTATGCGAAAATTTGACTTCGGCATGGGGGTCTCGCTTTCCAACGGGTTCTCTTTCTGTCGATAATTTGTTAATGTGGTTCTAATTTATGGCTTTTTGAGCCATCTGGTAAGGTCTTTCAAACGGTGACTACAGCTATGTACCAAAGTGCAAGATTTCCAACCATCTTGGCAACTGCGTTGTTAAGTGCAGCGACTATCTCGTCAGGCGCCTTCGGTGCTGAGACGACGAAGAAGATGCTTACTAGTTCCGCAGAAAAATTCGAAGCCCAATCGATTTCTCAAACATCTCTTGCACCGATCCCAGCGCTCAAAGAGCTGCGCGTAAAGCCTGAAGTTGCAGAACTCTACGAGTATGACAGTGTTCCTCTGGGAGATCGCCAGCCATTGTTGATGGTGCATGGATTGCACGGTGAATTTCACCGCAATTTCCGCTGGTCTAAGGTAATTCAGCATGTAAAGCGCGATCCCCAACTGGACAAACAATTCAAGATTTACTTCGCTCGTTATTCGACGTCGGACAAACTTGAGAAAACTGTACCTGAACTTCGCAGCGTCATCAGTAAATTGTATGCATTGTCCGGCAATCGTCCCATCACCATGATGGCGCTCAGCATGGGCGGAAACGTCGCCTACGAAGCGTTTCTCGACAAGGACACCGAAGAGAAAATCAAGAAGTTCATGGCTTTCGGTGTGCCTTTCCACGGCTCGCCGCTGTTCTCCACCGATTGGCTTCAATACGGTGTGTATAAAAACATCTGCTTCCCCTGGACTCGCATCGACCACAGCCTCGCCTATCGCGTCTACTTTAAGCGCAATGCCGTGCTGATGACGGACCTGCGCTGGGACAATGCTGATACCAGTGTGCCGGAAGTCGGCTCCTTCAAATCCAGACTGCCCTTCGGACCGAGCGGAGTGCTTACTGTAGCGGGCGCGGAAAATCGTCGCCTTCTGGCTTTGAACGCACAGCCGGCCAACAAGAAAAAGATTGTCGCTTACGGCGGCTATCTGCTTAATCCTTACTTGATGCCGAAGGCAGAGCGCTTCATCGAGTCGAAAATCATGGCGCCCTATACTTTCATAACCTTGAAGGTGCCGTCTCATTTTGCTGCTGAGCATCCTGTTTTGAAGATGCTCAACCGTGAAATCACAACGGTCGTTTGCAGCCCTTCTGCCAATGCAAAGACGAAGACCAAATATGTCTATGGGCTCAACGACGGCATAACGCCTCTTCAAAGCGCGCTCTGCCTGCCTAATTCCGTAGTCGCCTCGGTGCCTTTGTCCAGAGAGAGCGATGTAGCCGGAATCAAAGCACACGCTGATGTTGGCACCGCCCGTGTCTTCCGCAATATCGACCACCTTACTTTTATTGACGGCTACAAGCCGCTGCGCGGAACCAAAAATCTCAAAGATCAATTGAATCCGGCAGAAGGCACTCACACGATATTCGATTGGATTGGCTTGGACCTGAAGCGCTCGCTTGAAGATCAAAGCAAGCTGGCCACGGAAGCCGAAGCCAAACCGGCCAGCACGAAGACCGAGACAGACTAAATACCCTTTAGCTTGCCGCCGTCACAAAGTATTGACGCATGACAAATGCGGCGGTAGCATTCTGGATTGAGGGCGCTTTTGCGTGCTCTCTTTGATCTTCTTTATAGGCGATTGATTGATGCCCGCGCGTCAGACCAGCGTGAAAAAACCTTCCAGCCAGCCTCTTAACGGGCCGGCAATTTCTGCATCTGCCGCTAATAACAATAATAATGACGATAATAATCGCTTCTTGCGGTTAGTAAGGCGGCGCACCGAAAAATAAAACGGATACGACCACAAAAGCTTTACGACCGCAAGAATCAAGGTTCTTGCGGTTTTTCTTTTGTGCAAAAAACCCACAGGAGTAAATAAAATGACCACCGTCGAGATCAGCTCAAGCCAACTGTCACAGCACACGGGCACAGCCGTGCGCATACACGGGCACATTCAATCTCTGCGCGACATGGGCAATTTAGCCTTTGTCGTCATCAGAGACATGAGTGGCTCCGTCCAGTTGGTTGCCGACGAACAAGAAGTTCTGACGGTCGTCAGACAAGCCACCTGCGAAACTCCGGTAATTGCAGAAGGCGTCGTTGTCGCTAAGCCGAACGGGCAGGGATTCGAAATTCATCTGAAGGAGCTGACCCTGCTGTCGACTCCGGCACCATCGTTGCCGGTCGAAATCGGCAAGCAAAGCAAAGTCGACGGACTGGCACTTTCAACCATGCTCGACTATCGACCGCTTACTTTACGCAGTCCGAAGGTCCGGGCGATTTTCAAAATAGAGGCTGTTTTCTGCGAGGCTTTTCGTGAATTCTTGAGAGAAAGACAATTCACTGAAATTCATTCGCCCAAAATTGTCGCCACCGGAACTGAAGGCGGCGCGCAGCTCTTCAAGCTGAATTATTTCGGCCGTGAAGCATTTCTTGCTCAAAGCCCGCAGTTCTACAAACAAATTATGGTCGGTGCGCTGGAGCGAGTTTTCGAAATCGCACCGGTTTATCGAGCGGAAGAACACGACACCACACGCCATTTGAACGAATACATCAGCATGGACGTGGAAATGGGCTTCATCGAAAGCGAGCGCGATTTGACCGACCTGCTCAACAAGCTGGTGCGCCACATGTTCGAAAAAGTCTCTCAGTCATGCGCGGAAGAACTCAGTCTCTTCGGCGCGAAGGTGCCTGAAGTAGCAGTTATTCCTGCCGTTACGCTGGCGGAGGCGGTCGACATAATCAACAGCTACAAAGAAAAAGGCAGCGCAGAGAAAACCGACCTTGACCCGGAAGGAGAAAAAATCATTTGCGAGCATTTCCTGAAAAGGGAAAACACCGATCTGGTATTCATCACCGGCTACCCGCTCAGCGTCAGGCCTTTCTACGCCATGCCGCTGCCGGCGGAGGGTGAAATGTCCAGCCGCAGTTTTGACTTGCTTTTCCGCGGTCTGGAAATCACAACTGGCGGTCAGCGCATACACAGGCATGAAGAGCTGGTTGCAGCCATGGAAGGACGAGGTTTGGACCCGGAGGCGTTCAAAGACTATTTGCAATGCTTCCAATTTGGCATGCCGCCTCACGGTGGATTCGCTATAGGTCTGGAGCGCATCGCCAAACAATTGCTCGGCCTGCCGTCGGTTAAGCTTGCCGCGCTTTTCCCGCGCGACATCAACCGCATGACGCCCTAGCCG
>JADYYD010000026.1 GCA_020853845.1 Candidatus Melainabacteria bacterium
TATTCTCCGAAGCATGAGGCAGGAGTGCATCACTTTCACGGTCTAATAAGAGAATTTCTGGGCATTGATTAAAATAGAGCAGACAGCACCAAAAGGAGAAGGCGATGTTTGACCGGCTCAAAAATGTGATGAAGGGGATGCTGGACAAAGGCGTATCGAAACTCGAAACTCCAGAAATACTCGCCCAGATGGGTGAAACCGAACTGGAGAATCTGCTCAAGCAAATTAAGGAAGCAACAACAGAAGCGATAACTCGCGAAAAGATGATCCAGAAGCAGCAAGAGAAAAACCAGCAGGAACTTGAGCAATGGATGAAGCGAGCTGCTGTTGCCGTATCGCAAGACAATGACGAGATTGCCAAACAATGCCTGACCAAAAAGGTTGAGCTGGAGGCAAACGGCAAAGCTTTGCTGGCGCAACTCGATGAAGCGAAAACATCGAAAGACGCATTGAAAGAGAGATACGCAGAGATAGAAGAAAAACTGAGAGACTATCGCATCAAACAGAAAGGGCTTGTCGCGCGCGCGAAAGCCGGTGATGCGGTTGTGAATGCGCAAGACTTGATGTCTAATGCATCAGGAAAAAGCATGGATGCCATCGAAGAAAAAATTCGCATGAAAGAAGCTCGCGGCGAGGCTCTTACAGAGATGGCTCAAGAAGGCAAATTCAAAGACACGGAAAAACAGATGGACGTCGATTTCGAGCTTGCTGCTCTGAAAGCGCAAATGGAATCGAATACGCCTAAACTCATTGTCGAAGAAGTCGACCCGGACAAGAAAAAAGAATAGCTCAATTTTCTACTGAGATTCCGGCCCTTTCACAGGTTCCATAGCTTTCATACTGCCTGAGCTTCTCGGATTTACGGGAGCGTCGGCTTTGAGCAGATCGAAACGCGGCATTTCGATAGAACGCGTGAATTTGCGATCGTCTCGTACTTTGAGAATCTGGCTGACTGTGTCTTTGATGCCGGCGCAGATATTATCCAGAGGCAGGTCGTCGCCGTCATAACCAAACGGATCTTCGATGTCTTCGGCAATCAGCTCGATGCCTACCAGGAAGTAGGTGCTGATCATGACTAGAGGCATCAACCACCAGATGGAAAATTCCTGAGACAGATACCAGGGCATCGCCAGCAAGTTGAGGGCGATACCTTGGCGCATGAAAGCGCGGTACGAGATGGCAATCGGACTGTTCTTAATCCGCTCGCATGATCCTTGTATGTTCATTAGCTGCAGTGCATGACCATCCAACTGCAGTGTCATGATCGTGTCTACATGCCCATCTCTTCGCCATTGCAAAAGCAAATCGTAGATTTTGCCGGCGACGTGAAGTGGAATATTGCGCACTTCAGAGTCGCTTAGTGGTCCGACACCGGGCAGAGGTCGGCTGGGAACGGTATCGCGCAGGTGGTGCTTGAGCGCGTAGGAAAACGAAATGATCAATTCGCCGAAGCGCACTTTTTCGGAATTGCGAATGGTATCAAGCGCGCGAATCTTCAAGCAGATATTGCGCGAATCATTTACCAACTGCCCCCAGAGCTTTCGCCCTTCCCACCATCTTTCATATGCAGAATTGGTTCTAAAAACGAGCAGCAAACCAAGAATAATTCCCATTGATGAGACCGAGCCGAACTCCTTGAACATATGGGTTGTGATCATCTTATCGGCTATCCAGTCGACAAGAAAAGCATACAGAGCCATACCTGCCACGTACAACCACACGCGTTTGAAGACGGGAATTCTGTGAGCCAGAACGAACGGTCGAGACCACATCTGCAGGGTGTAAGCAAAACCGGTTTTCTTCTCCGGCGGCAAAGCCGTCGTTGCATAACGGAACGCCATTTCCAGAGACTCGATATCTGTGGAGTGCTGTTCTGTGTTTTCGCCGTCAAATGCGTCAGGCACTATTACCTCCCGGTACGCGCCGTACCTGGACCTCTTATACTTTTCCCTGAAAGCCGCATTTTCCCTTATATCCGAGCTGCTTGCCAAGGAAATGCGCTTAAAAAATGTGCGACCGCCCCCTGCCCCAATAGAGCCGACGCCGAAAAGGCTCGACCCACTGGCGTTTTCAGCATCAAAAGGATGAGGAAGGTTTGTTAACTTTTGCCCATAGAGAAACCCCGGCACCTGAGGGGCCGGGGTCTATAGCTATCGATGCCACATTCGAATCAGCCGAAAAGCTGACCATGCAGCGTTACTTGAGGGTTTCTCTAGCCGTCTGGGGCACGGTAGCAACAATTTTGCCGCGAACGTGACGCATGGAGAGGCGAATCAGTGCATCGGGAATCTCTTCCAGCGTCACTGTTTCTTCCACCATTGGTTTGATTTGTCCCTTCGATGCCAGTGCACCAAATTCGATACCAATACGGGCCAGCTCATCCAGAGCGCTCTCGTCTTCCGACTGATAGGCGGAGCCCAGAGCTACTTCATGGATAGAAATTGCTTTTTTGAATTGTTCGAATTGGGTGAGGTCGGGCAAACCGGCAACGCAGGCGATAGCGCCGTTCAATGCCAGCATATCGAGAGAAGCGGTAGCATTCTCGGGCGAGACGGTATCAATAATGTAGTCGACACCCTTGCCTTCGGTTATCAATTTGACTTTGTCGCCGACGTTTTCAGCTTGATAGTCGATAACGTGCTCGGCACCCAGGTCTTTGACGAATTTTGCGTTGTGACGCGAGCAGGTGGCGATGATTTTGAGACCGGCAAGTCTGGCCAACTGAACGGAGAATCCGCCCACGCCGCCTGCTCCACCGTGAATCAAGATGGTTTTGCCGGACTGCACTTTGAGCTTTCTGTGCAGAGCCTGATAAGCCGTGAAACCAGCGCAAGGAAGGGCGGCAGCTTCGATGAAGGAGAGACCTTCAGGCATCCAGGCAAGCGCTCTCGATTTGGCGATGGCATATTGGCCGAAACCGCCGCGGCGAGAAAAATCGCCATGGAAATAAACTTGGTCGCCGTCCAGCCATTCGTCTACGTCCGGACCGAGGGCGTCGACAACGCCTGCGACATCCAGACCCAGTATTTGCGGATATTTCCAATCCGGCAAGCCGGTGGCGGCTAATTTGTAATCGATTGGATTGAGACCGGCGGCATGGACGCGGACGCGCACTTCGCCAGGTCCCGGCTTCGGCAGATCGACTTCGGTGGCGTACAGGCTATCCGGAGTGCCCGGTCTATCAAGGACGAGTGCTTTCATTACCAGTTGAGACCCCATGTGTAGTAACGGCGGAGAGGTGGAAGTAGATTCGGTGTGTCGAGTATTCTAAAGGGCTGTCAGGCGAAGGCAAGGGAAAAGTGCCCTGAAACTTAGATTTCTCAACATTTTTACTTCTTAAGGCAAACGACCTTTTGGCGAAAACCCGCATACAAGCTTGGTTTTAGAGAATCAGAGCGAAAGGCGTTCCAGATGATTCTCGATTACAAAACGACAATTGTTATTACAAATTGAACAGGCCCAGCCACTAAGATAAGCCCATGCGAAGTCTTAAGTTCGTTCCCTATAACCGCCTGGGCGTCACTGCCAACATCATTGTCGATTCGGTGCCGATTGAATCGACAGTGCTGACCCTCAGCCACTGGCCGGCGAGCGGCAGCCCACCGGAGCTGAAGGCGGACCTCTCCGCTGAAATTGTTTTCAACTTCCTGGAATCAGACTACCCGCGCCCCGACGCCGAAGCGATTTCCAACAATCACTTCGATGAAGATGGGCTCGTTGGGCTTTTCGCCCTGCTCAATCCACAAATAGCCGCCGAAGAAAAAGACTTCCTTATCGATGTGGCGACGGCAGGCGACTTCGGAACTTACAAAAATCGCGAGGCTGCGCACGTCGCTTTCGTGCTGCAGGCCTGGACTCAACCAGCTCAGTCCCCTCTCAACTCGGGCGTTTTTCAACGCCCGTACGACGAGGTGACAAGCATTCTCTATGAGGAACTCTTGCCTCGTTTCTCAAATTTATTTCAGCGAGTACACTTTCTCGAACAATACTGGAAAGACGAAGATGCCCTCTTAGAGTGGAGTGAAAACGCCATCGCCAGAGGCGAGATTGTAATAGAGGAACATCCCGAGCTGGATTTTGCCATAGTCATATCGCCCGGCAGCAAGGAATGGGTGGCAGCTCGGCCGCGCCTTGCCGGTGCGCGGTGGACTCATCAAGTTTGCCACCAATACGCCGTTCACAATGCCACGAACTGCTCGCGCATCTTAGTCAGTGACGGCAAGCGACATGACTTTTACTATCGTTATGAAACCTGGGTAGAACTGGTGCAACGCAAACCCTTGAGCCGAATTGATCTGAAAGCGTTGGCCGCACGCTTGAATGCCGGTGAAAACAAAAAAATCTGGAGGGCCGAAGGCATCGAAGACATCGTTCCTCACTTGAGCGCCGACGCAAAGGCCACTACAAAATTAAGCACCGCTGCTGTCAAAGGAGCTTTTATGGAGTTCTTCAGTCTCTCCACTTAGCCCGCAATGGGTAGAATATTGGGGGAGCAGTGAAGCATGGCTGATAAGAATCCGAATTGGTTCAGCAAGGTTTTCGAACCGCAAACTGATTTCTACAAAATTCTCATTGATCAAGCGACAATGACGCTGCATGGGCTTGAGGCGCTTGAAAGCTGGCTTTTAGAGGGTGCCGACGAGCGATGCCAGACCGTAAGAGATTTCGAAAGTCAGGCAGACGAAATCAAACAAGACTTGCAACGGCGCCTTGTCGAATCGTTTGTCACTCCATTCGATCGCGAAGACATCTACGATCTCTCCACTCGCCTGGACGAAATCATCAATTCAGCTAAAGCAACGGCGCGCGAGATTGAGGCTTTCACAATGTCTCCTGAAGATGCCTACATGACACAGATGGCACGCACGCTCGTGGAAGGCGCGCGCTGCCTGGTCAATTCATTCACAACCATGAAAGAAAAGAATTTCTCAGAAGCGGAGGAGCAAGCCGCACTTGCACGCAAGTCGGAAAACAGACTTTCCAAACTTTACCGGCAAGCAATGAGAGAGCTTTTCTCCATCAATGATTTAAAACGCATCATGCGGACTGTTGAGGTCTATCGCAGCTTTGTAAACGCGGCCGAACACATTGACAGAGTGGGAGCGAAACTGCAGCACGTGATCATCAAGATCAGCTAGAAGACTCTGACAGAAAGACCAGGAAAATCCCTTGCATAACGAAACTTCCTACATTCTGCTCTTTGTCATACTCCTCTCTTCTCTTTTCGCCTACACCAATGGCTTCCAGGACGGAAGCACAGTGGCGGCATCCATCATCGGCTCCCGAACGCTGTCGCCCAAATATGCCGTTATCCTGATCAGCATATTCGAATTTGCCGGTGCTCTTCTAGGCGGCTCTGCAGTAGCCAGCACAGTCAAATCCATAGCGCGTTTTCCCAACAGTCCTGAAGTGCTTGCCTGGCTCGCTTGCGGCATGACTGCTGCAATCGGCTGGAATTTCCTCACCAAACAACTGGGTTTCCCCTCCAGTTCCACACATGCCATGGTCGGCGGATTGCTCGGAGCCATCGTCGCTGCAGGTGCGGGCACCGACTTGATCATCTGGGGAGAGTACCGCCACTTTGTAGACGCAACGGGTCTTGCAAAAGTGTTCGTCAGCCTCTTTCTCTCACCGCTGGTCGGTTTCACAGCCGGTTATTTGCTCTTCAAATTGACAATGCTGCTCCTTCTCAAAGCTTCAACGCGCGTGAATCGCTGGCTTAAACTGGCTCAACTGCCGGCCCTGGCATTCGTTTCTTTCGGGCATGGCGCCAATGACACGCAAAAGGTTATGGGCGTCGTCGTTTTGGCGCTCAGCTCATCCGGCCTGCACCTTCCGGAAATTCCGCCTTGGGTGCGTGTTTTGACCGCCATTTCTATGATCTTAGGAATTATTTCTCTGGCACCGCGCATAGTGCGTAAAGTGGGCAGCAATATCTTTCGCCTTCGCCCCATTCACGGGTTTGTCACCCAAGCTGCTGCCGCTGCCGTGCTTATCTACGCGTCAGCCACCGGCGGTCCTGTTTCCGCCTCGCAAGTAATTTCTTCCGCAGTCATGGGGGTGGGGACAGCGGAACGCCACAAAGGAGTGCATTGGCTGGTCGCCAAAGAAATGCTCATCGCCTGGTTCGTCACAATTCCAGGCGCGGCCTTGGCCTCAGCAGTGATTTATTTCCTGCTGTTCTCCACTTTCACGAAAATACTTTGACTATTCTTCTTTCGGGCGCCAGGTCTTTATCGACTTTCTGTTCTGGGACGGCGCTTCGGTTACATAGGTGCGTTTGCGGTATGCCGCTCGTTCCATCGAATTGACGGCGACTTCAAACAGCTTGGGCAAAAAATCTGTAAGACTCATTTCGTTGTCTGCGGCCAATTCTTTTGCTCGTTGAACCAAATCTTTGCTGATGTTCAGTTTCAAGAACACAAGATTGGGATCCTGGTTTTCAAAACCCTCGCGCTCTGAGCGTCCTCTGGGGGCTCTGTCGTCCGGGCGCGAAAATCTTCCACCCTCTGAGCGAGCCGGTCGCCCTTCGTATGAACGCTCACGAGATTTTCTTTCTTCGAAACCGGAGCGCGGCTTGCGATCTCCATAACCGCCTTCCGATGAACGCACTCTCGGCTTGCGGTCTTCGTATCCGCCGCCTTCCGATGAACGGCCTCTCGGCTTGCGATCTTCGTATCCGCCGCCTTCCGATGAACGGCCTCTAGGCTTGCGATCTTCGTATCCGCCACCTTCCGATGAACGGCCTCTCGGCTTGCGATCTTCGTATCCGCCACCTTCTGAGGAGCGACCTCTAGGCTTGCGATCTTCGTATCCGCCGCCTTCCGAGGAGCGACCATAAGTCTTTCTGCCTTCGCCTGCATACTTGCCGGAGCCGCTGCCATAGCTTCTTTTCTCGCCGCTGCCTTCGCCTTCGAAGCGGCGCTTGTATCCGCCTTCCTCTGAGCCGGACTGGGAGCGAAACTTCGGTTTGCCGGCAGCGCCAGCTCTTGGTTTACCACCGAACTTGCCGCCCGTCTTCGCGCCGAATTTGCCTCCCGGCTTGCTGCCACTGGCACTTGATTTGCCAAACCGGCCCTGGGGTTTGCCCCCACCGCCTGTTCGCTTCCCACCAGATGAGCTTCTCGGCTTCTTGTTGTCCATTGCTTTCGATAGTCCTTATATATGCAATTGCAGCTTATATGACAATACGGATATTTGCCAGACTCAAAAGTTCAGGTCAAGGGAAAACTTCACGCTTTTTCAGCGCCAGTGAAATTCTCGGACATTGCGTTCGGAGCGAACCACCACTCCGCCGGCCGGATGATATGTGGGCTGGTAAGCCTTTCGGGAGCCCGGATAGCCAGATTGATAGGCGCGGCGTCTGTCTGGCCGACTGCGCCTGGAAGCGGCTGACTTCGGCTTTGCCACCGCTGGCAATACCAGAGCTTTGGCTGTCGCTCTCAGTCCACCGTTGCCGTCTGTAAGAACCGGCTGCGCTGCCGCCGATGGAGCCGGCTGAGCAAGAGGTTGTAGTTGAGGCTGAGGTACCGGTTTGGCAATCGGCGCAGATTCCGGTTTTGCCTGCCAAACGGAAGTGTCTTCTTTCGGCTTCAACGGCTTCAACGGCTGCAACGCATAGGGTTGCTGCTTCACCGGCTCGGGAATTGGGCGAGGAGCGCGCGGTGCATATTTCGGCGTCAGTTTTCGTTCCAGATTTTGCTGTGCTTTCAAATCCTCGTCCGCTTTTTGCTTGGTCGAACTTGATTTTGCCACCATCTCACCGGCAGGCAATTTATGCACTTTGTAATAAGACGAATTGAAATCGCGGAAGATAGCCGCTGCTACTGTGCCGCCGGTCACCTTCTTGCCTATCGAAGCGCTGTGATCCTTATTGCCGGCCCAGACAGCAGTCACCATATCGGGAGTAAATCCTACAAACCAGAGGTCCGTAGAATTGTCGGACGTGCCCGTTTTTCCGGCAACCGCGCGGTCTTTCAGCTTGGCGGCAACACCGGTTCCTTTGGTCACCACATCTTCAAGAATTGAATTGAGTTCGAGAACGCAATGCGGATCGAACACGCGATGAAGATAGGGGTCATATTTATGCAGCACGTTTCTGCCGTCCAGTGATGTGATCATGCGAACGGTCCATGGTTCGACAGCCACTCCTGCTCTGGCGAACGTGCCGTAGGCGCCGGCCATTTCAATGGGCGAAACAGCAGCACTGCCAAGTGCAAGAGACAGGTTGGCTTGCAAGGGCGACTTGATACCGGCGTCTTGGGCGGCCATGATAATCGGCTGCATGCCGATTTGACGCGCGACTTTGACGGCGCAAACATTGCGTGACTGATAGAGCGCCTGCCGTACCGTTATTTTGCCGAGAAATTTGCCGTCATAGTTTTTTGGCGTGTAAGTGACACCACCGATCTGGGGCACTTCCAATTTGGAGTCATCGAGAAAACTTTCGCTGTCGAGAGCACCGTTTACAAATGCGGCCAGGTACACGAACGGTTTGAAAGAAGAACCGGCAGTATGCGGATTTGTGGCGCAATTCCATTGATTCTTCCAAAAATCGCCTGCACCGCCGACGAGGGCACGCACTGCTCCATTCGAAACCGCGCATGCCACTATGGCTCCTTCGTCAATTCCTCTGGGTGCGTGGTCAATTCCCTTTTTGATCGTCGCTTCAGCCAGGCGCTGCGCATCCTGATCGAGCGTAGTGTACACGCGAACTCCGCGTCCGATGCGGGTTGTATCGCCTTCGTCAGGCAGAAGAACTTTTACCATTTCGAGGACATATGAAATGTAATAGGGAAACTTGTCGAATGGTGTGGTATCAATAGTGGTGCGGCGCCCGCCGAACATTAGCGGCGTCATCATGGCAGTTTCGTATTGAGCCGGCGAGATATAGCCGTTGTCCGCCATCATTCCAAGCACTTGCTTCTGCCGCTTCAGCGCGTCAATTCTGTTTTTTTGATCTCCCAAAATAGACGGACTTTTGATAAGACCGGCAATAAACGCCGCCTCGGGCAACGTCAAAGCGTTGGCGTGTTTGCCGAAATAGGTCATGGCCGCCTGTTCTACGCCCCAGGCACCGTTGCCGAAGTAAATCTCGTTGAGATAAGCCTGTAAGATCTGCCACTTGCTGTAGCGGCATTCGATCATGAAAGCGAGCGCTGTTTCGGACAACTTGCGAATGAGAGTCCGCTTTTCTCCTTCATGGAAAAGGTTTTTCACGAGCTGTTGCGTGATTGTCGAGCCGCCCTCGACCATTCTTCCAGCTTTGATATTGGCGAGCATGGCGCGAGTTACGCCGATAAAACTGACGCCCGCATGTTCGAAAAACTGCCTGTCCTCGACAGCAACGACTGCCTGAGTCATCTGGCTGGAGACCTGGCTGAGAGGAACGATGCGATGCTTGACGCCGGGATTGACCGTGAGAACCAGTTTGTCGTTGCGATCGTAGATTTCAATCGGCGAGCCGTGATGATAATGTTCCAAATAAGCAAGGTCGGGAATATCGCGCAAATCCCAGTAGACGAGCGCGCCAAATATAGTCATCGCCAAAATGAAGGCTGTGAAGACGACCAATGCCGTGTATTTAATGACATTGCCTATCTTGTAGACTATGGGCGGAAACATGATCATCTTTTGGGGATTTTCCAGGTCCTGATCGCTGATTTACTGCCTGATTCGAATCGTGGCACAGGTATGGCAAAGGCGTCAACAAAAAGGTCAGGTACAGGTGCATCGAGGAGCATTGCAAATGCAGATTGGCACGCAGCCGATAAGATTAGCCACCAATAATGATGCCGCAAGCGTGCTCGAAATTTATGCCCCTTATTGCCTGAAATCGCCGGCCACGTTTGAATTGCAGCCTCCGGAATTGGACGACATACGCAATCGCATCGAGAAGACTCTGACCCGTTTTCCATATTTGATTTATGAAGAAAATTCGCAGCCGGTAGCTTTTGCCTACGCCGGTCAGCATATGGAAAGAGCAGCGTACAGATTCTCAGCCAATGTTTCCGTGTATGTCAAAGAGGGCTATCATGGCACAGGAAAAGGCAAAGCGCTGTATAACGTTTTGATTCCGCTATTGCGCAAACAAGGATTCTGCAACGCATTCGCCGGTATTACCATGCCGAATTCCGGCAGCGAGGCACTGCATAAATCACTGGGCTTCGTTCAGACCGGGCTATATAAGAACGTCGGCTACAAATTCGAGAAATGGCACGACGTATCGTGGTGGCAGCTTCCCTTGCGCCCGCCGGTGGACATTCCTTTGGAACCAACCCCCGTAAAAGAAATGCTTGAGGATGCTGAATACAGCTTCCTCAAGCCAAAAATCATTTGATTATCGATTTTAGTGATGAACGCAGCCGGGATAAATCCAGGGCGCATCATAGTTAGATGTGTGATGGTTGGGATCAAACATCCAATTGGGCGCGGTGGA
>JADYYD010000027.1 GCA_020853845.1 Candidatus Melainabacteria bacterium
ATCGCCGATGAGGAGGTGCCCATTTTCGTCCACTCTGGCGGTTACGGGCATTATCGAGGTATTGGGAGAGACTACCGGCATTTCCAAAAATTTCCAAATTCGTATAGTAACGTGTGATCCACTTATTATGGTTCGCGGCAAGCAAATGCCATGAAAATACCAAAAGTGCAGTCTATGCTAAATTCCTACCCGCCTGAAGAGCGACCTTCTCAGTAATCCGGCGGAAACGACCGAAAACCGCAACTGTAAGCGATTTACGACTCGTTAACAAATTTGGCTTAGATTGGCGACAAGTCCACCGCCAAACTCCCCCTCCACCTTCCGCTTCTCCGCAAGGAGTTTAGAACCATGTCTGATGCTTGGTCTCTGGGACCACCGCCCAGAACAATGTCGATACCATTCGCGCCACCTGTTCAAAATCGCGCGGAGCAATCAAATTCTCATGCTTCGTTGGCGGCATCCGTGAAGCCGGCTGCCAGCGGAATGGTGCGTGCAAATGTCGCGGGCGCCGAGGTGACTCTCAATCCCGACGACAGCATCACGGTCGCCAATCTCAAGGATGCAAACGGGCAGCCGCACACCGTTTACCTTCCATTCCAACGTCAGATAGTTCCCGGTCACAATATGAGGGTGTTTATCGATGGACTGCCGCTTAATCCAATCAGCCACGAACATCTCTGGCTGGCGCAGCGCGCCCGAGCCATCGGCGTCGATACTCAGCTCAAATCGGAACTCACAGGCATTGCTCGCCATGAAATCGAGACTCTCGAAGCACTCGCAGACGCGCTTGTTGCCGGGCGCGAGGAAGAAGCGCGGCGGCTTTTCAGGCGCTTCCGGCACACTGCCGCTGACACGAATAACTTCTATAAGCTGGCTCGCCCACTGAGAACGTTGCTCATGATCAAGAGAACGCCTGAGGGCTGCCTGATTGACAGCGCGCAGGCGCAAGTGCAGATGACGTACACGGTAAACAGCCAGGGCGCCGTCTTGTCGGTCTACTTCGGAAAACGAAACCTTCACATCTGGGATCGATAGAAGAGTGGTGCTCGCGCGTGATAGAGTTTTCAAAGCTTCTGCTTAGGAAAATACATGTCGTCTTCAGAGCCTCAAGATCCAAAGGGATTTCTCAGTCCTGCCTGTGAGCTTTTCTTTCTCAGTTTGACATCTCTCTATCTCGAACTTCTCGTCATCCGCTGGATGAGTGGAGACATCGAAGCATTCTCCATATTTAAAACATTCCCGCTTGTCACTTGCTATGTGGGTTTGGGCGTAGGGTGCGCGCTGGGAAACATCCAACACTTTCGCTGGCTGCCTATTGCGCTGGTGGCTTTTACGGCGCTGATGAAATTCCCCGACATCTTGCAGTGGGAGGCTTTGCAATTTCCTACTCTGAGCGGATTTTCCGATTGGGGATCGGCAACGGTGGCGGCAAACTTCGTCTGGATTCAGGTGCTCTTTTTTGCGCCATTTATTGTTCTCATTCTCTTTGGCCCATTTGCTGTCATGGCGACACTGGGAGCGCGTCTCGGACAGCTTTTCGATTCGATTAGCACCCTGCGCGCATATTCGATAAACATCGCCGGTGCCATCGCCGGCAGTCTCACATTCGCTATATGTTCTTTTGCCGGTCTGGCACCGTGGGCGATGCTGATTCCTGCGCTTTTGATGTTGGCACCGTATTTGATGCAGGGTGACGAGAAAGCGAAAAAGGCTTGCCTTCTTTTGCCTGTGGCGGTAGCGATTGCTGCATTCTCTCCACCGCATGATTTCAGTGGCGCAACGATCAGCTACCCGCTCGGAAAGACCTACGCGGTTGAGCCGCCGCAATCATGGACGTTCTGGTCGCCGTACCAGCGCCTTGATGTGGTCAATCAGCGCTTTATCTATGAAGAAGGTGGAAAGCCTGTTATCGCCCCGCTCGGTGTGAACATCTTTTCCAACCACCGCGGCTATCAGAATGCAATGGATTTCTCTCCCGAGAAGCACAAAGAATTCAATGTTCCGGCCTTGCATGCGTTCCTCGATGAGTTTCGCAAGCGCTACCAGTTTCCCTTCCAACTGGCAAAACCCGGCGACTGTCTTGTCGTTGGCGCGGGCAGCGGCACGGACGTGAAAGAGGCGCTCAATGCAGGCGCTACTCACATAGATGCGGTGGACATCGACCCGCGCATTATTCAAATAGGCAAAGAGTTCAACCCTGGAAAACCCTATGACGATCCTCGCGTCACCACTATTTGCGATGACGCGCGCCACTATTTCAATCACTGCAAGAAGCAGTACGACATGGTGCTTTTCTCGCACCTCGATTCTATTTCATCGATCGGGCAGGGTGGATCTGTCAGAGTCGACAATTATGTCTACACGACCGAGAGTTTCAAGCAAGCGCTAAAACTACTCAAACCAGACGGTGTGATGGTAATTTCTTTTTGCACTAAGAAAGACTGGTTCAAAGACCGTATCTTTATGACGCTGAAAGAAGCATCCGGATACACTCCGCTCATGGTCAATGATCTGCGCAGCAACTGGCTGATTCCGAACACGTTTTTCGCATTGGGCAAATCGGTTCAGGATAAAACGCTTGATGTGCCTAACCTCGATACCAAGGCGTTTTCGGTGGTTAAGGACTACAACCCGCAGAACGTGCATGTCCTTACAGACGACTGGCCGTATTTGTACGTCACTCCGGAAGCTATTGATTTTCCGTATATGGTCGTAGTCGCCGAGATTATTCTTATCAGTCTGTTCGCCGGTCGCAAAGTTGTATTCGGCAAGTCGACACCGCGGGACTGGCAGTTGTTCTTCATGGGCGGGGCGTTTCTGCTTCTGGAACTTCAATCGATCTCTAGGCTATCGCTTCTGTTCGGCTCGACCTGGCTGACGTCGGCGATTGTTATTAATGCCGTGCTTCTTATGATCTGGTGCTCCAATCTTCTTGTGATGAAGTCGAGTGCATGGCTGTCGTCACGCGTCAACCTGCTCTACATCGGTCTTTTCGTAACGCTTTTAGCGAGCTGGCTGATACCGGTCGGTCAATTGATTGAAGGTGACAGCGGATTTTTGAACTATGCATTAGTTACTTTCGTCACCAGTTTGCCGATGTTCATGGCCGGTTTGATTTTTTCAACCAGCTTCAGCACATCGGAAAGTGCAAGGCGCAGTTTGGCTTTCAATCTTTTAGGCGCGGTATTCGGTGCTTTATTGGAATATCTTTCGACCTACATCGGAGTGAGCGCTCTGGTCACAGTCGCCGGCATGCTTTATTTATGTTCCTGGATGTTTTATCGCAAGTCGACAACAACCAGTTAGGCGTTCATATCAAAAAAGGCGACTGTCTCAGCCGCCCAAATGATTTTCGAGATTGCCTCTTATCTTGCGTACATGTGCAGCGGGCTCAGGCCGACTGCCACCATCGCATTGTCCGGAGTTTGCTGAGGATGCATACCGGAGTCGGACTGTGTTTTGCGCTCTGAACTTTTTGAATGCAATGCGTTGCGCAATTGCTCTTGCTCAGGAACGCTGCAGTCAATCAAAAGTTCTTCAATGCTCTTCGGTCTTTCCAGTCCCTGGAATGTTTGGCACGATCTGTCGGCAAGTCCGGTGAGGCTAATGGAAAGCTGCATTACTTCGTTGACGTTGTGGCATGGCAACATGCTTGCCATTACTTTTCCGCCGCGGTTTTGCGACAAATATTTGAGACCTGACTCGTAGCTGGTTTCGACCCAGCCGTCGCTAAATGAATAGACTCCGACGATGTGACCGCCGAAAACATAAACCATGCAGACTGCCATGTCCTGATGATTGTTGACCACGATGCATCCGGGCATGTTGCTTCTCATCAAGCTTTCGCAGGCAGATTCGAAAGTTTGCTCTGAGGTCATGTCGGGCGCGAACATCAGTGAGTTGCCGTGAAACAGAGCACCGGCGGCAAGCACCAGATCTTCGGGCAGCATATATGCGTCTAAAAGACTTTCGGGATGACCCAGGTCGGCGATTGCTTTCTCGAGTGCTTCGAAACCGAAGAGTTGGTGACCGAGTCTCTTGTTGCCGTAGAGGCAGCCGATAACCCGCCCGCGAAATACCATGATCGCCGCGCGCGATTTATGGAAAGGCGAAATGACTCGCAGGCAGCAAGTTTGATGATTGCCTTCGATGGACACTAAAAGTTGTTGATGCTTCAAGCCGTTCGACTGATTTACGTCGCGAACGTCGCTGTTTTTCGGAACAGGCACCAGTCCAATCGCTCGGCGATTTACTCCTGGTGTTTCCTCATGACCGGATAAGATCTTGGCGATCTTGCTTCTGGTATCTCGTTTTTCTTTCCACGCGAACATGCTCACTCCAGTGGGATGTGGGGCTGGGAAGAGGATTTCAGTTTTTCTGGGAAGACACTGTCACATTAACAAAATGGAATGCTCGATGTCATTCGTGAAATTACGCATTTATCTCTTGAGTATTCGTAAGAATACGTAGGAGAAGATTAGAATCCACCGATTGCCTGTTCGACATGAGTGACTATCGGCTCAGGCAGCCCATCCCGGTCGATTTCTGCCGGATCGCAGATGAACGTCACGACTACAATGTCAAACCTGTACTGACTTTTGAGCAAATTGCGCTGGGCCAGATAACTTCGAGCTGATGTTACGATCTTTTGCTGCTTTTTACGGGTGATTGCGTCAAATCCTCCTGTTTGAAACCCGGCTTGTATTCTTGAATAGCAGCGGGTCTTTACTTCCAGAAAAACGATAACACCATGCGGATCCCGACCTATGATGTCGATTTCGCCCTTTCTGCCATTGCGCCAGTTGCTGGCATCGATCTCCCAACCCCTTTGCCTGAGCCCGTTGGCGACCAATTCTTCGCCCAATTTTCCCAGGCGTTTTTTCCAAAGATCTGCTTCGTTGCGCCGACTTAGCGATTTCATCGGTTTACTCTCCAGCTTGTACCTCTATAATGGATTTCCGACCTGTTTTGCAGAATTGCAAAACCGGACGTACTGTTCGCTTGAGTTTTTCAGTAACTCGAGTGAGGCACCGGAATCAAAAGCGAACGGCTATTTTTGGACACACTTGGACACACATAGATAGACGTGTAATTGGAGTAAAAAGTTCAGTCATGTTAGACCTTAGATTAATCAGAGAAGATATGGAGAAAGTTGAGAAAGCTCTCGCGCGCCGGAACGGCGGGTTCTCCATTCGATCTCTTGCCGAGGTCGACGAAAAATTCCGCAAGACGCTTGCTGAATGGGAAGGTTTGCGCGCTCGCAGCAACCAGATTTCCGGCGAATTCAAAACCGGCAAGGTTGCCCAAGAGGACAAGGAAAAGCTGAAAGCCGAGTCTATTGAGCTAAAGGCAAACCTCGCCAATTCGGACAAAGAGAAGACCGAGCTGGCCGCCAAGCTTGATGAGCTTTTGCTGGCGATACCTAACTTGCCGGATCCGAGTGTTCCTGATGGTCATGACGAAACAGGCAATGTGGAGCAAAAACGCTGGGGAGAAATTCCTAAAATCGCCAATCCGAAAGAGCATTGGGAGTTGGGCACCGCGCTTCGGTGCTTCGATTTCGAGCGCGGCGTGAAGCTGTCCGAATCGCGCTTTACCGTGCTTCTCGAGAACGGCGCCAAAATGGAAAGAGCATTGATGAATTTCATGCTCGACTTTCATTCTGCGCGTGGATACAGAGAAGTGTTCCCGCCGATTCTCGTCAATCGCACTTGCATGCAAGGCACCGGACAACTGCCGAAGTTCGAAGGTGACTTCTACAAATGCGCTGATGATGAGCTTTATCTGGTGCCGACATCGGAAGTATCAGTGACCAATCTTTATCGCGATGATGTGCTTGAAGAGGCGGATCTGCCGATCTATCACACTGCCTACTCGCCGAATTTCAGGCGGGAAGCGGGAAGCGCGGGCAAGGACACGCGCGGATATATTCGCCAGCATCAATTCAACAAAGTTGAGTTGGTCAAATTCTGCTTGCCTGAAAGGTCCGAAGAAGAGCATGAAAAGCTGACGCTCGATGCAGAAGCGATCTTGGAAGCACTGCAGCTTCCGTATCGCCGCATGCTTTTGTGCGCAGGCGACATGGGCTTCTCTGCTAAGAAGTGCTTCGATCTCGAGGTCTGGTTCCCCGGTCAAGACAAGTATCGGGAAATCAGTTCGTGCAGTAATTTCGGTGATTTCCAGGCGCGCCGCACGAATCTTCGTTATCGTCCGGCAGACGGTGGAAAGCCGCGCTACATGCACACCTTGAATGGTTCTGGTTTGGCAATCGGTCGCACGCTTGCTGCAATTCTGGAAAATTTCCAGCAGCCTGACGGATCGGTGCTCATACCCAAAGTCCTCAGTCCTTACTTGCACGGGCTGGAAGTGCTTGAGCCAAAACGCTAATACAGAAGGTCAAATCGACGAAGAACTCGGACTGATCCAGCCAGGCCGCGCGTACTTTTCCGTGGTCGGCTGGTTCTGTGTTGCCTCCGCCATTGTCAGCGTTTTCGCGCTTTTAGTGGCGCTGCAGGTCGTCAGGATGGGCGACTTGCTCAATTTCTCGCCTGTAAAACTTATGCGCTTCATTGCCGATCATCAGTTGATGTGGCGTATTTCGTGCTTACTCAACGCCACCGCGTCCGTATCCAGAGTGCTCGTTTTCTTGATGCTCAATGTTATCGTCGACAGAAAAGCGCGACTTTTGACGCGCATCGGTTTGCTTCTTTCTTTGATTGGTTGTGCAGTAGATTTGACTGCGCAAGTCAATCTGCTTGTCGTTCTGTCTGACCTTGCCGTTCAGCTCAAGCTCAATTCAAGCTACCTGAAGCAAGATCTGCTCCAGCTCTCCTGGATAACCATCAATCAAGCGCTCGGTCAGATTATTCTCGTTTCTAATCTTATGTATGCGGTGGGCGGGCTTACCGCCACCATTGGCTTGTTTCAAACCAAAAGCTTGCCCAGATGGCTGTTCTGGATTGGCATGCCGGTCTGGTTGCTCAGTCTTTCCGGCACTCTGGTTGCCTTTCTCGGTCAGCTTCCCCTCTCCATGTCTTTGCTGCTCGGCTGTTCGCTTGGATTTATTGTCTGGACGGTGTCTCTGGCGATAGTTCTGGACCTGCGTGCCAGGCCGAATACTGAAGAAGAATCCAGCCAATTGGCGGAATTTCATTAAATTGGCAGGATTGTCGAGCCAGCCAATGTGATATATCCTTTGTGTAGGTGGATGTTTGAAACTCCCTCTTATTAGGGCGTTTTAATCCTCCGGCTGTCGAACGGCAGAGAGTGATTGGCTGAATTGGCTGGGTCGTTTGTCCGAAAACTGAGGTTTGTCTCATGAATTGGCTGGACATTGTATCGATTTCTAGTTCCGATGACGAAACGCCAAAGCGGGCGGATCACCTCTACCTGCAAATTGTTCGCTCGATTAGGGAAGCTATTCAGTCAGGTAAGCTGCCGCTCGATTCGCGCCTTCCTACCAATCGCGAATTGGCTTCACTGCTCAATATCGATCGCTCGACTGTGTCGCGCGCCTATTTGGAGTTGAGTGAAGCTGGGCTGATTGAAAGCCATGTCGGGCGCGGGACCTATGTGAAGTCTCTGGTTGAAACGCCCAAAACTGCCGCAGCAAGCGAGTTTGGTTCTGGTCCGTCCATAGGAACAAACGCACAGCGCCCCATGGTCTGGGCTGAGAAGTTTTCTCGCGCCAGCCAGACGGTCAATTCAATAGTGTCGAGACAGGCACCGGCCTCCGGGATGCAAGACGACACTATTTCTTTCGGGGGCGGCATTCCAACTGAAGAGTTTTATCCCAGTTCGCACTTTCAGCGCATTGTCTCTGAGATGGTCGGGCACGGCGATGTCGATCGCATGTTTGCATACAGCCCGGCCGAAGGCGATGCCGAATTGCGCGATCAAGTCATCCAATATCTCGCCGAGCAGTCCATGCCCGTTCAACATGACGAACTGCTGATTGTGAGCGGTTCTCAGCAAGGCATTGATCTTGTGTCCACCGCGCTCGTCGATGAAAATGACATCGTCATTATCGAGGACCCCAGCTATTTCTGGGCGATTTGCAATTTCCGCGCGCGCCACGCCCGACTGATTGGCGTGCCTGTAGATGAAGAAGGCATGCGCATGGATGTATTGGAAACAGTGCTGAAGCGCCAGAAAGCGAAACTTATATACGTGATGCCTGCATTTCAGAACCCTACCGGTGCCACCATGTCGCAGGCGAGACGCCGGCAATTGCTGGCTCTTGCACGTGAATATCAGGTGCCGATACTGGAAGACAATTTTGTCGGCGAGCTTGTCTATGACGGCGAGCGTCGTATGCCTTTGCGTGCCGAGCCTGGTGCTCAGGATATCGTCATTCATCAAGGGACCTTTTCAAAAGCACTTTGCCCCGGCTTGCGGCTTGGTTGGCTGGTTGCCCCGCAAGAAGTGATGACGAGATTGAGAGCGGCAAAGCGCTCCAGCGATCTGACGACAAATTCCATGGCTCAAGTGGTGCTGGCTCGATATCTCGAAGAGGGTTTGTACAAAGACCACCTGGAGCATGTGCGATCCGCATACAGCCTGCGTCTCAAGGTGCTGAACGAAGCTCTGGAAAAACACATCGCGCCTATCGCTTTCACTTCGGAAGGACGCCACAAGGGTGCACAACGTTTGACCTGGACGATTCCCAGCGGTGGATTGTTCGTGTGGGCGAAGCTGCCGGCGCGGCTTTCGGCAAGAGAGTTTTTGAACTATGCAGAAAGAGAAGGCGTAACCTTCTCTCCCGGTGAGTTGTTTTTTGTCGGCGCAGATCAACCTGAATATTTGCGCTTGTGCTTTATCCAGACGGATGAAGACACGATTAGAGAAGGTGTAAAACGGCTTGGAAAGGCACTCTCTGCCTTCTTTGCCGATGTGTCCAGGGCGCGCTCGAAAGAAAGCGTCTGGAAGAAGAGAGGCAGTGAAAGAGTATTGATCTGAGCATCGCACCGCTATCTCGTGATACCGCGGGTGATGCGAAATTTAACCAACAAGCGCCAGGAGGAGCAAACAATGGCAGTCGAAACAAAGAAAACCCCCAAGAGCGGAGCCGACATTCGCACCGGCAGTGAAGCCGTGAAGAAGGCGCTGCCGCAGATGCTCAAGGGTGGTGTCATCATGGACGTCGTCAATGCCGAGCAAGCAAAAATTGCCGAAGCAGCAGGCGCTGTTGCAGTCATGGCGCTGGAGCGCGTGCCCGCTGATATCCGTGCTGAAGGTGGTGTCTCTCGCATGAGCGACCCTGAGCTGGTTTCAAAAATCATTGAGTCCGTAAGCATTCCTGTAATGGCTAAAGCTCGCATCGGTCACTTCGTCGAAGCGCAGATTCTGCAATCGCTCGGTGTAGATTGCATCGATGAGAGCGAAGTGCTGACGCCTGCTGACGAGGAATATCACATCGATAAATCCAAGTTCGAGATTCCTTTTGTATGCGGCGCCAGAAACCTCGGCGAAGCATTGAGAAGAATCGGCGAAGGAGCCGCCATGATCCGCACCAAAGGCGAAGCGGGCACCGGTGACGTTGTCGAAGCGGTTCGCCACGCTCGCAAAATTCTTGGCGAAATCCGCTCGCTTTCCATCATGCCCAGAGAAGAGTTGATGACCTACGCCAAGCAAATCGGCGCACCTTTCGAGCTCGTTCTCAAAGTTGCAGAAGACGGCAAACTGCCCGTCGTCAACTTTGCGGCAGGCGGCATCGCCACTCCGGCGGATGCAGCATTGATGATGCAAATCGGCGTAGAAGGCGTTTTCGTCGGCTCCGGCATTTTCAAATCAGGCAATCCTGAAAAGCGCGCTCTGGCGATTGTAAAAGCTACAACCTTCTATCAAGATCCATCAGTGCTCGCCGAAGTCAGCCGCAACCTGGGCGAGCCGATGGTCGGCCGCACGGCTGCCAGCCTGGCTGCAACCGAAACGCTGGCCACTCGCGGCTGGTAAGAGATGTTTTGCAGGGGCGAGGCGACACCTCGCCCTCTCAAAATCAGCAGTTAAGCAAATAAGCGACCATCAAAGAGGAAACCATCATGTCTTCTACAATCGGAGTACTTGCCCTTCAAGGTGACGTAGCCGAGCACTGCCGGTCTGTCGAGGCGCTCGGGCGTCGCGCTCTTCAGATTCGCTACGCGCGGCAGATTGACAGCATTGATGGTCTTATCATTCCTGGCGGCGAATCGACCACGATCGCCAAATTGACCGCCGACAATAATGATGCGATCTTCGATCGCATCCGTGAATTTATCGACGCTGATAAGCCGGTTTATGGAACCTGCATGGGTTCTATCTTTCTGGCTAAAGAAATCGAAGGTTCCACCCAGGGGCGCCTGGCTGCAATGGATATTAAGGTGCGCAGAAATGCGTTCGGTCCGCAGCGTTACAGTTTCGAGACGACCCTGCAAATCCCTGTCCTGGGCGATGAACCTCTCAATGCTGTTTTCATCCGCGGGCCTGTAATCTTATCGGCCGGACCGGGCGTCGAGGTTATGGCGCGCGTCGATGCGAATATCGGGCGTCTGGGCAAAACAGCGGGCAGCTTGCCGGATGAAGCTGCCATTTACGATTCATATATAGTGATGGCCCGGCAGAAGAATCTGCTCGTCTCGTCCTTCCATCCTGAACTTACTGACGATCATCGCGTTCATCAATACTTTCTGCAGATGGTTGAAGCTGATGTTCCTTCGGCTCAGAATGACCTGGCTCACGCACACACCGTCAGTAGGATGGCGCTTGCAGCGGTTTAGAAAGCCTACTTCAGTTTCTTTTGAAGATAAGAAACTGTTTGCTCTAGGACTGTGATTCTTTCAAGTAAATCCGGCGACTTTCGATACGCATCCTCCAAAACTAGTTTGTTTTGAATCCATTCCCGAAGTAGTGCACCTACGGGCATTTTACGTCTGTCTGCTGCGTCTAATATCGCTAATATAGTTTCTTTGTCCGCTCTAAACTGAAGCACTCCGCGCTCCGCCACCCTTTGTCGCGCATCAATCTGTAGATCCTTGTGTGCTTTTTTTAGCTCCTTTTGATTTAGTTTAGACATTGTTCCAGTCTATTCTGCCGTAACATCATGGCGTTGAAGGCTATCCCAGTTGTAGCCGACAATTTGCACATTCAAACTACTCCGTACTACACTGATGTAGTACAAATTTGTACTACACGCAAGGCTTCCTCTTGAGCAGCTATCGCTTTCTGGTCAGCCCGATTATCCAGGCTTGCAGAAAAGATTCTCTTATAGCAAAGAAGACTGGCGTTCGATTCGTCCCGCTGCGCGTGGCATTGTCGTATAGCTGCGTGACGAGCCTGGCATAGTTCAATATTTCGCCGCAATAGCGCCTGTTCAGTTCAATCGCGGCCTTTC
>JADYYD010000028.1 GCA_020853845.1 Candidatus Melainabacteria bacterium
CAACGATAGAAACCATGGCCTCCGGCGTTTAAAAGAAGCCAGTCAGCCGGTTCGCTCAGTTCTATTTCGGTGGAATTGCCTGTCAACAAAACACGACCGCTCGTTCGCTTCTCACCGAAAGCCGCTGTATACATGATCGGAACGTGATAGCGCGATACGCTGTCTTGTTTAACGTGTGAGCGTTTTTCTTCCGGCAGGTAGAAAAATCGATGCTGCGTCAATAGCCAGCGCTGACCATCGTTTTCTTTCGATGCATGAATGATCGGGTAGCCGCCCTGGAAGATCCAGGAATCCATCATCTGCCGAACCGGCTGCTCAGACTTCTCTTCGATTGCATCCCATAGGTCGGTTGTTTCTGTATTTGCATACTTGTGGTTGTTGAGGTAATGACTGATTCCTAGACGGAAATTTTCGCCACCCAGGAATTGCTCGAGCATTCTCAGCACCGATGCGCCTTTTTCATAGGTCAAGACGTCGAACATTCCTTCGGCATCTTCAGGCTTGCGTACGGTAAATTCAATCGGTCGCGTACTCAGCAAACCATCTGTAGAAAATGCGGCCCCGCGCGAAACGCCAAATGTATCCCATCTTTTCCAGTCCGGATGCCAATCATCGATAGCGAGCATTTCCATGAATGTGGCAAAAGCCTCGTTCAGCCATAGACCGTTCCACCACCTCATTGTCGCCAGATCGCCGAACCACATATGCGCAAGTTCATGCGCTACTACATCGGCAACCCTCTCCAGCTCCGGATGCGCCGCCGTTTTCTCATCGACGAGCAAAGCATTCTCTCTAAAAATCACGCAGCCGAGATTTTCCATTGCTCCGAACATAAAATCAGGAACCGCGACCAAATCGAGCTTCTCGCCTGGATATTTGATTCCATAATAACGATTGAAAAATGATAGAGATGCGGAGGCAATATCGATGGCAAACGACGCCAAATGCGTTTTTCCTGCAGGTGTCCAGACTCTGACCGGAGTACCGTCGACCATTACCGGTTCTTTCGCTTCAAGCTTTCCGATCACTAATGCCACCAGATAAGTGGACATTTTCATTGTTTCTTTAAAGACGACAAGCTTGCAAGGACGCTCTTTATCATCCTTGTCTTGCCGGCTCTGCGCCTTGCCTTTGGGAGTTGCTTTTTCTGATGCTACGGACTTTTCGACCTTTTGCGAAGCAATTGGCGCGTTGGAAAGCGTTACCGCGTCGGCATCCACGAGAACAGAAATTTCGAAGACGGCCTTGAAGTCAGGTTCATCAAAGCAGGGAAAAACCCGTCTTGCGTCAGTCGGTTCGCATTGTGTCACGGCCAGCGTGTGCTTAACTCCATCCGGATCGCTATAGGAGCTTCGATAAAAGCCATGCAATTTGTCATTTAAGACGCCGGCAAACTCTATTGATAGCTGCCAGCGACCTGGTTTCAGGGGCTTGGCAAAAACCAGTTTCAGGCGCTCGTTGTCAGCATCAAGTGACGTTTTGGCGATTAACTCTTTGCCTTTGTCATCTTTGGCGGCGGCAGTTTCGATTGTTAAGTCAAGACTATTCAACAAAACTTCGCTCAATTCAGAGCGTACATCCACATCGATAGTTACCTTTCCCGAGAAGGTCCCTGCCTCTATCTCAGGCGCCAGATGCAGTCTGTAACGCTGCGGAATAACTGTGCGAGGCAGGCGGTAGGAGACGGATTCATCCAAGAGCAGGCGTGTTTCGGTTGACATGGCTCGTTTACCGCTTCCTCTTTAGTACTTGGGTGGCAATTAAGTGCCGGAGAGGTTAGCATATTGAGACTTTGATTTCATTTCGGCAGGCGGTGCAAAATCCTCGGCTACCGAAGGGCTTGTAATCGGCAAGCCAGTATCGGATTTCTTACCGGCAAAACGCAGAGAGGTTAAGTAAAAATGGCAGAAGCAGCCACAGTCCAAAGTATCACCAAATTAGCTCAGCAGTTGCGAGTCGACAGCATCAGATCGACGACCCAGGCGGGCTCGGGGCACCCTACTTCTTCCATGTCTGCAGCCGATTTGATGGCTGTGCTGATGACAAATTATCTGCGCTACGATTTCAAAAAACCCGAACATCCGAACAACGACCGTCTGATTTTTTCAAAAGGACACGCTTGCCCGCTTCTGTACTCGTTTTACAAAGCCGCCGGCGCCATCAGCGATGAAGAATTGCTCAGCCTGCGCAAGTTGGGAAGCCGTCTGGAAGGTCATCCCGTGCCGGAAATCTTGCCTTGGGTTGATGTTGCAACCGGTTCGCTCGGACAGGGACTCTCCTTCGGCGTCGGCATGGCCCTTGCTGGAAAGTTCTTGGACAAACTGCCTTACCGCGTCTGGGTTCTTCTGGGCGACAGCGAGATGGCTGAAGGTTCGGTTTGGGAGGCAATGGCTTGCGCCTGGCACTACAAGCTCGACAATATGACCGCCATTCTGGACATGAATCGTCTCGGCCAGCGCGGCGAAACAATGCTTGGCTGGCATTCGGAAGTCTACGCCGAAAGAGCCCGCGCTTTCGGATGGCACACCATAGAAATTAACGGTCACGACCTCGATGCCATCGATCGCGCATACAAAGAAGCGATTGCTACCCAAGGCAAGCCAACCTTGATCATTGCTAAAACGGAAAAAGGTCACGGCATTCCTCTTACTGCTAACAAGGACAACTGGCATGGCAAGCCGCTCAGCCCTGAGCAAGCAGCAGAAGCCATTGAGCAATTGGGCGGTGTTCAAAATACTGTCATCGAAGTGAAGAAACCGGAAGACAAACAGCCAGCCAACGCAGATCGCGCCGTCAAGAAATTCGAATTGCCGAAATATGAATCTGCAGTCGCTACTCGTGAGGCATACGGTGATGCTCTGAAAGCACTGGGTGCTGCCAATGACAACGTCGTTGTTGTTGATGCCGAGGTTTCCAACTCCACTTACGCCGACAAATTCGCTCATTCGTTCTTGGAGCGATTCTTCGAGATGTACATTGCAGAACAGTGTATGGTCGGAGTGGCAATCGGACTTGCTAATCGCAACAAGATTGCCTTTGCC
Organism: Candidatus Melainabacteria bacterium; assembly: GCA_020853845.1. GTDB lineage: Bacteria > Cyanobacteriota > Vampirovibrionia > Obscuribacterales > Obscuribacteraceae > QKMZ01. The sequence goes on from JADYYD010000028.1 coordinate 3,042, forward strand.
TCTACTTTTGCCGCTTTCTTGAGTCGGGCTTACGACTTCATCCGCATGGGTGCGATTTGCCGCGCCAACATCAGATTGTGCGGTTCGCATGCTGGTGTTTCCATCGGACAAGACGGACCGTCCCAAATGGCTCTGGAAGACATCGCTATGATGCGAGCGATTCACGGCAGCACCGTGCTTTATCCATCCGATGCAGTTTGCGCAGCCCACCTGGTAAATACCATGGCTGAGACAAAAGGCATTTCATACATGCGCACGACAAGAGAAAAGACACCGATTCTCTACAAGAGTGATGACAATTTTCCAGTTGGCGGCAGTAAAACGCTGCGCAGCTCCGGCAAAGACAAAGCAACTCTCATCGCTGCCGGCATTACACTGCATGAATCTTTGAAAGCATACGAAGAGCTGAAAAAGGATGGCATTGAAGTGCGCGTAGTCGACCTTTACTCGGTTAAGCCGGTTGATAAAGAAACGCTGCAGAAAGCCGCCAAGGAAACAGGAACGCTCATAGTAGTTGAAGATCACTGGGCTGAAGGTGGTCTTGGCGATGCTGTTTTGGATGCTTTCACGTGCTGTGAAAAAACTGCCAAAGCCACTTGCGCGACACCGAAAGTGATCAAACTTTCCGTGCAAGGAATGCCCGGTTCCGGCACTCCTCAAGAATTGCTTGACGCCGCTGGAATTTCAGCGAAGCACATTGTGGCAGCGGTAAAAGCTCTCTAGTTCTCGAAAAGGGCTGCACTGACTAGATTCTCGGCGCTTGACGTTCTCGAGCGCGTGTTGCTGTGGAATTTCAATTGATATCAATTGAAATTCCAACCGCACCTCCCCGGAAATCAACCTGGTGACAACCTGGAGCGTTGGCTGTTAAGAGGCAGATGAGGTATTCGGATTGAGCGAAAAGAACAAGCGTTTTTTGGTTGTGAATGCTTTTGCTGAAATGCCTTTCGGTGGCAACCCCGCGGCTGTTTTTCCAAATGCTCAAGGATTGCCCCAGGAGATGATGCAATCTATAGCCAGGCAATTGAATCTCGTCGAGACGGTCTTCGTCACTCCTGAAACAAACGCCGACTTTCGCCTTCGATATTTCACTCCAAAAACCGAGCTGCCTGTCGCTGGACATCCGACGATTGCGGCTTGGTGCGCGCTATTGCATGAGGGAATCGTTAGCACCGACGAGAGAAACATATACACTCAAGCAAATCAGGCCGGCGTGCAGGAGATTAAGGTTGAACGCTCTAAAAAGGGCAAACCGGTTGTGACAATGAAACAGCCTGCAGCACGGTTCCTCGAAACCGGCTGCACTGCCGAGCAAGCATCAGAAGTATTGGAGATCGGCAAAGATTCAATCGATGATCGACTGCCGATTCAAGCAGTGGATACAGGCTTGGGGCATTTGGTAATCCCGGTGCGCACGCTTGATGTTTTGATGTCTGCTAAGCGGCGAATTGAGCCTCTGAAAGAGCTATGCCGAAAGAATGGAGTCAGGGAAGCGCAGCTCTTTTGCTTCGAAACATTCGACAAAACGTGCCAAATTCATACCCGCAATCTGTGTCCGCGCGAAGGGCTGGAAGATCCGGCTTGCGGTGTAGGCAATGGCGCTCTCACTGCCTACCTCAGCCGCTACTATCGATATGCCGACAATGATTTCACCTTGCGTATCGAACAAGGCAACATAGTCGATAGGCCGTCTGTTATCCACACCCGAGCAGTACGATCCAAAGATGAAGTCAAAGTCTTTGTTGGGGGCTCGGGAATAGTGATGATGGAAGGACAATTCCTTCAATAGTCGATCGCCGGGCAGGCTCCGTTTTGCGCTGGTGCCTAAAAAATCCACTGCTCCGCGCGCAAGAGTTCGACGGCAATTTCGCGAATCTTGCCGGCAAAGAGAAACTGTTTGAGTTCGAGTTCATTCAACTCATGAAGATTGAGCATGCCATGCTCGTTTCTAGTTGGATATTTCAAAGGGGCGTTCCAGAAAGGCAGTTTGCCCGGTCCGGGCTCGACTTGTCTGGAATCTTTAGGCGAAAACGGAATCTCGTGATAGCTGTCCAACCAGTCTTGAAGTATGTCTCCGATTCTCTCGACTGTTTTTTTCATGTAATCGGCGCCTTCATCCGTAAGCTTTGACGATGATGCTTCGAAAAGGTGCGGATACTTTTCAGCCGCGCGCAGCATGGCTTGTTCGATTTTTGCATGCCCTGTAACGCAAGTATCTTTCGGTCCGATGACGATGCCGGAAAATAGGTAAGTCATGATTGCGACTACTCTTTCCATCGCTGACTTCGTGCGTCGAAGCCCTTCAACAGCCAGTTTTTGAACTTCGGGACGAATAACTCTGAAAGAATCGGCAAAACTGTTGACCGCTGAATCCAGAGAATTATGGATAGTTGGGTCTTCAAAGATAGCCTCTGTATCAGGGCCTCTGAGCAAGGCAATCTTTGCGAAACCTTCAGGATGGTTGTAATTGATTGAATGATCACCGGCGATTACTGCGTGCGCAACTTTGGAATCTTGCGTTTCCGGGTGCGGCACAAACCAGTCATCCACGCCGATATTGACCAGCAACTGCCGTTCCGCAGGAGAAAAGTCAATCGTGCTCAAATCCTGAGTCAGATATTCTTTGTTGAAAGGATCATTTATTTTTCGCCAAATCGAACGCACCACTTCCATAACTTGAAGGGCGCTGCTGCTGGCATTTTGAGGCAAGGGACCTGCAGGCGAAAACGGCCCCAGCGACATTTTTTTGCTCAGCAAAATTGCAACGACATTGGCCATGAATTGCGGAGGCGCTATCTGGTGTTCTTTGACCGCGCGCGTGATGCGCTCGACACTTTTAATTACATCCGGCTTGGTGAAATCCATGAAATACGACAGCGCTTGAGCCGCACCATAGGCACCATGGACATTGTGAATAATGAAATTCTTTCTGTTTTTGACGCTGTCGGAAAATATCGAAGCCAGAATCGCATCGCGCGTTTCCGTGGCGTTGAGCTGCAGCAGCTTGGCCGCCTCCAAAACTTCGCCCACTTCAGAGCGCGTATGTTTCCAATTCATATTCCACTGATAGCTGGAGCCGGGCGCTGCCGCACTAGTCGAGCGATCAAGGCGCTCGAACGAGTCACGCACCATGGACAAGCAGCACCAGATCAAGTCCTTGTCTTCTCGCGTCAGGACTTCGTCCGCTTCAATCTTATTGAAGACATTTGTGACCTTACCGTCGGCACCGCGCACCGGCACATCGAGCAGGTCGGCTTTCAAAGATTCCAGCGATTTTTCGATATCGGGAGGCTGTGGAAAAATGTCTTGAAAACGAAAGTTATCCGTCAACCGCCCCAGTTGCTCGGAGAGGATGTCAATCTTTATCGGCTCCAGCTCCAGAGTGCGGTTGATGTCGCGGCGCTTTCTGGGCTCGGCCGGGCTCTGGCTGGGCGGTTGCGAATTGCCGCCGGCTTGCGATGTATTGGGATTTTTTCCACTTCGTGGGGCGCTTGACATTCTGATCTTTTTAAAAGCCGGATACTGGCTAGCGGAAACCTTTGACTGGATATTCCCATATAGGAGGTTCATAAATCATATCGAAAGTCGCCCCCTTAGTGAGTAGCCAGACAATCAACCTCACAGCGAGCAACTTAATTTCCGTCCTAAAGCATCGCCTGTCGAGGCTTTTCGCTATTTTTATTAAGATCACGCCAAGTTACAAGCTATAAATCCTGGCAAAATATCGGATGTCCATGCAAATTTGGAGTCCGCCTCCTTGTCTCTTCCAGCATCCCCGCAAAACGAGTCCGGCCCCACATTTCCGGCGCCCGACCCTAAACGCAAGCCGAAAGGCGGTGTCTGGGTCCACCTGATTATCGTTTTCCTTGCCGCTCTGGTCGTTTTCCTGCCGGGGCTTCAGCATTACGGCATCATCGATCCCAGTGACGGGCTTTACGCGGAAGGCGCCCGAGAGATGCTGGAGCGTTCGGACTGGGTCAGTCCTTCTTCGAATTACCAGCCATTTTATGAAAAACCGATTCTCATCTATTGGATGATTATTGCTTCCTACAAGCTTCTGGGAGTGCACGAATTCGCCGCCCGATTGCCTGTAGCATTGTGCGGCATTTTGTCTTCTCTGGCTCTCTTGCTCTTTGTGCGTCCCTTCCTGGGCGCGCGCGCTGCACTTTTTTCCTCCATCTGCCTTTTGTCCACACCGCTTTTCGTCACGGTTGGACGAGTTGCCATAACCGATGTGCCGCTCACTCTCTTCATGACCGTCGGTGCGCTGGGACTGTTTTCGCGCCTTCATGGCGCGCACTGGTGTTCCCTCGCCTTCGCCTACGGCGCCCTTGGCTTGGCTCTCTTAATCAAAGGACCGGTGCCAGTCGCGCTGGTCGCGCTGCTCATCGTCGTTTATCTTTTTTGGACAGGGCCCAGAGGTTCTGAAGGGCGATATCGCTGGTGGTGGCAGAAGGCTGTGCTTCTGCATCCTCTTTTAGGCACGGCCGTTATGCTTTCGATAGCCGCCCCCTGGTACATTGCCGAAGGTCTCGCCACCAAAGGTGCCTTCTATCAGGAGTTCTTCATCAAGCAAAATTTCGGCCGCGCTATGGGCACAGTCAATCACCAGAATCCTTTCTGGTTCTACATTCCCATTTATTTTGCCGGATTTTTTCCCTGGTCTGTAATCGCCCTTTTAGATATCCGCCGTTATTTCGGCCTTCTCAAAAAGCAGTGGAAGCCCGGCGCCTGGATCCCGAGTAAAAGAGCTAATCTCGAGCTGTTCTCTATTCTCTGGCTCCTGCTTATCCTTGGCATATTCACTGTTTTAAAAACAAAACTAGCGACATATATTTTGCCGATTGCGCCGCCATTGGCGATACTTTCCGGCAGTCTGCTCGACCGTGCCGTGCGCATGAAAGCGCCTCGACTCAAGTGGATTTTGCTGACGATTGTATTTGTAATTCTGCCTCTGGTGGCAGTCTGCGCACCGACGCTTTGCTACAAATTCAAGTTCGACATCAATACCCTTTACGCATTCATGGGCTTCGGATTTTTTGCCTGGTGTTTTTTGACTCTGGCAACTTGGGCGGCATTCCGCAAGAAGATTGAAGTGGCGATCACCGCTATAGTCTGCGCCTGCGCGTTTGCCTGTGGCACTTTTGTGCCGACCGGACTGCAATCGCATTATCTACAGAGCGACTATCATCTCTTTCAAATGCTGCGCCGTGTAGTCCGGGATAAGGCGCAAGTTGCGCTGTACATGCGCGATTCGCCGGCGGTAAATTTCTACTTGCGCAGACCGATCAAAGAAATAAAAACATTGCTCGATTACAAACAGTATGTCGAGACCGGCAGGAAACCGCATTATCTGCTGGTTACGACCGATGTTATGGAGCAGATGAAAGAACCGCCGCCAATGTGGACACTATTGGAGAAAAGAGCCAAATGGCACCTTTTCGCCATCGATCCCAATCGGTAAGCTGATCGGATTTCAACCGCGCATGCGGTATCCGACACGCGCAACGTTTTCAATCAGCGATTTGGCATCATCGCCGTCGCTGTCGATGACTTTGCGGATGCGCACGATTGCTGCTCTCAAACCGGCAGAGGAAGCGTCGGAATCCTGGTGCCAAACTCTTGTGAGCAGCGCTTCTGCTGAAAAAATTTCATCAGGATGTCTCATCAAGAACTCCAGCAGCGAAAAGTCTCTCGGCTGTAAATGAACTTCTTTGCCGGCTTTCGTCAGTCGATGCTTGGTCGGGTCGAGCACCAGATCCCCTGCCGAAAGCGTATTGGTAGGCGCCACGCTTTGCCGCCTGAGCAATGCGCGGATACGCGCCACCAGCTCTCTTGCATCGAAAGGCTTCGTTAAATAATCATCGGCGCCGCCGTCCAGACCAATTTCTTTGTCGCGTATCTGGCTTTTGCCGGTCAACATCAAGACGGGCGTGGCGCCGCCTCTTGAGCGGAACTTGCTCAAAATGTCGATGCCTTCCATGTCGGGAAGCTGCCAGTCTAAAATGATGATGTCATATTGACTCTGTCTGAGATATTCCATAGCAGAGGCGCCATCATGCACCATCTCGACTGTGTGATTCGCCGTCTGCAGCGCGTGTTCTACGGTGAGCGCGAAATCGACATCATCTTCGACTACCAGAATTTTTGCCATGCGGACTTCAACCCTACAACTACGGGACAATTTTAGCTCAAAGCGCCGGGCAGATGGAGCTGATAAAACGCTCAGTCCGGCTTGCTGGCAGGAAGGGCGACAATAAATTCGCACCCTTTGCCCAGTTCGCTCTCCGCCCAGATGCGCCCGTCGTGCACTTCGGCGATCAATTTGCAAATGGCAAGTCCGAGTCCAGATCCTGCCGCCTTGTGTTCACCTTCGATTTGATGAAAACGCTCAAAAACCCTTGCCAGCTTGTCCTTTGCTATGCCCGGACCGGAGTCTTGCACGCAGATTCTCACGGTTCCATTATTCTCGGATGCTGAAAGCGAAACCCGGCCTCCTTGCGGTGTGAATTTCACCGCATTGGCGACCAGGTTCGACAGCAATCTCAAAAGCTTGTCCTGGTCTCCCCAGACATGGGCATCGGACTCGTGCACGGATAATTCCACACCTTGCGCCGAGGCAAAAGTCGAGTGCAAGTCGATGCATCCTTTGAAAAGCGTGTTAACTTCCACATCTTCGCAATCAATTTCGAAATTGCCGGACTTGATTTTTTCGATGTCCAGCAAGTCATTGATCAAGCTCATCATGCGCCC
>JADYYD010000029.1 GCA_020853845.1 Candidatus Melainabacteria bacterium
GAACCTTTGTATGCTTCCGCTGTCGCCACATATGAAAAGAAGAAGGCAACCGATCAGGTTGAATTTGCGCACATACTGAGTTTTTACGGCGATCATCAGTTGCAAATGCGACAGGGTGAAAACGCATTGCGCAATTTCTTGCGTGCAAAAGAAATTATGGTTGCGCTAAAACAAAATCAGACGCAGGAATTCGCCTGGGTTTTGCAGCGGGAGAGAAACGCTTTGAATGCGCTGGGGCGCAAACAAGAGGCGCTGGTTGCAGACGCGCAGGCGAATCAAATCTTGCAAGGAAAGTGAACCTGCTGGCGTAAGGCACGAGAATCAGATGCGTTCTGTCAAACCTACATGCCGAGCAGCTTGAACACGGGCGGCAGAGCCATGCTCAGCAGACCACCAATGATGAACGCCGCTATCCAAGAACCGATCCAGATCGTGAATGCGATTTTTGGACCGCGCTCTTTTGTCATAACGCCGACGGTGGCAATACAAGGCACGAACAGAGTGATTACAATCATTGCCGTCAGCGCCTGAGCGGCTGTCATCGGCACTTCCGTCAAACCGAACGAAGCGAAATCTCGGCGAACAATTCCCAAAACAAATGTGGTGGCGATGCGAGGATCGCTCGGCAAATGCAACCATGCCACCGTAATTGGTTGCAGTGCATTAACGAACATAGAAAGCAGTCCGGTCATGTGAGCAACGCTTACGGCAAAACCAGCGATGAAGAATGGCTTGGTAGCTTCTTTCAGGAACGCCCACGATTTAGACCAGGTTTTCTTCAGCACATTGTCCATACGCGGCAACCGCATCGGCGGAAGATCCATGATCAAGGCGTCGGATTTGCCGGGCAGCACCATATTCAGTGCTACGCCGGTAGTTGCCAGAATGGAGGTGACAATCGCGCCGTAAATCGCCCAGGCGTAAAGACCGCCTATTTGAGCCAATGTGCCGGATACCACGCCGAGTTGAGCCGAACATGGAATCGCAACACCAAGAAGCGCTGTCGCTATGATTTTTTCGCGCCTTGTACTGAGCAATCGGGTAGTTATCGTCGCCATAGTGACGCAGCCCAAACCCAAAATAAGAGGAATAATCGCGCGTCCGTTCAAGCCGACTTTGTTTAAAACTCTGTCCACAAGCACCGCAAGGCGCGGCAGATAGCCCGAGTCTTCGAGCATTGAAAGTCCGAAATAGAACCCGAGAACAAGGGGAAAGAGCAGACCAAGCAAATAGGTCACGGTCAAAGTCAGCATTCCGTATTCGCCGACAAGAATATTTCCCAAAACTGCGCGGGCTGAAGGATGGCTCCAGAAGTTGTATTCGACCTCAGCCGGAGCTACGCTCTTCAAGGCTGCATCCAGTGTGGTGGTGGCAACCTGATTCGCAAACGTTCCTTGCGGGAAATCGAACGTTTTGTCTTTTACCGTAATTGTGCAGGGGAATGTGGTCGCTGCGATGCGCTTGACGATAGGCTCGTAGTAGACTTTCATGCCTTTCTTCTCGGTCAATTCAACGACCGTTCCGGCGACAAAAACACCGAGCAATTGATAGAAAATCATGTAGCAAACGAGTGCGGCAGCGATTGTTCCCGCCACTGGATGCAGCAACAATCGGCCTAATTTTGTCGAGATGGTTTTCTTCTTTGATAGCGACTTGACGCACTTTTCCGACAGCTCATTGACTCTCTGTCTTCTGCGCCTGTAGATATCCTGGCGATGATTCTCTTTTGTTTCACCAGCGTGCAATTCGCTGGTTGCTTTCAAACTTTGCTCAGCGCGAATGGTGGCAATTGCTTGAGCGTGAGCATCTGCAGATTGCGAGTCTCCTTCCAGAATCAACAGTGCATGCGCCCGCGGAATGTTGTGTTCTTCCAGTGGCGAAAGAAATGACACAAGTTCGACATCGGATTTGCCGGGTCGCGCTTGCGACAGATTCACCACAATGCCGGAGATTCCTTCTTTTCGAACAGCCACACAGGTGATAACTGGAACTCCGAGCTGCTCGCTCAGAACTCCCGTGTCTATGACAATTCCTCTGTCCCGCGCTTCGTCCCATTGATTGATCGCAACCAGAAGCGGTTTGCCCATATCAATTAACTGCATGGTAAGAAACAGATCGCGCTCCAAACTCAATGCCGAGACAACATTGACCACCACTTCCGCGTCGACTATCAACCGGCGCGCCGCTTTCTCTTCGTCATTGAAGCTGGAGACGCCGTAGACGCCTGGCGTATCGACAAGCTCGTGCTCGCCGAGAGTGCCTCGCGCGATGTCGATTGTGGTGCCCGGGTAGTTCGAAACGTCGGCGCTCAAACCTGTGAGCGCATTGAAAATTACAGACTTGCCAACGTTGGGATTGCCGGCCAGTACGATTTTTAGCGGGGAGCGTACGCCTGACTCCTGCCCGCGCGAAGGCGATTCAACAACCTTGTGGATTGCAGCCGTCATCAACATCTCCCGCTTTGATGAGTCAGAGTTTATCAGTTGGCGTTCCGCTCTACAACTTATTGAAAGAAAAGATAACTATGAATTTGGTTCCGCGCGTAAGGAAGTTTCAACGTGGTAAAGTCAAGCACGATGCGACTTCGACGACTCGCAATGAGCGCGGGCGCTAGTGTCTTGGGCAACATGGGAGGCTTGACTGACCAGATGATCTTTTGCTCATCTCATCAGTCCGTGAAATTCCGCAGTGGAAGAAGAGCGCCGTTCGGTGCACTTCTTCTTGCTTTACTCATGGTTTGTTCCTTTCTCTTTCCTTTCGCGGCGGTGGCGCAGGAATTGCCTCATGGTAAGTTGCCGCTGCCGTCCGACTCCACTCCAATAGTAAAACCTTCGGCTGCACCGCCGAGTTCTTCCACAGCCCAGCCATCAGCTCCGGCAAAAGCAGCTCCTGCTTCTTCTGCCGCACCTGTCCAGCAAGTGCCGGGCTCCGCCACCTCTCCTTCCGCGGGGACACCGTCTGGTTCGTCTGGCACAGCATCCACGATACCTGTTTCCTCCGGCGCTACTACTGCGCCACTGGTGACGCAGGTGCGTGCGAAAGGGCCGCCGCAACCGAAAGAATATTCTTTGCCCAACGGGCTGCGAATTATTCTTGTCGAAGAGCATTCGCTTCCTGTAGTGTCTTGCCTTATCTGGTATCGCGTCGGCGCTCGTTACGAAAGACCAGGCAGCACGGGACTTTCGCACATGGTCGAGCACATGTTGTTCGACGAGGTCGGCACTTTCCGCAAAGGCGAATTGGGTGCCACCATCGTGCGAAACGGCGGTCAATTCAACGGATTTACCAGCGACGATTTCACGGCGTTTTTTGAAACTCTGCATCCAGCCAAACTCGATCTCGCATTGAAAATCGAGGCGATGCGCATGCGCCAGGCGCGTTTCACAAAGGCGTCCGTGCAAGCTGAAGTCGCCAATCTGAAAAAAGAGTTCGAGGATGAAAAAGACGATCCCGCTGCGATGCTTGCCTCGGAAGTTCGTTGCGTCTCTTTCTTGCATCATCCCTATGGTAGTCCGACTCGCGGCTGGCAGCCCGATGTAGAGGGACTTACACCGGAGGATGCAAAAGGCTTTTACGATCGTTTTTATGTGCCAAATAACGCCACGCTCGTATTGGTTGGCGATTTCAATTCCGCCAGTGCTTTGACATCGATCAAAAAATACTTTGCCGCTATTCCGAAGTCGGTGACTCCGTTGCCGGTGCTGAGAGCGAAGGAGCCGCAGCAGCGAGCTGAGCGGCGTGTTCTGATGCGCTATCCGGGCAAAACTGAATTGCTGCAGGTCTCTTACCATGCACCATCCATCGCCGAGCAGGACAGTGCTGCCATGGCTGTTTTGGAGAAACTTTTGAATGCCAGTATTTCCGGCAGAATAAAGACTAAATTGATGGAACCGAAGATATGTTCTGGTGCCAATTGCCAATTCGAATTGAAACACGATCCCGGTCTGATGACGTTTACCGCTACGCCCGCGGCAAACCAAACATTGCAGAAAGCACTCGATGGAATCGACGGCATGATCGCGCAATTACGCAGTCAGCCGGTCAGTGATGCAGAACTGCGCCGAGCCAAGAATCAAGCTGAGTACGCTTGTTTCTCAGAGCGTGATGGTCCCTATCGGACGGGGTTCTACATAGGTTATTTCGACAGTATCAGTTCTTGGAAAAATGCATATGCATGGCCGCAACGACTGCGCACCGTCAGTAGTGCCGACATTCAACGTGTGGCAAGAACATATTTAGTGCCGGAAAATCGCGTCGTTGGATTTCTGAGTTCTTCATCAGCGCAGCCAAAACCAGCTCCACAACAGGCTCCTCCACCTTCCAAGCAAACTCCGCCGAGGACTCCTTCAGCCGATACGCATATTCAAAAACAACATGGTCATACACCGATAAGTTTCGATAACCGCTGCGAGCCTTATAGTTTTTCAGTCAGCAAACAACAGTTGGCCGGCTATAAAAAGGATGATGCGGCAGTCTCGCCTGAAGCTTTGAGAATCGCGCAAAAGCCGGCAGCGGCGAGCAAGGGCGATGCCGCAAAGAAAGCTGCGGCGAAAAAGCCGGAAGCTGCGAATAAGCAGGAGGCTGCGAAGAAACCGGAAACAGCGAAAAAGCC